>SUXG01000025.1 GCA_015061085.1 Bacteroidales bacterium
TATATGTTGCTGCATCAGCAAAACCCATGTGTCCTTCTGCTACCACTTCGCCTGATTCGTTATAAAGCATTGGATTCTTTGAAGAGTCGTAATCCATAGTGTTAGGATAGTCTGCAGCACTGAATTCAAACACGATAGTGCTGAGTTCCTTCACTGTGCTACCTGATGCCGGAGAGATTGAGATTGGCAATGCACCATCAGCAATCGTTCCGATTTGGTAGTGGAATACAAATTCCTTGGCAGTGATGAGGAGCTTGTTGTCGCCATTGAAGATGAGATCCTTACGAGGGATAACGAGAGCATACTTGCCGTCGGCTGTAATTTCTGTCATGCCTTCTTGTGTAATCTCGATACTGAGTTGAGTTGGCTGACCTTCCACAGTTGTCATCTTAGCAGATGCGATTTGGCTCAATGTGCCGTCTTCTGCCACAGATGCGATGTAAGGAGGATAGTAAGAGTATTGCTCGATAGCCACTGATTCTACATTTTCGAATGTCACAGTGAACTTGTCAAGTTTTTCTACCTTACCTTCAGCAGGGTCTGCAGTCGCTGTCACGTCGAGGAGTTCTACCAAGCTGCCACCGTGGAGTTCGATATTGTCGAGGATGAGGTGTTCGCAATTCTTTGAACGTAGACGGAATGCGATGTAAATGTTTTGACCATTATATTCGCTGAGGTCGATACCACGAGTCTTAAACTCGGCAGATTCTTGGATATATTCTTCTTCTGTGAAATAATACCATGAGTCGTCACCGTTGTTTGAAATCATGATTGCATAGCTTTCGAGGAAGTTAGGATTGAATGAAGCTACGTCCCAAACGAGGTGAGAGTCTTCAGTAGGCTTGAATGGAGGGAGAATCAACCAACGATCAGCCTTTTCAGTGCCGTCAAGCCATGATGTACCTGCGAGCATATGCTCACCATAGAGTTCGTGAGTAGCGATATTGAAGATACCCCAACCATATTCATTAAATTCTTCGCCTGCAGATGGATTGACTGTACCTTCATCTTCTACGCGGAATGCAAAGTCTGAAGGCATCTGACCATCTTCAAAGTCCCAACCAATAACAGGAGTACCTACAACTGTGAATGTTAATTCTTGTGAATTGTTGTCTTCGTTTGCGTCATCAGCAGTCACTGTAGTCACTGTAATATTGTGAACGCCTACTTCAAGATTAGCCAAAGCATTTGCCACTGAAAAATCTTTAATTTCCTGTGCGAGGATAACTACTTCGTCGTCGAATAATACAGTTTCGTCTACCTTCACTGTGAGTTTGGTATTAGTATCTTTAATACCTACATTGCGGAGCTTAAACTTCACGTCCTTATTTGTGCCCGCATGAACGTATCCGACAGGGTTAGTAATAGGCGTTACCATGATATCCGCAGCTTCGCTGTCGATCTTTTCAAATGTAACATCGTCAATACACAACCAATTCTCATCCTTATCACTAAAAGCATAGAAACCGATATTAATTGTCTGTGGTTCATCGATATAGATAATATTTATTGACTCTTCGTAAGCACTACGTGCAAATGGAGCATATTCAACAATCTTATTGGTCATCGCTTCCGGAGTTGCATCATTACCATAATATACTGAAAGTTTTTCAGGATGAGTATCATCACCTGAGTACCAGAATTTCAACACATAGTATCCGGCTTCTTCGATAGTGATCGGTTCAAGGATTGCCCAGTCATCACCATTATTATTTTTATCATAATTATATGCCAAACAATAGTCTCCTGTATGAGCAAGACTCCAATATGGATCAGCATATAAATTCCAATTACCATCATCTTCATTTAGATTAAAGAAAGTAATACCATCTGTATATTCCGACGCTTCAAATCCCATAAAATATGGTACTGTAGCCGGTGCTTTGTGTAGCACCTCAGTTGTGCAAGCATCATTCGCAGGGTTAATATCATCTGCATGAGAAGTCCAAGCCTTCAATGTGAATAATTTACGTGGCTGAGAAAGGTCAGCCTTGGCAGTAAAAGTGTATTCCATCTCTTCGCCAACAGCTAAAGTTTGGTTGACAGTCTCTGTCACAACCGTTGTATCATCAACTGAGAAAGAGACATCGAATGAGTCAACCGGCACCTTGCCTGAATTCTTAACCTTAATGGTCACAGTCTCTTGTCCGAGTCCAAAGTTGCTTGTAGGGCTGACAAAACCGGCAGTCTGAAGGTCAACAGGGTTTGTTGTAAAGTTTACTGTCAAATTACACAAATAGAGACGCCATTTGTCAGGATCGCTGACTGCATGGAAACCAATGTGGAAAGGTTGGTTGGCTGTAACGTCTAAGAGACAAACAAAGCTTGTCTTTTCTGCCATAAGCGAATTCACATCGCTGAGACGAGTGGTCATTGCTTCGACAGTGGCTGCATTGCCGGCCATCACTTCTAATTTCTCAACGTATGAGCTACCATAAACTACATAGTTGATAGCTACAGTACCACTTTCAGTCGGTGTGATAGCAGGAGAGATAAACCAGTCGTCGGCTGAGTTAGTGCCGTGATAGCTGTAGAAAATTTTAGACGGATCACCCAATTCATCAAACGACCAAGTCTTATCGTCTTCATTAACGTTAACAATCGTCCACCGATCAAACTCTTCTTGAGTCGAGAAATCTGTGGAATACAGAGCATCTGCCTTTGCCACAGAAAGACAAATCCAAATTGCCATCAGAATTGTAAAAAATCTTTTCATTTTGATTCCATAAAGGCTCTAAAGTTAGACTGTTGCAAGGGTTGAGCCCATTATTCCTTGACAGTACGCAATCTTATTTTGCATGCAAAGTTATGAGAAAAATTTTTTTAAAAATTTGATATATGTCAATTTATCGTTTTTTAACTAAATTTTATTACCTTTGTACATAAATTAAGATTTTAACTATCAGTTTGAGTATGGATTTAGCTAAATCATTTCGCAAAATATATCATATAGAGGACGCAACACTTGAGCGTCTGCAAACTTCGTTGAATCGTGAAACATTTGTTAAGGGAGAGAGAATAATCACTCAGGGAGCCGTCTCCAATCATTTCTTTATTATCGAAAAGGGAATTGTCAGGTGTTTCTATGAAAACCTCGATGAAGCAACTGAAACTACATTATTATTCGGAATTGAGGGCAACCTTTTCACCTCATTGGCTTCAGTGGTCTATGGTCAGCCGTCTCAGACATCATACGAAGCTCTGGGCAATGTGACAGTATTAAGCATCTCATTCGATGATTTCTGGAAACTCTGCGACGAGTGTCCCGACTTAATGCGATGGCAATCTCACTATCAGCTTTATCAACTCTACACACTCGAAAAACGAGCAACACTGACAGGTATAGGCGATGCCTACACTCGCTATATGCAATACATCAAGATGCGTGGCAAAGAAACAATATCTAAAATACCCCTCAAATATATCTCTCAATACCTCAACATTTCACAAGAGACACTAAGCAGAATACGAAATCGTATTGCCAGAGGCAAATAGCGTAATCGACCAGCTATCAAAATAAACACCTCTCAAATTATAAAAAGCCCTAAAAGCATAACTTTTAGGGCTAATTCATTTATCTAAGATAATTCTTATTTAATACCAAGTTTTTCGCGAAGGTTCTTGAGCATATCGACAGTCATTGCTTCAAGGTCAAACTCAGGCTTCCAGTCCCACTCGTTGCGAGCGCAAGAGTCGTCCAAAGAATTAGGCCAAGAATCAGCAATAGCTTGACGAAGAGGGTCAAACTCATATTCCATCTTAAAACCAGGCACGTGCTCTTGAATCTTCTTGTAGATGATTTCCGGATCGAAACTCATTGCAGCGATGTTGAATGAGTTGCGATGAACAAGACGAGAAGGATCAGCTTCCATGATTTCGATACAAGCACGAAGAGCATCAGGCATGTACATCATGTCCATGAACGTACCGGCAGCAATCGGGCATTTGAAAGTTTCACCCTTCACTGCATGATAGTAGATATCAACAGCGTAGTCTGTTGTACCACCACCCGGAGGCGCTACGTATGAAATAAGACCTGGGAAACGCACTGAGCGTGTATCAACTCCAAAACGACGGGCATAGTAATCAGAAAGCAATTCACCTGCAACCTTAGTCACTCCATAGATAGTGTCAGGGCGTTGGATTGTGTCTTGAGGTGTATTGTCCTTAGGAGTATCTTTACCGAATGAACCGATTGAGCTTGGAGTGAACACAGCACAATTCTTTTCACGAGCCACTTCAAGAGTGTTGTAAAGACCGCCGAGACCGATCTTGTAAGCGAGTTGTGGCTTAGCTTCGGCTGTTGCACTAAGGAGCGCAGCAAGGTTGTAGATAGTGTCGACTTTGTATTTGTCGACAGCATCGGCAATCTGCTGAGGATTAGTGATGTCAACTACTTCAGACGGACCGCTTTCAGCAAGGATGCCTTTAGGTTCTGCGCCTGGGATGTAACCTGCTACGATTTGTCCGTTAGGATACTCGTTGCGTAACTTCATGGTAAGCTCCGTGCCGATCTGACCGGTAGCTCCGATTATCAAAACATTCTTCATTGTGATAAGAATAAATCGGTTGTATTAAGTTATATTAAAAATTTTCTGCAAATTTAATTCAAATTCCGCAAAAAATCACTAATTTTGGAGCAAAATAATTTCACTTTAAATCTAATTAATATGTACAATGCTTTTAAGTCTCACTTGACCAAAGAGTTACAAGACATCAAGGATGCCGGACTCTACAAGAATGAACGTCTTATCACAACTCCTCAAAAGGCAGGAATCAATGTAGCCGGAACTGAGGGTGAAGTACTTAACTTCTGTGCCAACAACTATCTTGGTCTTTCTGACAACAAGAATCTTATAGATGCTGCTAAACGCGCAATGGATACTCACGGATATGGTATGTCATCTGTGCGCTTCATCTGTGGTACTCAAGACCTTCACAAAGAACTTGAACGAGCAATTAGCGATTACTTCCAAACAGAAGACACTATTCTCTACGCTGCTTGCTTCGATGCTAATGGTGGCCTTTTCGAACCATTGTTGACAGAAGAAGACGCTATCATCAGCGACGCTCTCAACCACGCTTCTATCATCGACGGTGTGCGTCTTTGCAAGGCTAAACGCTATCGCTATGCTAATGCTGACATGGCAGACCTCGAACGTTGCCTCCAAGAAGCTCAAGCTCAACGTTTCCGCATCATCGCTACTGACGGTGTATTCTCAATGGACGGTAACGTAGCTCCTATGGACAAAATCGTCGAATTGGCTGAAAAGTACGACGCACTCGTAATGGTTGACGAAAGCCACTCTGCAGGTGTTGTTGGTCCTACAGGTCACGGTGTTGCAGAGCAATACGACTGCTACGGCAAGGTGGATATTTTCACAGGCACACTCGGTAAGGCATTCGGTGGCGCTATGGGTGGTTTCACTACAGGTCGCAAAGAAATCATCGACATGCTTCGTCAACGCTCTCGCCCATACTTATTCTCTAACTCTTTGACTCCTGCTATCGTAGGCGCATCTATCGAAATGTTCCGCATGCTTAAGGAAAGCAATGAACTTCACGACAAGTTGATGGGCAACGTCACTTACTTCCGCGACAAAATGCTCGCTGCAGGTTTCGACATTAAGCCAACTCAATCAGCGATCTGCGCAGTAATGCTTTACGATGCGAAACTTTCTCAAGACTTCGCTGCTGAAATGCAGAAAGAAGGTATCTACGTGACAGGTTTCTACTATCCTGTAGTACCGAAAGATCAAGCTCGTATCCGCGTTCAACTTTCTGCAGGTCACGAACGCGAACACCTCGATCGCGCAATCGACGCATTTATCAAGGTGGGTAAAAAACTCGGTGTAATCAAATAAGCAAATTTCATATAAATGATAACTGCCGAAGAGGTTTCCCTCTCCGGCAGTTATTTTTATAATTAAATCTATAAGTATGACAAATTCTTGATTGCTTCACTATTTATTTTGCCCTTCAAGTATATGACCGATATTTCTTCTACGGCATCTACTATCAAAAGCATTTGGGTCGTTACATCTCCCTCTTTACGCGTATAAATTGTAACAGTTTCATCATCTTCTTTTATTTTCGACATCAGAAGCATTTCTTTTGTTATTGAAGCTAACTTCTCACGTATTAGATCAAGTTCTTTTTCACTTTCAACCAAATCACATTCCAAAATTTCAAGGCTTGTCAATGAAGCTGCCACTTCCCCCAAATTATAAGCGCTCATTATTTGATCGCAACCCATTGAACCAAGCATGGACTCCGATATATAAATATATTCTACGCCATCTATATCTGCAATACTTTCAAGTGCAGATTTTGCTTTCATATCTTGCGAACAAAATATGACCACACACAACACTATTATGAAATTTAAAACTTTTTTCATTTTGATTCTTTATTTAATTTACTTAACAATCTATCTGCTTTTGCTATTTCACTATCTACTTTCTTCAGATGTTCCGACACCTTCAATAATGCCTCCTCTGTTTTCGCATAAGCTATTTTGGGGTCTGTCACCTCGTATGGATTTTGCGAAGACTCATAAAAGATTATTGACAATCCGGCGACTAATAGCATCAAACTTGCCGCCACATATATTATCCTACGTCTGACACCACCGGCTATAATTCTCTTACGACGATTTTCATTCGAAGCGCAATCGATGGCTCTATCCATTCGTTGCTCAAAACCTTCAGGCAATTCTATCGAATCCATTGACGATGTCAATGAGCAAAAAATCTCTTTATCGATTGACAATTCTTCCGGGACAGAATTACTCGCAAAATACTCATAAAGCATATCCTCTTGCGATTTTGTCGTTTTTCCCTCATAATAGAGTGCCAACAACTCTTTTATTTCTTCTGCTTTATTATTCATCTTTCTATCAATCATCTGTTTAACATCTGATGCATTTCTCTCAATTTCTTTCTTGCTCGCGACAAATTGGTTCTGATGCTTTCATTCGACATGCCTGTGATTTCTTCGATTTCTGATATTTCACATTCACCGAAAATTCGCAGTCGCATTATATCTTGAGTTTGTTTAGATAATTTTTTCAACATCAGGTCTATTGAATATTTATGATCCTGCTCTTCCAACACTCTATCGGTTGAATCATTGTCGCATACCATCATAGCCTCTTCGTTGATTTTTCCCATATTTAAATTGTGTCTCTTAATATGGTCGATTGCCTGACGCTTGGCACATAATATAAAGAAACCCTTTTGTTTTGACTCTATCTCTATATCATTACGTTTAATCCACAATCTCTCAAGAACATCTTGCACTACATCTTCTGCATCATCTGAATTTCTTGTCACCGCCAATGCCACTCGATACATTTCCTTATAATGAGGAGTGACTATTTGCTTAAATGTGACTGCATCCATTATTTCATCTTTTCAAACTTTATAAATTCCTTGTCTTCCAAAAGTTTCTTATCTGCAAGCATCATTGCTATATCACAGTCTGACCTGCCATTTTCTGTATCAATACTCAAAATCAACAGTTTAAAATCAGATCCTTCCACTTGCATCCAAATACGCATTTTCTCCGCCTCATCGTCTTGCTTAATCAAACTTATCTCATCATTTAACGAAATTTCATCGCATAACTTAACTAAATTTTGCAACTCCGATTCAGTCAAGTTTTCTATCTCTAATAATTCGACGCTTTTTATTCCTTTCTTCACTATTGCAAGCATCATTTTCGATATTTTAGTGTATTCTGCACTTTCTATCGTTTTTGCTTGTTGAAAAAATTCATCTATTGTTATAGCCTCTGCCGATAATGCGCCTAACATTATTACGATAGCAATCAAAATCTTTTTCATTATCAATTATTTTAAATTTATTAATCGTATTTATCTACTCACTTGAAAAGCTCTTCACTATATAGACGAATTTATTTTGACTTTTGTTACACAAGACTCTCAAAAATTTTAACGACTGAATACTCAAATGCAATCTAATAGTTGCCAAACCGACAACAAATTCCGATCTATTGCATCTGTTCTAACTAAAAACAAAGGGAGTAAGAATTTCTTCTTACCCCCTGCATTTATTCAATTTTTCTTCTTTCAATAGGCAACAGGTTTCTCATAGCCCGGAATATCAACGAGTTTGACATCGAAGATAAGGTTGGAATAAGGTTTGATGCTACTTCCAGAGCCACTTGCACCATAGCCTTGCATATAAGGTATTACGATAGTGCAAGAGTCGCCGATGTGCATCTGACTGACACCGATAATCCACCCATTTATAGTATTGTTCAGTTTGGTGCGGAAAACACTATCGCGCGGCTGAGTGCGCAAATACGAAGAGTCAAACGCTTCGCCTGTGATGAGACGACCATGATACTTCATATCGATGGTAGAGTTGGACATTGGCGACAAATTCTTCTCTGTAGCTTTGCGATCGTTGTGCCATTTCATAAGCACATAGCCTTGGAAATCCCATGGTGCTTGAACGCGTTCATAATAGGGAGTCCCATCGGGATTGGTGCGTGATTCTTCTTGCGCCATCCATTGAATATTCTCAGAACGCCAAGCATCATATTGATTTTCCTCTGTACCCAAACAAGAAGAGAGTATAATGATGCTTGCTATCGGTAATATTAATTTTATAAATTTCATAATCTATCAGAATTGAACCTCCGGAGCTTTTGATGCACCTTCTTCTGCCTTAAATTGAGGTTTTTCTTCAAATCCAAACCAACCGGCATAAATAACTGTAGGGAATTTTTTAATCGCTGTATTGAAGTTCTTTACAGCTTCTGTATAGCGCATTCTTTCTGTTGCGATACGATTTTCTGTTCCTTCAAGTTGAGTCTGCAAATTGTTGAAGTTTTGATTTGCTTTCAAATCAGGATACGCCTCACGTACAGCATTGACATAAATATCGAGTGCACCCTTAAGTGCATTTTGCGCTTGCTGATATTGCTGAAGCGATTCTTCCGATGCTGTCGCCTGCTCGCCGGAGATAGCTTGAGCATTATTATAAGCATCTGTAAGTCCGGCACGTGCATTAGTTACGCTCTGCAATGTTTCACTTTCATGCTCTGCGTAACCTTTGACAGTGTTGACAAGATTAGGAATGAGATCTGCACGACGTTGGTATTGATTTTCAACCTGCGCCCATGCTTGTTCTACACTTTGCTCTTGTTCAACCAATGAGTTGTAGTCACATGAAGTCAATGACATGCATGACAATAGAGCTACGATAGCAAATACTATTTTTGAAATTATTTTTCTCATTTTTATTATAGGTTAAATTACAACAATTTTCTAAGAAGATTATTAAGGCTCACTTCGCTACCAAGACGTTGTGCCAATGTATCGACATCTACACGTTCTTGCTCCATAGAGTCGCGATGACGGAGAGTAACTGTGTTATCCTCAAGAGTTTGGTGATCGACAGTGATACAATATGGCGTACCGATTGCGTCTTGACGACGATAACGCTTACCGATAGAGTCCTTCTCATCATATTGGCAAGTGAAATCGAAGCGAAGTTTGTGTTGGATTTCGCGTGCTTTTTCAGGAAGACCGTCCTTCTTGAGCAATGGAAGCACAGCACATTTAACAGGAGCCAATGCCGGTGGAAAATGGAGCACTACTCGACTGTCGCCATTCTCGAGAGCCTGTTCTTCGTAGCATGAGCACATCACAGTAAGGAACATACGGTCAACACCGATAGATGTCTCGATTACGTACGGAGTGTAGCTTTCGTTGAGTTCCGGATCGAAGTACTGAATCTTCTTTCCTGAGAATTTTTCGTGTTGTGAGAGGTCGAAATTTGTACGAGAGTGAATACCTTCCACTTCTTTGAATCCGAAAGGCATCTTAAATTCGATGTCAGTTGCAGCATTAGCATAGTGAGCTAATTTTTCATGGTCGTGATAGCGATATTTTTCATCACCCATACCAAGAGCCTTATGCCACTTCATACGAGTTTCACGCCAGAAATCGAAGTATTTTAGTTCTTCGCCCGGACGCACAAAGAATTGCATTTCCATTTGTTCAAATTCACGCATACGGAAGATGAACTGTCGAGCAACGATTTCATTACGGAATGCTTTACCTATTTGTGCGATACCGAATGGGATACGCATACGACCTGTTTTTTGTACATTTAAATAATTGACGAAAATACCTTGAGCCGTTTCCGGACGAAGATAGACGTCCATTGCCCCATCAGCTGTCGAGCCCATTTCGGTCTTAAACATGAGGTTGAATTGACGCACATCGGTCCAGTTGCGTGTTCCGCTTATCGGACAAACAATTTCATAATCAAGTATTATTTGCTTAAGGTCTTCAAGATCGTTATCTGTCATTGCTTTTGCAAAACGATCACGAAGTTGGTCTATTTTAGTTTGAATATCGAGCACACGTGGATTAGTCTGACGGAACATAGCTTCATCAAAACTTTCTCCAAAACGTTTAGCTGCTTTCGCTACTTCTTTGTTTATTTTTTCTTCCATCTTGCCCATTTCGTCCTCAATGAGTACATCGGCACGATAGCGTTTTTTTGAGTCGCGGTTATCAATCAACGGGTCGTTAAATGCGTCCACGTGACCAGAAGCTTTCCATATTGTTGGGTGCATAAAGATTGCAGAATCTATACCCACAATATTATCGTTGAGCATTGTCATCGCTTCCCACCAATAACGTTTGATATTATTTTTAAGCTCTACCCCCATTTGTCCATAATCATAGACAGCTGAAAGTCCATCATAAATTTCACTTGATTGGAATACAAATCCGTATTCTTTAGCGTGCGACACTATCGTCTTGAATACATCTTCCTGTTTTGCCATTATCGTATTTTTTATTTACTATAACGTTGCTTTAATTTAATTTTTCGCAACCTTGATTTATTATTGTTGCAAAATTACTAAAACGAGACGATACCACCAAAAATCATCTATTTTTTTAGATAATTTAAGGAGGTTTCTTCATATTTCATATTCTACTGCATATTTCTGACAGATAAATTCTTCAACTTTATGACATTAAGCATAAACTTGTCTGCCTATCTTTTCAAAACCGACTGACGGCCTTCTCTGTTCATTCTGTCAAGAGCCGTTACCACATAAGTAACACCTGTATCTTCATATATACGAAGACGATTGAAAGGCGTTATCGCAATTATTGTCTGAGAATCTTCAATATCAATTGTTTCACCTTCGTAGAATTGATAGACAGCATATCGTATCACATCTGTTTCTTTCATATCGTGATAATCTGTTTCTTCTCCATATCCTGCAAAATTTTTCGGATTATCCCATGTCAAAAAAATATCTTCTCCTTCTCGTTCTATTCGAATATTATCAATTTTCGGAGGGCACTTCTCTGTTTGTCCATAGATAGGAGGCAGTGCTAATGTTGATTGATATTTTAAAGACAACGAATCAGCCACGCCCTTATAGTTCTCCGTCACCCAATAGCCATGCCACCAGATATTCCCTTTTATATTTTTGTACGTTCTTGATAATTTCATTTTTGTATCAAGTTCGTCATCATCGTTATTACTTGGATCGGCAGTGTCCATTGTTCGTTTCACTTCCTGACCGATATATAAATCGGCATTTTTTATATTATCATTCCACCATTTCACTAATTTCCGACTTGGTGCTGCAGCCAAATCCAATTGCCAATAGAGTTGAGGTGCAAAATAGTCAACCCATCCTTTTTGATCCCATAATAAAACATCAGCATACAAATCGTCGTAGTTTTGTAATCCATTGCTATCACTACCTCTTGGGTCAGATTTTTTATTGCGCCATATTCCAAACGGACTGACTCCAAATCTTACCCAAGGCTTTACTTCTTTTATCCGGTTATGCAACATTTCGATAAGCAGATCGACATTTTTTCGTCGCCAATCGCCAATATTCATTTCCTCCCCAAATTTGGCATAACTTTCTGAGTCTGAATTGAATTTGACTTTTCCGTTTGGATAAGGATAAAAATAATCATCGATATGCAACCCATCAACGTCATACCGCTTCAATATATCTTCAATTATATTACAAATATACTCTCTATTTTCTTGATATGCCGGATCAAAAAATATTTGTCCATTATATCTAAAAAAACGATGTGGTTGCTTATTCGATAAATGATTTTCCGGCAACACTTCTTTTGACGATGACGTGACACGATAAGGATTCAGCCATGCATGAAATTCCATTCCTCGTCTATGTGCTTCATCGATTGTGTATTGCATTGGATCCCAGATTGGATTTGGCTGCCTGCCTCGCTTCCCTGTCAACCATTCACTCCATGGTTCCAAATCTGATTTATAGACGGCATCAGCACATGGTCTTACCTGAAAAATCACTACGTTACATCCTGCATCACACAACTTATCGAGCTGCGATGATATATATTTTTTACACTCTTTTGTCGATTTTTTTTGATACTGCGACTGACCGATGACATGAAGCCATGCACCTCTAAACTCTCTTTTAGGATTGAAATCGTCCGCCGTTAAGTTCGTTTCAGAACATAACAACAATGACAACACAATGAATACATATCTTATTTTAAGATTCATAACATAATTATTTGATTGCGAATTTACAACAAAAAAAAATAACATCAAACTCTGAAACGGCGTTTCCTACATTTTTGATACATATTTTATCAGAAACATATTTTTTTAGATTATCACCTTATTCATTTTGCCATCCACGAAGTAATAAAAAATCATTACTAGAGCATACTCCAAATCTTGAGCTTTTTTAAATTTTGATTTCCACATCTTATTACTAATATATTTTTTAAGCGCCAACATACCTTATACATTTTTTATATCGCTCACGACAGATTTGATTTTTGTAAATTGAGTGTATAATTCCATAAAACACATATTATCATATTGTTCTTTTTTACGGTTTTATTAGTCTATATTTCTCTTTTTAAATAAATTCCTATCTAAATCATTCATATTGTATTACAACTATATAAAATATTCGTATATTTGCATCCGTTATACATTAACACCATGAACAACATTTTTAAACAAGGAATCAATACTTAAATAAATAATTAAAATAACTATTTTTAATCACTTTTTATGAAAAAATTTTTACTTTCCCTACTAAGCCTCTTTATTGGTTTAAGCGCGATGGGTCAGACAATCTATCTCGCTGCAGGTCAATCTAAGACAGGCATCGGTGATGGCAATGGAGTGATCTATGGCATCGATCTTTCTGCCCCTCAGACAATCACTGAAATCGCTTTCTCTGATGAAAACTTCAATTATTCAGTGCTTCACGGCATATTGGTAGAAGACATCTACTACGCTATCATTGAAGGCAACGGCACTCAATTGGTATCGCTCAACTGCGCTACGAACACTAAGACCGTAATCGGCAACTTCCGCTTCGGATTTGAACTCACAGACAAAGACCGTGTCAATATCCTCGGTATGGCTTACGACCAAGTAGCTAAAAAGCTCTACGTTATGGCTGACGCTGCATTCTACAACACAGATGAAGACAAAACTGAGGCTTTCCACGGCATCTTTGAATGTAATCCTAAGACTTGTCGTCTCACTGAAGTATCTCGCTTCTACGACAACACAGATACAAACAAGAAGACCGACTACGACTTCCTTAACGCATTCGCTTCAGACAACAATGGCAACATCTACGCTATCAGCATCAAATACAGCGGTGGCTACATCAAAAAACTCTATAAGATTAATGTCGCTACAGGTGCAGTAACTGAAGTTGGTGATCTTACAGACATGAAGACAAGCATCAATAGTAACGTCGCAATGGCTCTCCAAGACAATGGTAAGTTGCTTTATATATGTGGCACAGGTGAAAACGCAATCGCTGAAATTGACCCTGCAGATTGCTCTATGACATACAAGACCAACGCACTTAAAAAACTTAAGAACCTTTCTACTGGTATCTGCTTTGCTAAGTCTTCAGCTGACGGTGAAGTTGTCGAAGAACCGGACCCTGTAGTGCCTGAAAACGACTCTTACAAGGTGAAAGTCGTAGAAACTATCGGCGACGTTCTTGGCGTTGACCCAACAGGTTGCACATATAAGACTTACTCTTTCTACAACGATAAGAATCAACTCATTCGTGAAGCTTCATACGGCAAGCTCCTCAGCGAAACAGGTGCTCCTGTAGCCGATGATGAAGCAACTTACCAACTCGAACGCTACAAACAATACAACTACAACGAAGCCGGTCAACTCGTAACAAGTTGGACAGAACAATATGGCATCTTTGACGGCGAAGACCTCGCTTACAAAGAAAGCTACGACCGTATCAACTATTACTACAACGACCTCGGTCAACTCATCCTCGAAGATTGTGTAGGCGAAAACTGCCAATACGCTTACGAATACGATGCTGATGGCAACAAAGTAAAATACACTCGACTCCAACTTGACTCTTACGACCGCAACCAAAATGGCGACAAGACAGACTACTATGTGCTTTGGAGTCTCAGCTATAGCGACTTCGTAAATGGCAAACCTACTAAGGTTACAGCTGATGGCGAATTCTCTAATTACCAATACACTGCTGTACTCACTTACGACGAAAATGGCAACATGATTGAAGAAGTGCGCACTAACTACAGCGAAAAACTAACAGATCGCTTCGTATGGACATACAACGACAAGTTCCTCGCTAAATACCAAGAATTCAAGTGGAAATCTAAAACAAGTGTTGACGAAGACGGCAACCAAGTGAAGGAAGAATATTGGTTTGAAGAACTCTACACAGAATACACTCCTGAAGTAGAAAATCCTAATCGCGTAGTACGTCACGACTATGTATGGGACGAATGGGCTACAACTCCAGGCTGGTCTAAGAACATGGTTTACACTATCACCGAATCTACTGAATTCGACGAAATGTTTGCTCCGGGCTTGACTATCACTCCTGTTGAAGATGCTGTCAACACAGCTAAGCTCTCTATCGTGCCTCCTACATACGCATTGACTCAACAAGTTGCATTCGACATATATCGCAAGGGGATCGTAATCGGTCGCATTTTTTCAACAGACACAGATGCTTACGATGCTGCAACAGGCACATTCACTTTCATCGACGAAATCGTTCCTAACGGCTCTTACGACTATTGGGTACAAACTATGGTGATGGACGAACTTGGCGAAGTTATCGAAGGCAAAAACGTAGCTATCGTTCAAGAATACACTCACTTCGTAGAACTCCCTACAGTCAAAAACTTCTATATATCTGAAGTAATTCCTTACACCACTACAGCGACAGACAACGAAGGTGTCACGACTACTTACCATGGCAACTATGGTCGTATCGTATGGGAAGCTCCTGCTGATGAAGAAACTATGAAAAAGCTTGGTTTCATTCGCTACAACGTCTATCAAGATCGCATGAAAGCTGCCGACAACAACACTGCAGACGGTCAAGCTTGCACTTGGGACTTCGACTTCTACGAAAACACTTCATACGACATCTATATCCAGACTGTATACAAATGTGGTAAAGTAAACAGCGAAACTAAGACTCTCACAATCGAAACCGTTCCTCAAGAAACTACCTATCAATTTGCTTGCGCAATGAATGACTGGGGCATGACAGACTTCAATAAGGTAGAAGGCACAGACAACAAGTATGAAGTAACATTCGACGAATTCACAGGCGAATTTAAGGTATATGTTGACAAAGACCTATTCAACTGCTACACTATGGGTCAATACGACATCGCTATTGAAAACCCATTCGTAGTAAACCAAAACAACGAACTCGTAGGTCCTGACCACAACAACCCAGCAATGTGTGTCGCTGACTCTTACAAGGACGTGAAATTCACACTCACTGTAGAAGAAGGCAAGCTCTACCTTTATATGACAGGCGAATGTACAAGCATCGAAAGCGTAAATGCTGAAAATGGCCTTTACAATGTTTACAACTACCAAGGTATCCGTGTCCTCAACAACGCTGACAAGGATGCTGTGAAAGCTCTCCCTGCAGGCTTCTACATCGTAAACGGTAAAAAGGTAGTAATCAAATAAATAAATTAATCAAAACCTATAAGAAAAATTATTGATTTTTATTTATTGACAGTGGCGGGCTGATTTGCTCGCCACTTATTTTTTCAATTAACCCTTGCAACAAATATCTTACTCACCCCATAGACTAACGCATTTTTTGCGTCTATTTCTTTGATATTTGGTCACATTTTCTTAATTTCGCACATATTTTTGTAAATTGCATAAAAAAGTCAAATCATGAATGAATTAGCCACAAAATACAACCCTTCCGAAGTGGAAGGCAAATGGTATGAGTATTGGATGAAACATCGTCTGTTTCACTCTGAGCCGGACGATAGAGAGCCATATACGATTGTTATCCCACCGCCAAACGTAACAGGAGTGCTCCACATGGGACACATGCTCAATAATACTATTCAAGACATCCTCATCCGTCGCGCTCGCATGCAAGGCAAGAATGCTCTTTGGGTACCTGGCACCGACCACGCTTCTATCGCTACAGAGACTAAGGTCATCAACAAGCTCGCTGCTGAAGGCATTAAGAAGACCGACCTCACTCGCGAAGAGTTTCTTAAGCATGCTTGGGATTGGACTCACACCCATGGTGGCATCATCCTCGAACAGCTCAAAAAGCTCGGTGCATCTTGCGACTGGGATCGCACAGCCTTTACCATGGACGAAAAACGTTCTGAAAGCGTAATCAAAGTATTCGTCGATCTCTACAACAAGGGACTCATATATCGTGGTCTTCGCATGGTCAATTGGGACCCTAAGAATCAGACTGCACTTAGCGATGACGAAGTATACTATCAAGAAGAGCAATCAAAACTCTATCACCTCAAATACTACGTAGCTGAAGATGATGGCTCGGGTGAAACAGGCTCTGAAGAAGAAGTAGTCCACCGCGACGAGCAAGGTCGACGTTATGCTGTAGTTGCTACGACTCGTCCTGAAACAATCATGGGTGACACAGCGATGTGTATCAACCCTAAGGACCCTAAAAACCAATGGCTCAAGGGCAAGAAGGTGATTGTGCCTCTTGTCAACCGTGTAATCCCCGTTATAGAAGACCGCTACGTTGAAATCGAGTTCGGCACAGGTTGTCTTAAAGTCACTCCTGCTCATGACCAGAACGACCACATGCTTGGGAAGAAACACAACCTTGAGACTATTGACATTTTCAACGGCGACGCGACTGTCAACGAAGCTGCAGGCATGTATGTCGGCATGGACCGATTTGACGTGCGTAAGCAGATTACCGCCGACCTCATCGAAGCCGGACTCATGGAGAAGATCGAAGACTATGTCAACAAAGTCGGTTGCTCAGAACGCACCCATGTGCCTATCGAGCCACGCTTGTCTTTGCAATGGTTCATCGACATGAAGCACTTCGCCGAAATTGCACTCCCTCCTGTAATGGACGACCACATCAAATTTGTACCTAACAAATACAAATCTACCTACCGTAATTGGCTCGAAAACATCCAAGACTGGTGTATCAGCCGTCAACTCTGGTGGGGACATCGCATTCCTGCCTACTACATAGGCACTTCTATCGAAGGCGAAGAAGAGCAATATGTAGTGGCTGAAGACATCGAGACAGCTCTCACTTTAGCTAAAGAAAAGACAGGTAACAACGACCTCACCATCGACGACCTTCACCAAGACGAATGTGCACTCGACACATGGTTCTCATCATGGTTATGGCCGATATCACTCTTCGACGGTATCACCAATCCGGGCAATAAAGAGATCGAATACTACTACCCTACTTGCGACCTTGTGACCGGTCCGGATATAATCTTCTTCTGGGTGGCCCGTATGATCATGGCTGGATACGAATACATAGGCAAGATGCCATTCCACAACGTATATTTCACAGGTATCGTACGCGACAAACTCGGTCGAAAGATGAGCAAGTCACTCGGCAACTCGCCTGACCCTATCGAATTGATGGAGAAATTCGGTGCCGACGGTGTGCGTATGGGTCTCATGCTTGCAGCTCCTGCCGGCAACGATATCCTATACGATGACGCTCTCTGCGAACAAGGTCGTAACTTCAACAATAAGATTTGGAACGCATTCCGCCTTGTTAAGGGTTGGAACATCGACGATAGTATCGCTCAGCCTGAGTATGCACAGAAAGCATGCCAATGGTTTGACGCTGTGCTCAACAAAACACTCGCTGAAGTGGAAGACCTAATGAGCAAATTCCGTATCTCTGAAGCGCTTATGGCTATCTACAAGCTCTTCTGGGACGAATTCTCATCATGGTATCTCGAAATGGCTAAGCCTGCTTACGGCACTCCTATCGACAAGACCACTTACGACAATACTCTCCGCTATTTCGATGCATTACTCCGTATGCTTCACCCTTTCATGCCATTCATCACCGAAGAACTTTGGCAGCACCTCGCTCAACGCTCCGAAGGCGAAAGCATCATGACTTCTCTTATGCCTGAGGCTAAAACATTCGACCAAACTATAATCGATGAGTTTGAAACTCTCAAGGAGATTATCGCCGGCATCCGCACAATACGTCTTCAAAAACACATCGCCAACAAGGAAGAACTCACGCTTCAAATCAACGGTGCATACAACGATACTCTTCAAGCAGTATTGACCAAGATGGCAAACCTTAAGGCTGTCGAAAAGGTTGAAGAGAAAGACCCTACGGCAGCTTCATTCCGTGTCGGCGTGACTGAATTCAGCGTGCCTCTCGAAAGCAATGTCAACATCGAAGAAGAACTCAAAAAGCTCAATGCGGACCTTGCTTACTACGAAGGCTTCCTCGCTACTGTAGAGAAGAAACTCAGCAACGAGAAATTCGTAGCAAACGCTCCTGAAAAGGTTGTCGCTATCGAACGCAAAAAGCAGTCAGATGCTCAAGAGAAAATCGACGCTATCAAGGCATCAATTGCAGCACTCTCTAAATAATCGAAGATCAATTGACCTATATAGAGCAGTAGGAAAACTATGACGGTTTTCCTCCTGCTTTCATTTCCCCCACTCCCTCACCACAAAAGGACTCAATAAGAGTGCATTCTCACAATGCAACGATAAATGTGAACCGATTTCCTCGCCTAAAGACTCTAAGAATCCTTCCCTAAAGACCTTAATGACCCTAATGACCTTATTGACCTTAAGCGACACCAAATAAAAATGGCTGCCACCGCAAAAGTGACAGCCACCACTATTTACTCAGCGCAACCTAACCACTGAATGTAAATATCACAATAGGTTATTTCATTATCTTTACGACTGTGCCGTCGTTGAAACGAAGCAAATACAAGCCTGACGCCAAGCCATCGATGCAAGTACTGTTAACACCATCAAGCTTCTTACTTGCCACGAGACCTGCATTGGCAGCATAGATATCGACTGATTTCGCACCACTAGGGTTAATAACGATTTCGCCACCTTGAATGTATGCATCAGTACGCACGCGTTGATCGGCAAACGCACGGTCGACGCCTACGGTTGCATCAGTGATCTGGAATGCGTCAATCTCCATCGTATTCCCATACATGCCGACAAACTGAAATGCCACTTGCACATCTGTACCGGCATACTCGGCAAGGTCAAACGACAACTGACGGAATTCAACACTTGAATAATTGTTGAACAAATTATTCAACGAAGTTTCTGCCCATTCTTCATAAAGGTCCTTAAGCATCACCCATTCGCCACCATTGCTACGGATATAGATTTTGAGTGTAGTCGATGGTTTACGGTCGATAAACTCCATTTTACCCCAATTGATATTCTCGTTATTGAGGTCAAAAAGATATAGTGGAGAGTAGCCAACGAAGAACGAAAGCGTAGAGTTTTCTGTCACCTTATAAGATGGAGAGATCATCCATTCATCTTGATAGAGGTCCACCTTCTTGCCATTTTCATCTGTTTCATACGCATAATACACCACCGCATAACAACTGCCTTCCGGAGGATGAGGAAGTGTTCCTTCTCTATTGCTGACATGCCATGTGAAAGCGCCTTCATTTAGCATGAAGATATTTTCATCTGTGTTTTGCTCCGTCCATCCTTCCGGCAGCCAATCAGTTCGTGAATCCCAACCTTCAAAGCCTTCAAAATAGTCGTTACTTTCCGCTGATGCAAAACTCACTGTCATCGCAAAAGCAAATGTCGATAGTAAAAATTTTCTCATATTATTCTCGTTTAATTTATTAATTAATAACTTTGTATTACGTCGCAAATTTACATCATATTAATGACAAAAATATTGACATAGTTCACTTTTTTTATTTTCAACGGATTTTTTATTTTATTATCCCGACAAAATTACTATTTTATTCAGCTCTATTAGCTATATAATCAAAAACAGAGCACTGTAGTAGTACTCTGTTTATGGTTATATGACCAAGTCATTACATCTGACTCGTCTTATTTGTGCATCGTTATTTCTTTTTGGGCTCTTCTGCATCAGCAAATTTCTCAGGATAAGTCCATTGCTGTCGAGGTTTTATCATTGCATATACAACCATTACAACACCTATAATTATGAATGGGATACTCAACAATTGGCCCATATTTATTCCATATTCAGCTATCATTTCAACCTCTTTAACAACTTGCACATTTTTAATATACTCTATCAAAAAGCGAGGCAAAAATATACCGATAAAGAATACTCCTGTTATCAACCACGGACGTTCTTGCGCATTCTTCTTCCAATACATCCACATCAATAGACCGAAGAGCGCAAAATAACATAATGCTTCATAGATTTGAGTCGGGTGCATTGGCAAGGTTTGCCCATCTCTAACGAAAATAAATCCCCATGGCAAATCTGTGACACCTCCATATATCTCACTATTCATCAGATTTCCAAAACGAATAAGTCCACCGACTAATGCCACAGGCACTACAAGTTTATCAAATGTCCATGACGGATTTTTCTTTGTGACAATCCACGAAAACAGCAATATAGCTATTATATTTCCAATCGTACCTCCATGGCTTGCAAGACCACCCTCCCATATCTTAAATATCTCATCAAGATGCTGTGAATAATAATCCCACTGATAAAAGAACACATGGCCTAATCGTGACCCTACAATAGTAGCAACAACAATGTATGTCAATAGCACACCAAGCCACTTTTCCGGCGCTCCTTCGTGCTTAAACATTTTAGCTACAATGTTATAACCAATGATAAATCCTATAGCAAATGCCAAACCATACCACCTCAACTCAATAGGCCCAAGGCTGAAAATTACCGGATCAGCATTCCATGTAATAAAATTAAGAATCATAATTGTCAATAAAATTATATCGGTGCAAAGTTAAGCATTTGCACCGATATATCAAGTTATTTTCTAATTTTATTATTTTCCTGCAACGATTGCTGCTGTGTCTTGTGCAATCATCAATTCTTCGTCAGTTGGGATAACCACAACCTTCACCTTTGAATCTGCACCTGAGATAACAACTTCCTTACCACGGCAATTATTTGCTTCAGCGTCAAATGTTACGCCAAGATATTCAAGTTGACGGCAAATACTTTCTCTTGTAATCAATTGATTTTCGCCTACACCACCTGTGAATACGATGATATCAACACCACCGAGCACTGCTGCATAAGCACCGATATATTTAAGAATACGATATTCGTACATATCAAGTGTCAACAATGCACGTTCATTGCCTGCATGTACGCCATCTTCTACGCTACGCATATCACTTGAGCCTTGCATAATGCCTGCAACACCGGATTTTTTATTGATAAGATTGCTGATACCTTCTGCATCCAAACCTTCTTGTTGCATCAAGTAAACCAACGCTCCAGGGTCAACATCACCACAACGAGTACCCATCATTAATCCTTCTGTCGGAGTAAGACCCATAGAAGTATCAACGCTGATACCATCTTTGATAGCTGTGATAGAGCCACCATTACCTACGTGGCATGTGATGATACGTTGTTGTTCGTATGGCACACCAAGGAATTCACATACGCGACGTGAAACGTAGCGATGGCTTGTACCGTGGAAGCCGTAACGACGAACACCATATTTTTCATACGCTTCGTATGGCAACGCATACATGTAAGCCTTAGCAGGCATTGTTTGGTGGAATGCAGTATCAAATACTCCAACTTGTGGAACATTTGGAAGAATTGAAGAAATAGCTTCAATACCAATGATGTTAGCAGGGTTGTGAAGTGGTGCAACGGAATAACATTCTTTCACCTTTTCGATAACTTCCGGAGTAATCAACATACTCTTGTTGAATTTTTCCATACCATGAACCACACGATGACCCACTGCATCGATTTCATCAAAGCTCTTGATTACGCCTTCTTTTTCGTCTTTAAGAAGGTTGAGAATGTTTGTTACAGCCGAATGATGTTCAGGCATATCTACTTCAATCATACCCTTTGAACCATCAGGACGTTTGTATTTCAAAAACGATCCTTCCAAACCGATTTTTTCAACACCACCTTCTGCAAGCACTTCTTTTGACTCGCTATCAATTAATTTATATTTTACAGAACTACTACCGCAGTTCAAAACCAAAATCTTCATAATTTAAATTATTTTGAATTTATTATTTTTTATAGACCTTTTTCTCCGATTGCTTGATTACATGTTACAATGATTGTCTTGTAGATATCTTCTACCAAGCAACCACGTGACAAGTCGTTAACTGGAGCACCGAGACCTTGAAGTACAGGACCTACGGCTACTGCACCTGCAAGACGTTGAACCAATTTATAGGCTATGTTACCAACTTCCAAAGATGGGAACACAAGTGTGTTGGCACGGCCGGCAACAGGGCTACCCGGAGCTTTTGACTTACCGACTGATTCTACAAGAGCCGCATCACTTTGCAATTCGCCGTCGAGACAAAGTTGTGGAGCTTTTTCCTTAACGATTTCTACTGCCTTAATCACCTTATCTACACGTTCGTGCTTAGCGCTACCCTTAGTTGAGAAACTCAACATTGCGATCACAGGGTCGATACCTGCCACATTCTTAGCAGTTTCAGCTGTTGACATAGCGATTTCAGCGAGTTCTTCTGCTGTTGGATCAGGAACTACTGCACAGTCTGCAAAGATAAGCATATTGTCTGTGCCATATGGAAGATGTTCCGGAAGTTGCATGATGAATGCACCACTCACGCAAGAGATACCCGGCTTAGTCTTCAATACCTGGAACGCTGCACGAAGCACGTCGCCTGTTGTGTTCAATGCACCGGCAACTTGGCAGTCTGCATCACCATTCTTAATCATGAGACAGCCGAGATAAAGCGGGCTCTTTACGATTTCACGAGCTTCCTCGATTGTCATGCCTTTTTTCTTGCGAAGTTCACAGAATAATTCAGCATACTTTTCTGTAAACTCTGCATCAAGTGGATTGATAATAGTAGCCTCTTCGATGTTTGAGAGGTTCAACTCCTTCGCTTTAGCTAAGATTTCTTCTTTCTCTCCCAAAAGAATGATGTTAGCTAACTTGTCGGCAATAATCATGTCGGCAGCTTGAAGTGTTCTTGGTTCTGTTCCTTCTGGAAGTACAAGCTTCTGAGGATGTGCTTTGGCTTTTGCTGCCAAACGTTCAAATAGTGTCATGATATTATATGGTTTATTATATGAATTATCTCAATCGTAGTGCAAAGGTAATCATTCATTAAGAGAAAACCAAAATTATTTTTTAAAAATATTTGCACTCTCATCATTTATCACTACCTTTACACTCAATTTCAACCGATAATACAGCGATGAGAATCATCAAACGATTACATTTATTTATCTTGCAGTCGTTCCTGCCTCTTTTTACGATGACTTTCTTCATCGTACTTTTTATCGTGTTGATGCAATTCCTTTGGAAATATATCGATGACCTTGTCGGCAAAGGTTTGGAGATTTCTGTAATCGCCGAATTATTCTTCTACGCCGCAGTCTCAATGGTGCCTATGTCGCTCCCTCTTGCCATTCTTTTGGCTTCTCTGATGACATTTGGCAACCTTGGAGAGAAATTCGAACTAACTGCAATGAAAGCATCCGGCATTTCTCTTATCAGGGTAATGGCACCACTGATCGTTTTCATTTCTGCCACTGCCGTGGGTGCTTTCTTCTTCCAAAACAATGTTTTGCCACATGCCCAGGTCAAAATGTGGACTTTGCTCTTTTCCATAAAGCAAAAATCACCTGAATTGGAAATACCGGAGGGTGTATTCTACACTGAAATAACCGGATATAACCTCTTGGTTCAGAGGAAAAACAACGACACCGGAATGCTCTATGACGTAATGATTTATGACGTCTCAAAAGGTGGCGACAACGCGACAATAATGCTTGCAGACTCTGCTCAATTAGCTTTTACTAAAGAAATGAGCCACCTTTATCTACACCTCTATAACGGCGAACAATTCGAAAATCTACAAGACCAACGAGGTGCTCGTCAAAACGTTCCATTTCGCCGAGAGACTTTCTTCGACAAAGAAATTTTAATACCTTTCGATGCCAATTTCAACCGTCTTGACGACCAAACAATGCGCAAGCAATATGTCGGCAAAAACATCGACGAATTGCAACACACCATCGACTCCATTAATCACCGAGTCGATTCAGTCGGCAAAATTTACGCAAAATTTCTCCACGAGAAAGAATATGGCAGCATACCAAAATCGATTGACAAAAAGACAGGTGAAATCGAGCCATACAAAGCTGTCGCTATGCCTAAACAAGACATAAATGTCGATTCGATTTTGCAATGCAACTCTGCATCAAAAGAAATCGAAGTGCTGAAAATAGCCCTAAACAACGTAAAAGATCGTCAGCAAGAATATGAGTTTAAAGCAATGTCAATGAATGATGACAAGACTTCTATTCGTCGCCATAAAATTGAATTGGTCAAAAAATTCACGCTTTCTGTGGCTTGTATAATCTTTTTCTTTATCGGGGCACCACTTGGAGCAATTATTCGCAAAGGTGGCATCGGAACGCCCCTTGTCATATCAGTATTCCTATTCATTTTCTACTACATCATCGATAACACTGGCTACAAAATGGCTCGAGATGGTCATTGGGAAGTGTGGCAAGGCATGTGGATTTCGACAGCAATTTTAGCTCCGTTGGGAATCTATGTTACATACAAAGCAATGAACGACTCTGCGGTATTCAATCCGGATGCTTGGAAAAACTTCTTCCGTAAACTTATCGGCACTCACGAATCGAGAGTTGTCGTTCAGAAAGAAGTCATTATCGACGAAATTTCTTACGCAGAAGCTTCACGACTTTTCCAAAACATCAAAGACTTGGCTCAATCTATATTGGATAATCATAGCAAGAGACAAAGCTATATTAAATACTACACCAAAGGTTTTGACATGCACGCCCTCACCGAGTTATCAGAATCTTTGGAAAGCACAATTGATTATATGACTAATTGTCGCGACAAAATGATCGTAAATAAACTTCTTGATTTCCCGCTTTTGCGTCGTCTTTGGATTTATCGACCGACTAACTCTAAATGGTTAGGCTATACGTTTGCCTCTATATTCCCTATCGGAATACCACTATACCTAATCGGCACATCTCAGCAAAAACAACTTAAACAAGAAATCCAAGCCATAATTAGAGTTTCCACCACAGTAATGGAAATGCTCGAAGCTGATACTTCCGACAGATAATAAAAAAGATTCAGTTGCTCCCTCCAAAAGGCAACTGAATCGAATCTTTTATACTTCTCTGTGATATCGTGTCAGAACAGTATCTACATCGTTATTCTGCTTCTTTACTCCATCAATCAAACAGTGTCTTTTCGTCTCCACGCAATTTACGCAATTGCTGTGCTATTTCTTCCTGTTTGCGCTCCAACTCGCTGATTTGACGTTTTCTTTGCTCTTCCTTATACTCCGACAAATAGTCGCGCAACATATCCAATTGCTCAACAATGCGTTTCATATCTTCCGTAGAAATTTCAGGAGCATTACCAATCAACACGCGTGCTTGCTTTAGATAATCGACAATCACATCTGCCGATTCCGGTGTAGATGCTTCTTGGCGCAATTTGCGTCGCCAACTCATTATTGTTGCATACTGCTTTTCGACATCCTTCATTCTGAATTTTTCTGCCGACTCAGGATTTTTGCCCTTCAAATATTCATCGATATATTTCGCAACCGTTTCTGCTTTTCCCATTTCTTCTAAAATTTAATTTATGTGCAAAATTAATAAAAAATCGACACACTCTGCCCCTTTCAACAAAATCTATTAAAAAAATGTTTATTTAATAAACACTCTTACATTGTCTATAACAGCTCTTAAAATCGCTTTTATCTGACTAAACTTTTAACATTAAAATACCATGAAAACGCACTCTACATTCTTTTTACTTCGCAACATCCGTTTAATAGCCACTTTAGCAATAACGACAGCTGTTTTTGTAGCTATTTTTATCATACCCGATTCAAAGCCATACTCTATACTGCTAACATCCCTATTGACAACATTTTGCATAATAATTTTTACTAAAATTAAAATTGCAGACATACTATTATCGTCACGCCACAATAATAGCAAAAACGCGAAATCAGACACTGCTGACAAATTTCTTTTCGAGCAATTATACATAAGAGAATGCAATCCGAAGCAGGATAATGATGCTATAATATTCCATTACCATAATGGTAATTTTAAAGCGGAATGGCTCGACCACAAAGTAATCAGAATTATATTTCCTCAAATTTTCGCGGCGCCACCTTCTCATCTCAACAAATTGATTAAGGCTGCTAATCAGATTAACATTGATTACGTTTTAGTCAAGGTCGTCGTTGTCCCTCGCTCCGACAACAGCGAAATACTCATTCATGCAATTGCCGATTTCTACTACACTTCGCAAAATAAAGACACTTCACTTCTTGATGAAATCCTAACTCAATTCATTGAAATTCAGACCGACTTTATTAAAGAGATAAAATCAATCGACGAAGAACAATACAACACCTCATCTACTCTCCTGACTGACTTTATCTTAAACTAAAACCCTATAACGCGAATTCGGGATAAGAGAAGCTTAAATGTTTTCTAGAAAAAGGCATAAAAAAAGAGTCGGCAACCTTAAAAAGCTGCCGATTCTTTTGGTTATATCACTGATATTTAGTAACTTAGCAGTA
>SUXG01000046.1 GCA_015061085.1 Bacteroidales bacterium
GCTTATAGAATTCGTTCAGCATACGGTAGTCCTCCTGCTTATAACGAAACTTATTGTCTTTGACTCGGCGAATATCCATAGCATTATAGAGGACAAGGAAACCTCCCTCTAATTTTAATGCGCCAATCTTAGATAGATATAGCAATGCTTCCTCAACATCTTCGAGTTGCACTTCTTGTAATGAGCCAAAAAGATTAGAGCTCTTTTTGATATCATTGAGCAATTCAACGATAGAGAATTGCACACCTCGCTTTTTCTCTTCTTCTCCTGCCGAAGATAAAGTCTGTCTAAATAACCATTCTACAGCAAACTGACAGATTGCCAAACGCTTTTCGAATCGCATTATAATGGAATCCAAATCAGCCTGTCGAACGACTTCTATATTATGTGCCGCATCTTCTTTCTTACGAGTATAACCTTTTATTGTGAGAAAGTAGAGTAATGTGCGAATATCTTTCTCTGTAGCCGATGCTATACCCTCTTTTTGTGCGTTATCATTCAATTGTTTGCACGATATCCTTAAAACATCATCAGGGATATTATTGAGTATGTATCGCTCCAATTTTGTAAATTGTTCCAACAATCGCTTAGACCTATGCTCTGACTCTCCCGCATCATTCAAATAAGCCGAGATATCCTTCGTGTCTGCCAATATACCCTCTTGGCGCATTCGTTCAACAACTGAAACAACATCAGTCTTTTTGAGTCCAAGAATATCTGCCAAATAATCGACCCGTGATTCTGCTACATCATCCTGAGCTTTGGCAATGTACTTTTGAGATATTAGAGATTTAATGACGCGAACAGCCTTTTCGACCTCCTCATTTTCAAACAATACAGACTCGGTGATACGTCTGCGCGCTTCATTCACATTCTTCACGGTAATACCTGTAGCATACACATGGGGCACATTATTGCCACGCTCCAAATAACCGGCTTGTTCCAAAGAGGCCAGAGCAGTACGGACACGCGTCTCAATATCAGACACCGAGTCATCCCAACCCGCTTTGCGTGCAATTTCCAATGCAGAACAGCATACGCGCGCACGATGTTTGTCATCTCTTTAACTGCTTTCCAGACTTGCTGAATTTCACTAATACTCAACTTTGTCTGATTTAGTAAAATAAAGTGTTTGTCTAAGTCAGAGTCGCTATACAACACAAAACATCTTGCTTGCAATTCTGGATCTCGACCAGCTCGACCGGCCTCCTGCACATAGTTCTCCAACGAATCAGAAATATCATAATGCACGACCAAACCGACATCTTTCTTATCTACGCCCATACCAAAGGCAGATGTAGCCACAATAATACGCACATGATCAGACATAAAAGCGTCCTGATTAGCAATCTTCTCGTCGGCATCCATTCGACCATTGAATGGTAATGCTTTATATCCATCACGCGAAAGTTTCTCAGCAAGCTGTTTTGTCCTTTTCGTTCTCGATACATAGACTATAGTCGGACACGATGATTCGGCTATCAGTGATCTTAACTTTGCATACTTATCTTCGTCTGTGTCGGCGTGAATAACAGAATAACGCAGGTTAGTTCGTGAAGCAGTAGATGCAAATAGTTGAAGGTCTATATTAAGCGACTGTTTGAAATAGTCGCAAATATCCTGTACTACCTTTTGTTTAGCAGTAGCCGTAAAACACGAAACCGGTATTGGTGTGACGAGTTTCTTCTTTTTCTGATATTCACTTATAAACTTACCAATATAGAGATAATCGACACGAAAGTCTTGTCCCCAAGATGAAAAACAATGAGCTTCATCTATTACAAAGCGCACAACATGTCGTGCCAATAAAATCTTCTCGATTGTCTTTGAACGCAGCATTTCGGGGGCAATATATAGCAACGAAGCATCGCCATCTAAAACACGCTGAATAGCAAGCGAACGACTAATCGGGTCAAGTAGGCCATTAATTGTTACAGCATCAGCAATACCCCTCTCTGCAAGATTATCTACTTGATCTTTCATAAGTGATTGTAGCGGAGAGATTACAACTGTCAGGCCATGTACAGAACGCCCCTCTATCAATGCAGGCAACTGAAATGTAAGCGACTTACCACCACCGGTAGGGAATATAGCAAGCAACGATTTACCATCAACTGCAGCCTGCACAGACATCTCTTGCAGTGGCTCCCCTTCGTATGTACGAAATTGGTCGTAGCCAAAATACTGCTTTAAGTTGTAATGAATATCGAGCTCTTTGTTACAATAATTACAACCACGAAGGCATCTGGTGTGTCGTAGTTGCCTAACAATATTTTCGACATAGGGATAATTAGATAGCACCCATGCTGGTGTAATAGACCTATGGTCTGTTGTGTCAATCAATGCTAAGGCATATGCTAATTCACATGGGTGTTGAGCAATTATATTTTCAATATCTGCATGCTCGCAGATCTTTCCTTGATATGTAGTGCGTATTAAATTTGCCAAATCATCAGCCTCTGACACATTCGCATTAACAAATTGGAGAAAACCCTCAAATTCAGCTATACCATCCAATAGCGTAGCATAGATACTCTTTTTATCTTCTGATAATGTACTCCATCGTGCGACCTCATCCATTAGCAGGTCATGAGCCTTTTCACAATCATTGACCGGATTATTTATCTGATCGCTAATCAACTTATCATCCTTCAATAGATGGTGATATGGCTTTTCGGGGAACAACAATGGCGAAATATATAGCGTATCGACTAACATCCATTGGTGAGGAACATCTCCAAAAAGGTACTTAGCATCATGGTGGATTATATTATGACCACACACGAAGTTCACGCCGTTCAAAAATTCCAGTAGCTCCTTTTTGTTGACAGAGTGGAAAATGGCTCTATCCCATCTAAGCGCACCAATATCATGAATGCGATGATCTTTCAAGCCAACCTCTACATCAATAAAGGCATAGCGTGAAACATCCCGAGTTACAGACTTTGCTGGATTATCTAACGTATCGCTTATTGATTTTTTTATTCTATCCCAAAGAGACATACTTAAAATTGAAAATGTTTAATTCTTGCCTTTATTAATTAAAGCCTAAGCAATTGATGGTTGCAATTTATTGGAATACCTCCTTTAAATTCTTTCCTATGATGTACCCATATGTTCAGCCAACCATCTATGGTTTTCTACTGTTCAACAAGTGTAACTTTTATTTATTAATCAATATTAGTTGATTATTCGATATCTTAATTCAAGTTATATCGATTAAACTATAGACAAAGTTAGTTTATATCTCTGGAAAAATCTAATGAATGAGGGGAAATAATGATGGCAGCACTGGTGTTCAATGACTTATGAGGACTTATACTGAAAGCCTCACCGAAGTAAAAGTGCAAGGAAATGAAAGGTAATGAGGGCGAACGGTTTCTTATCCATTACCCGATGACGAGGTAAGTTTATAGGTCGTTGGAGTTTATTTCTACTCTCTGCTACATTCTGCATAACAGTGTACAACTCGCTGATAACTAATTTTGTAACCAAAAAGAATTAGATTATGCGAAGTACATTTAAGGTGCTGTTCTACGTGAACGGAAGCAAGGAGAAAAACGGTATTGTCCCGATTATGGGACGAGTTACAATCAATGGCTCGGTGGCACAGTTCAGTTGCAAACTAACCATTGCAAAAACAATGTGGGATGCCAAAGGTAATCGGGCAAAGGGCAAGAGCAAAGAATCGAGAGACATCAATTTAGCATTGGATAACATCAAGGCTCAAATCATCAAGCACTACCAACGCATTTCGGATAGAGAAGCCTATGTTACTGCTGAAATGGTACGCAATGCTTATCAAGGTATCGGAACAGAGTACGAAACACTGCTCGGTGCATTTGATAAGGATAACGAGAGTTTCAAGAAGCGTATTGGCATTGACCGTGCAGCAAGTTCCTACAAAGTGCGTGTAAGGTCAAGAAACCATTTGGGAGCATTCATTAAGAAGTGCTATAAGCGCAGTGATATTTCTATGCTTGAACTTACTCCCGACTTCATCAAGGAGTATGAAATCTATCTCTCTACCGATGCAGGTTTGCATAATGGTAGTGTATGGTCACATTGTATGTGGCTGAAAACAATCGTGTCAAAAGCTCATTATAACGGACTGACACCACGAAATCCGTTTGCTCAGTATCGGGTAAATCAGAATATCAAGGAGCGTCAATACTTGACCGAAGATGAAATCAAGGCTGTAATGACACACGAATTTGCGGATAAGAAGTTAGCTTATATTCGAGACCTGTTCGTGTTTGCAAGTTTCACTGCCTTGTCATTCGTAGATATTAAGGAACTGACCACCGATGATATAGTAGAGATAAACGGAGAGAAATGGATTCTATCCAAGCGACACAAGACAAAGGTGAATTTCCAAGTGAAGTTGCTGGATATTC
>SUXG01000003.1 GCA_015061085.1 Bacteroidales bacterium
GATCGCTCGCTGACGTCGAGTGTCCCAGTCCCAATAGTTGGATAAATCCATGGGACAGGGACGCATCTCCTTTAGCTTCGCTAATAATTATTTCTATTAAAGATTCGCTAAACGCTCATCTCCAATCTTTTGGAGAATACTTCGCTAAACGCTTCGCTTCGGCTCTGCCAATCCCTACGGGATAAAGCTCCGCTAAACGCTTCGCTTATTCTATAAATTTTAATTTATAATCAGGAGTGTTTAGTGATTGATGACTGACGCATCACGTTGCTTCGGCAAGACTGCCTGCCTCCAATCTTTTGGAGAAAGCTTCGCTAAACGCTCTCCTCAATTTGGAGCAAAAGCACTGCTTAGGCTCCGCCTCCTCGCAGGGAGAGAGATATTATAGTATCTATAATCACTTTAATTTCTATCCCTTCTATGGCATCTATCGGGAAGTGATTCGGAGAGGAATTGGTGTTTAAAAAATGCAAATCCGACTATAAGTCTTGTCTGATTTTTATTTTTTTGCTAACTTTGTAGAGAAAAATTTGTTAATATAATAACACGCTAAATATTGATAAAGAAATGGCAAAAAAAGCATTATTAATGATTCTCGATGGTTGGGGCATCGGCAATCAAGACAAAGGAGATGTGATTTTCAACACCCCGACACCCTACATTGATTATCTGACAAAAAACTACCCTAATTCGCAACTTATGGCATGCGGCGAGGATGTCGGTTTGCCTGACGGACAAATGGGTAACTCGGAAGTCGGTCACCTCAATATCGGTGCCGGACGCGTTGTCTATCAAGATTTGGTCAAAATCAACAAAGCAATCGAAGACAAATCAATCCTTAAGAATAAAGAAATCATAAACGCATTCAGCTACGCAAAGCAAAATGGCAAGTCAATCCATTTTATGGGTCTTGCATCGAATGGTGGTGTTCACAGCTCGTTGGTTCACCTTTATGCTCTTTGCGACATTGCAAAAGAGTATGGCTTGCAAGATGTGTTTATCCACTGCTTTATGGACGGACGAGACACCGATCCTAAATCGGGTGCAGGCTTTATCTCCGACATCCAAGAGCATTGTAGCCATAGCGCAGGGCAAGTGGCAACAATCATCGGTCGCTACTATGCCATGGACCGCGACAAACGTTGGGAACGAGTGAAAGAGGCATACGATATGCTCATCGACTCAAAAGGCAAACAAGCCGACGACATGGTCGAAGCCGTAAAAGAATCGTATGCTGAGGGTGTAACCGATGAGTTTATCAAGCCAATCGTCAACGCCAAAATCGACTCTCGCATCAAAAAGGGCGACGTGGTGATATTTTTCAACTATCGCAACGACCGCGCCAAAGAGCTCACAATCGTTCTTACCCAACACGAAGAAGGCGGCATGAAGCCCATCGACAATCTTCAATACTACTGTATGACGCCATACGATGCGTCGTTCACAGGCGTCCATATCCTCTTCGACAAGGAAAATGTCAACAACACTTTGGGCGAATATCTCTCGGCAAACTCCAAGAACCAGCTCCACATCGCAGAGACAGAGAAGTATGCCCACGTCACATTCTTCTTCAACGGCGGACGCGAGAAAGAGTTTGAAGGCGAAGAGCGCATCCTTGTGCCATCGCCAAAGGTGGCGACATACGACCTTAAGCCTGAGATGAGTGCCTACGAAGTCAAAGACAAACTTGTCGAAGCAATCAGCACAGAGAAGTATGACTTCATCGTTGTCAACTATGCCAACGGCGACATGGTGGGACACACAGGCGTAATGGAAGCAATCGAAAAGGCAGTCATCGCAATCGACGAATGTGTCAAAGAGACAGTCGAAGCAGCCAAGGCTCACGGCTACGAGACAATCATCATTGCCGACCATGGAAATGCTGACAATGCCCTCAACCCTGACGGCTCACCACAACCGGCACACTCGCTTAACCCTGTGCCATTTATCTACGTCACTGAGCACAAAGACGCAATAGTGGAAAACGGCAGACTTGCCGATGTAGCTCCTTCATTACTCCAAATCATGGGTCTCCCTCAGCCAAAAGAGATGACAGGCAAATCGCTTATTAAGTAAGCACTTTTTCATAACCATTCATATTCAAGGCAGCCGACATTCAGCACGACTGCCTTTTTTTGCGCATAATTTTGGCACATATCATCGCAGTTACAGAAAAAAATCGCTAACTTTGTAGTTTAAATCGAAATTTATGCAGGATATTAGGAACATAGCAATCATTGCTCACGTTGACCATGGCAAAACGACACTTGTCGATAAGATGCTACTTGCCGGTCACCTATTCAGAGAAAACCAAAACACCGGAGAGTTAATCCTCGACAATAATGATTTGGAACGCGAACGTGGCATAACAATCCTATCTAAAAACGTTTCTATCGACTATAAAGGTACAAAGATAAACATCATCGACACTCCGGGTCACGCCGACTTCGGAGGCGAGGTGGAACGCGTGCTTAACATGGCAGACGGCTGCCTTCTGCTTGTCGATGCTTTTGAGGGTCCGATGCCGCAGACTCGTTTTGTGCTTCAAAAAGCCATTCAAATGGGGCTTAAGCCGGTGGTCGTTGTCAATAAGGTGGATAAGCCGAATTGTCGTCCTGAGGAAGTCAACGAAATGGTGTTTGACCTTATGTTCAACCTCAACGCCACTGAAGAACAGCTTGACTTTCCGACTATTTACGGCTCAGCAAAACAAAATTGGATGAGCAAAGATTGGAAAAATCCGACTACCGACATCACCGCATTGCTTGATACTATCATCGAACACATCCCTGCTCCGACTCAGCTCGAAGGCGACTCGCAGATGCTTATCACTTCGTTGGACTTCTCTAACTATGTCGGACGTATCGCAATCGGACGCGTACATCGTGGCGTAATCAAAGAAGGCATGGACATCGCTCTTTGTAAAAAAGACGGCTCTGTGCAAAAGCAACGCATCAAGGAGCTTCATACGTTTGAAGGCATGACACGTAAGAAGACCGACCAAGTCGGCAGTGGCGACATTTGCGCTATCGTCGGACTTGAAAGCTTTGAAATCGGCGATACAATCTCGACAATTGAAAACCCTGAGCCTCTGCCTCGTATCGCTATCGACGAGCCGACAATGTCGATGACTTTCACTATCAACGATTCTCCTTTCTTTGGCAAAGACGGAAAATATGTCACCTCTCGCCACATCGCCGAGCGTCTGACCAAAGAGCTTGACCGCAACCTTGCGCTCAGAGTCAGCAAGTCGGAGACTGAAGATATATGGACTGTCTATGGTCGTGGCGTGTTGCACCTCTCAGTGCTCATCGAGACCATGCGTCGCGAAGGCTACGAGCTACAAGTCGGTCAGCCACAAGTCATTATCAAAGAAATCGACGGAGTGAAATGCGAGCCTATCGAAGCGCTGTCGATAAATGTCCCTGAAGAATATTCAAGCAAGGTGGTCGATATGGTGACACGTCGCAAAGGCGAAATTGTCTCTATGGAAACACAAAACGACCGCATCCACATCGAATTCAATATCCCGTCGCGAGGAATCATCGGATTGCGCAACAATGTGCTGACAGCCACTGCCGGCGAAGCAATCATGGCTCACCGATTTGCCGAATACCAACCATGGAAAGGCGACATCGAACGACGCACCAACGGCTCTCTAATCGCTATGGAAGCCGGTACTGCCTACGCCTACGCTATCGATAAGCTCCAAGACCGCGGACGTTTCTTCATCTTCCCTCAAGAGGAAGTCTATGCAGGACAAGTGGTCGGCGAAAATGCCAAGGATAACGACATTGTTGTCAACGTCACCAAATCCAAGAAGCTGACCAACATGCGTGCCAGCGGTGCCGACGACAAAGCGCGTATCATCCCTCCGGTGGTGTTCTCTTTGGAAGAAGCGTTGGAATACATCAAGGAAGACGAATACGTCGAAGTCACCCCTAACCATATTCGCCTGCGTAAGATTATCCTCGACGAAATCGAACGCAAACGTGCCAACCGATAAGTCCGACAGGGGGATATGTCGCCTATGGCATACTCGTCAATCGACATCACGTCGCACTCTTATTCAGACAAGACTAACGACTAATATTATCAAAGGCTTTCAGTCACACCCGACGAAAGCCTTTTTTCTGCACCGACTATTATTCGGAGAGCACTTAAGGTCTCTAATGACACACAGTGTCCCAGTGTCCCATTTGTCCCGCTTGTCCCGTTTGTCCCATTTGTCCCGTCCCCCCCGGGTGGGACAAGTGGGACAGTCGTTGACACAATGCGAACACAATAGCCCGAGAATGCGTTGTAACTATAGAAAAGACACTATGCTTAAACACTGCTATGAAAAAACTTCTTCTGCTGTCTATTGCATTTTTTACGCTGACTCTGCCTGCTCAAAAGACTTGGCAGACGACTGAGCCTGTCGAGCAAATCAGCATACGCTCCAATCAGTTGCCGATCGCAGCCCAAACGTTTATCAACACCCTTTTTCCATCGATTGCCATAAAATCGGCAATACGCGACATCGCTGACGATGAGTACGACGTCACGATGACCAACGGCTATGAGATGATTTTCGACAACGAAGGATATTGGCTTGAAATCGATGCTCCGGACAACGCGATGTTTCCCTGTGGCATCATCGAGCAAATTGTCGAGACCGATGTATTTATCTCCCTTTTGGAAAACGAAATATCTGCCGAGCCGATAGCCTGCTACGTCAAGTCGGTGGCCTATATCCCCGACTATGGCTATGTCATCCTATACTCTCTTCCAAATCGCGAGGAGGAGAATATCATCATCGATACCGAGGGAAACATTTGGGGTTGGCACTGACGACTACGACATCAGTTGGTAGGCAAAGACCGATAGTATCATTATCGGAGCAAGGTATCTGACCAAGACTCTGACTATCGGGAAAAAGCGTACGGCGACTTTGCCATTGTTAGTAACCTCATTGCGGAAAAAGCCCTTAGGCACTACCCAACCGACATAAATACACGTCAGCAAAGCCGCTATCGGAAGCATGTAATTGGTCGTCGTCGAATCCAAAAAGTCAAAAAGGTTTTTGCCAAACAAAGTCATATCCGAAAGCACACCTTGCGACAATGAGCATAGAGGGCTGAAAATCAGCAACGGCAATATCACCAATAACGTTGCTTTCTTTCTCGAAAACCTCATTTTCTCCTGAAAAAACAATATTGACACCTCCGAAATCGACACCGTCGAAGTCAAGGCCGCGATGACCAGCAAAAGGAAGAATAATGCCGACCACACTTGCGTCAATGGCATTTGTGCAAACACTTGTGGCAGAGTGACAAACACTAATGCAGCGCTTTGCAATTCACTGCCGTCACCACCAATTCCGAACGACCTCACTGCCGGAAAGATGATGAAGCCCATCAACAATGCCACCAAGAAATCGCAGAACGACACCGAAACAGCCGTCGTCGTCAAATTGTCTTTCTTCGGAAAATAGGAGCTGTAAGTAATCAATATTCCCATTCCCAACGATAGAGAGAAAAATGCCTGACCTAATGCACTGATAAAGACGCCTGCATTCAATTTACTGAAATCAGGACGCAAGAAAAATTCCACTCCTTCGTCGGCGTTAGGTAACGACAAAGCCACACCACAAAGCACCAATAAAATAACAAAAAGCAACGGCATCAACGCATTCGACATCCTTTCTATCCCGCTCTTTACGCCTTTAAGCAGAATAAACATATTGACAGCCAACACTATTACAATCCACAACATTGGCGACCATGCAGAGCCGACAAAGTCTGAAAATTGCGTAGCGAACACATCTTTCATATCCGATGCTGTAATGCCTTCACCCACACCTGCATACAGCGAGCCGTCGATTGAGCCCCACAGGTAGTGCATCGTCCATGCCGCCACCACCATATAAAAACATGTTATCATATATGATGCGAGCAACGAGATTACGCCTATACCCCACCACGGCTTCGAGGGCGTCAATCGTTTGAAAGCACCGACTGTGTCCAACCCCGTCCCTCTACCAAGCGAAAACTCTGCCAACATCACCGGTATTCCAAGCAATAAAATACAGCCGATATAGACCACTAAAAAAGCAGCACCTCCATTTTCTTGCACTTCATTCGGAAAACGCCAAACATTTCCCAATCCGACTGCCGACCCTACTGTCGCAGCTATCAGACTTATCTTGCTGCCAAAACTCACTTTTTCACTCATACGAATAATACCTTTATCGTTGCTAAACTATTACAAATCAGAATGGATAACCGATAGCGAGATGAAACGCAAAAGCGTTTTTAAACGGAATGTTGAAATAGTGTGACGAGCCGGTGTTGTAGGGAGCATGAAGACCATATCCCAAGTCGCCTCGCACAACAATCATTCCCAAGTCGCATCGCAGACCGATGCCGGTGCCTAAAGCCAAATCCTTTAAAAACGTAGAGCCTTTCAACAGCCCTCCCGGTCGTTGAGAATCCTCTTTGAGCAACCAAATATTTCCGGCATCAAGAAAGACTGCCCCATGAATAACACTAAACAATGGAAACCGATACTCTGCATTCAGTTCAACCTTGAACGTACCCGTCTGGTCGAAATATCCGTTCACCTGATCATGCGGTGCGCGATAACTGCCCGGACCTATCGAGCGAACAGTGAATGCACGTATCGAATTGGCCCCTCCGATGTAGAATTGCTCAGCGTAGGGCACTTCCTTCGAATTGCGATAAGCATGTGCCACTCCCAACGACGCTCTGACCACAAACCAATGCTCCGTTCTCGGAATTAATCGTCGGCTATAGACCACTTGTGCCGTCCCCTTGACAAACTGCGAGAACGGTGTACCAAACAAATGCTTTTCACCCTTAGCCCCACACAACGTATAAATTCCGTCAAAGATATTGCCTGCCTCAGTCAATGTCGCTGTGAAATTTATACGATTTATCTTTTCACGTTCAAGATACTTATCCAACGTGTAGGAATAACTCAATTTCGGGATAAACTGACTCTGAAAACTCAATGCGATAGCCGGATTGCTCTGCATTATCGAATCAAAAGCCGTTGTCGTATTTATCAGCTTTGTGTATGCCAATTTAAACGGAGTGAACGTGTGACGAGTATTTCTCGTTGCCCGCCATTCGTAGGAAATTCCCGTTTCAAACTGCGCCATCTTAAAATAATGAGGGCGATTAAGCAGTCGTCCGCTCAACGATATTGTAGTCCAATTCAGCTCGCGCTGACTACGTGGGATAAACTTCGGAGCAAGCAATCTCGGAAACGACAGCGAACTTGTCAACCCAAATTCATAACTATTGAACAGCGACGACTTGTTGCGCCCCGTCTGCCATTCATACGTCGCATCCAACACCACCGACAGTTTTTCCGCTCCTCCGAAAATATTGTGATGAGTCAACCCAAGACTTACACCCGGACCAAGATAGCTATTCGACTTTGATGCCACATTGACCTCAATCGTAGCCTCCATCGGCTGATCCATACGACAATTGACAACCAAATCAAGCGTATCAATTAGCAACGCTGTGTCTCGCGGCACAGCCTGAATGTCGATAGCACTGAATATCCCAAGACGTGAAAGACGTGTCTGGGTGCGGTCCATCTCTCTGACAGCAAACAATCTGCCCTTCTTGAATGTGATGCACGACGGCACAAGATTATCGTCAAGATTAGTCGGACGCATCACGACGACCTTTGCCTGTGGAGAATCAATCGTGTCGGCAAAATCTGTCGCCATCGGGTTTGCTCGCAATACGTTTACCTCGACATTCCCCGTTTTGTATTGACGCAATGCCACTTGCGGCGTTGTTGCCGCGTATGCCAGCTTCAGAGTTACGCCTCCGGGATTAACCATCGTATCGGCAAGAAATTCGATATATTCCGGTCGGAAGAAATAATAGCCCCTATTTCGCATCCTATTGGCAACTACTGTCCTGACCGAAATCAAAGAGTCTGTGCAAAACTTCTCTCCCACCCTCAGATAGTCACTCTTCTTAAGCAACGAATCCACAAATTGGCTTGTCGGATTGCTCCTATCGTTGAAATAGATAATCGAATCTATAAGATACGGTTTCGACACACTCACTGCATAGTTGACTCGCGCCTTCTTCGGATTCTTTTTATTATACTCCAACTCATATTTTGCAGTCGATGCGAAATAGCCGTTATTATCCAAAATATCTTCTATCATTTTAACTCTGGCATCAGGTCGAACATCACTGACAAGCACCGGCATCGCCACCAACTTGTCATAGAGCCAACCCTCAATACCCTTGGCAGAATCGTTCCAATTATTATAAACCCACAGCCCGATTGGAAACGGCGTGCGAACGTATGGCGACATGAACGGCATCGGATTATTCGGCGCAACATCGACTGCACCCTTAATTTCAGAAACCAAATCCGAATTAAGTTTCTCTCCTCCTGTCGTACTGATATTTATGTGATTAACACCGGTGTATAGCACCTCTCCTTCGTCCAAACGCTTGGTTGTAGAGCATGAGACTGCCATACAAACCACGACAATCAACAATACTATTATCCGACCATATTTCCTAATTGAGAACATCATATCCTTCACTTTCAGGGATTTCATCACCCATGATAGAATCCGGAGTTACAACCACTTTTGTCGGCTTATCTTCCTTTTTAATGCTATCTGTGAGCGATTTTGTTTTCTTCTTTCCTATATCGAAAAGCTGCTTTAAATTAGTCAAACGACGCTTCATCACAAAGCCGGCACCGGTCTCTATGATTTCTCCTTCGAGAATACTTTCATATTCGGCATGACGAAACAGCTTAAGATACATGCTCAAATTATTCGCCTGCTTAAGCATATACTCAAACGATATGTTCGAAATCAGATTTTGAGCAAAATTCTCGTCGGCAGTGGCATCTGTGGTGTAATTACCACCGACCACAATCTTAAACTTATTATTAAACAACGACTTTGACACCTGATACGAATAACTCATCGACGACGAACTTCGGCCATTGACTGTCTTGTCGTATTGATCTATACCGAATGACAAATCCACTCCGCGAATATTGCTTGCCGCCCACGAATTAAGTTTTGAACTTAAGAACGAATATAGAGCATTTTCCCCTATATCAGACGCCGATGTCGCAGCCCCTCCGATATAGGCGTTAGTTATAAGCATATTCATAGCTTGATTGGAACGCTGATCCTGACTCATCGACTTCAATTCGTTCTGGACCGTCACATCATCATCTGTCGTAACATCAAACAAAATGCCCATATTACTCAACGTGTTAGACAAGTTCAACGAAATATCAAAATTCACAACTCTCGAATTTTGTCCATCTTGCTTCACCGATGCTTTCATCTTATTGATAGCCTTAATGTTTAGTATCGGATTCATCAGCTCGCCATTCCATAGCACATAACTGTTTGGCTCCAACGTAAACAATTTTTCACCCATAATCGGTGGCGTATATCTTACATATCCTGTCCCCAAATTCAGCTGACCATTAAGTCGCATATCGCCCATATAGCTCTGACTATACACAAGATTGCCATACGGCGTCAGTTGCACCCTGTCTGCTCCGGACGCCGACAGATTAACCGTCGCTTTGGCGCCATTCACTATGTTGAGATTTGCATTGATTCGCATGCTTGTCGAGGACACAGCCTCTGTATCAACCTCTACTCGCTTCGTAGTATCCGAAAATGCCACAAATTTCACAACCTCCGACGAACCTTGCTCCGTGATTATGGACTGTGCATCAGGAATTGTGTAATAGACATCTGTCGCAGGCAATACCGATGTAGTCAATGCTATATCAAGCGCACTGAGACTGCCTTTTGCCGATGCATCAAACGTCAGGAACAATTTGCCATAAATATCGCTCTTCGCTCGCTTGTCATTATTAATCACCTGCATTTCTTTTGCCGACAACTTCAAATCCACACCGATACCATCAATCCTTCGCGCATCGATATCGCCTGTGACCACCAACGGATTATCATTGGCACCCCACACCTTAAAATCATTAAATCTTATCACATTATCACTCACCGGCACATCCTCACTATCCAACGCCAACGAACTGCCCATTATCGGAAGAAACACCGATGCCTCATCAAACCGAATATGACCATTCAGCAACGGCTCCGTCAGACTGCCCGTCATCGTCATATCACCACTTACCGTGCCTGCGACTTGCGCCACATCCTTGCCTAAAAAAGCATTGGCTATCTTCATCGGGAATGAATCCAATTTAAGCCCAAGACGTGTCTGCGTATTACCGACCGAATCGGCTACATTCTTCAATCCATATCCCGTCAATACCTTCTTGTCATCGACAAGCAACGACACTCGCGCTCCTGCCTTGCCTTCATAACCCATGCCGGCAGCAAAATCCAAATCAAAATCGCCAAGCTTCTTTCGCTCATAGGTCAACGCATCGACGCCTATGCTCCCCTTTCCTCCGATGGAGTTTCCTCGGAACACAAGTTTCATATCCGAACTGACTGTGCCCTGAATCGGTGGTGCCAAAGCCGACATTTTCAAAAAGTCCTCAATGTGCAAATTCGACAGGTTGACTTGCAACGCTTCTCCTTTATCGTCAGTGACTGTCTGTAATTTTATATAGCTATCCTGACTATGCGCCTCAAGATTGGCATCGACGTGCGACGACGTCAGTGTGTAGTCCAAATGATTATCATCATTGAACGACCATGGCATATAAGCAATCGTCGCATTCAACGGTGTAAAGTGAACCGACACTACCGTGTCCTGCATTGCAGCAGTAAATCCCAAACGATAACCGACTTCTCCGGCTATGTTTTTCTGAGTCAACGATGCCGATGCTCTATTGCCACCTATATAACCCTTCAAATCCACTTGCGCAAACTCATCAAGATTACCCTTCTGATTACCGACATGCAAACGATAGTCGATCATTTTGCCCCTGTCGCCCATGTTAAGAGTCACCGTATCCAATCGCATTGCACCGAAATCAAAATTCTGAACATATCCATCAAATGCCAATTTCTCCGATTTGCTGAATTTGAAATCGACAGAATCTACCGACATCCCTGCCACTGCAAGCACTTGCTTTATCATTCCTTTTCCCCTTGCTTTGACCTCCATATCCATAGGCGGCATCAGCCTTTTTACTTCCTCGACAGATATATTTCGCCTATCAATCTGCAACTTCAACGAATCAGTCATGGACATCAATCCGCCGACAAGCGAATCAAGAGCACACCGACTCGCAAATGTTGCCGAAACATTAGGAGCTTTGACATTCAAACCGACTCTCTGCACCTCACTTTCAAATTTAAACGAAAGCCCGTCAGGCAAATGTATCGCACGATTATTTAAATCCCAATCTATCGAACTCAATTTCAAATCGATGTCATAAATATGTCTGTCTATATCAGCATTCCCCTTCAATGAAATTTCTGCCGAACCGGAATTGGCCTCATCTGTCAGACCGAGCTTTCGCAAATCGACATAATTTATCTGTGCCTTTACGTCTGCCTCATAACTCTCTGCCATGCGTCCTACAGCTTTAATGTCGATATCTGCGTATGGATTGTACGACACCAAATCAATATCGAAATTCCCTCCTTCAAGCATCGCCGACAATTCAATATCGCTATACATTACTCCGCCATATTCCAATTCACTGACATCCAACATTATTTCACTCCATGCCATAGCACTATTCGGATTGAAACCACTGCCTTGAGCATGAAGCTCACACCCGACAACTCCCAATCCTAACGACGGCATTATACTATTCATTTGCAATTGATTCACACTCAAATCAGCATAATAATATTCCTTATTCAGATTCAACTCTCCATCAAGCACCACATCGCCATATTCGGTCAGCATCTCCAAATCTGCCTTATAATTACCGGATGCCATATCCACACGTCCGTCAATACTAAACGCCGGCACACTGACCCCGACACCATAAACAATCTGATTTACAAACGATGAATTCGACAACTCTCCATTCAAATCCAAATACCCCGACAAGCGATTGAAATCTAATGGATTTCGCACCTCTCCTCGAGCCGTCAACGACAAATAATCCTTCATACGCACATCGACCACATCAATGACGACATCAGATAGATTTCCACCGACATCTAATTCCAAATCCAACGAATTATGCGTAGGGACTCCCTTTACAAAATCCTTTACTGACGGCATAAAACAATAAATATCTCTCCAACCGATACTTGCCGAAACGACAGCCTCTATCGGTGCAGTTTTCTCAATTGCCATAAGAGAATATGAAACATCGGCATCGGCATACACGCTTGAATTCTCTGTCTTAATCCTAAAGTCATCAAGACCAATACCATTATCACTCACTTCCAACACTCCTTCCCCCTGTGTGATAGCAAGTCCACATCGTTCTCGTGCCGACACATGTCGTAACGGCACAACGACATTTGCTCCATCAATCCTCATCCCTGAAATCTCTACATTGACACTGTCAGCTTCAATATATGAAGCATCAAAACCATTTTGTGGTACAACACCCTTAGTCGCATACAACGCCCGATAATTTCGCATCGACACACTATCGGCAACGATAACCATCGGTTTGCTTGACCTCACCGACGAATCTTTCGGTGCCGGATGAGATGCCACATAATCAGCCGTCGGAACAAAATATTTCAAATCACCACCCTCCGTCGATAAATATGACGCTGAAATTTTATTTTGTTGCAAATCGATAATTCCATCCTGCAACAACGTATGACCAAGTCTGACATCCAATGCCTCAATCGTAGGCAACATCGACATCGAAAAATCCACATCATTCAACTCTGCCTCCTTAATCTTAATAAGCCATTTCGCGGCATTCACATCCTCAGGCTCCGGCTTCGCTTTCCAAACATCCATATCAAGACTGATCTGACCACCGTCAATGACCGCCTTATCCAAATCTATAACGCTATTCTTAAGCGACACTTTGCTCGCATCGCCGACTATCAACGCCTCAATCTCAGCCTTCAACACCATGGACGAGTCCGCCGAAACCATTCGATACATCCCCTCCTTCAACTTCAACGTCTTAGGCGAAATATCCAATTCAAGCAATGGCTTCAACTTAAGGTCAACAATAGCCTCCTTGGCTCTGACCATTGTATCGCCCGACGATTCAACAACCACAACTCCTTGCAACGACACATCAAGAGGAAAACTTAGACGAAACTTTTCTATCGAAATTTGCATGCCTGTGGCATCAGAAACCAACGCACATGCCGTATCCTTCAAAAAACTTTGAATTGGCGGAACATAAATCAGTACAGGCAGAAACAATAAAAATGCCAATATGCCTAACAGTATTCTCATAGCCCGTCGAATCGGGCTCTTCTTCGTTTTCTTTGACGGTGTATTTCCAGACACATTGACATCCTCGACACCTTCTGTGGCATCGATTTTATCCGGTAAGAAATCTTTTTGCTTTAATTCTTTTCCCTTTTTCTGCATCTGAGAAACACAACTATTCTAAGAAAACGTAAATTTACAACAAATAGTTGACATTATCCTATTCAGATACAAAATATTTTATTCCACTCCATATTTTTTTAACAATATGCGAATAATAAAAGTAAAAATCAATACACCGACAACATCTGCTACAATATCATAAGCCTCATAAGTTCGTCCATTAGCCATCCAATATTGCAACATTTCTACTATTATACCGACGACTGACGAAATCACAATTGCGACAATCATACTCCCAACCCCTATCAGTACTGACCAATTCCTGCGCTGAATATCCAAACAAATCGACATCGCCAATCCACCAAACATTATGCCATGCACCATCTTGTCAATACCAACAATATTAGGCAAATCTATCTTCACAGGATTTGAATCCAATGTCAAAATCAAAATCACAATCAGCACCACCACAGATATACTCCAACTTGGCAGTTTATCAAATATATGAATTAACTTTCTCATACTCACTCCACACGTTTTATCGACACCGCTTTTTATCGGCAACGACTACAAAAGACTTTCCCTTAAAAAGAATCGGCAATCCTCAAAAAAAGACTGCCGACCCTCTAATATTTATCTCTTAATTTTTACCAATTCACCTTGGCAACCTTTGAGCCCGCCTTAACAATGAACATTCCATTGTGTGGCAATCTGAATTCTCCTGCGACGTTCAACGCTATCACTCTGCCATCGATAGAATAAACCGAGAACAATTCAGAAGAATCGCTAAGACTTACTACGCCATTCGCAAATTTGATAGCCAAACCATTATTTACAACACTATTGACTGACGCAGAGTCCTTTGTCACAAAACTGATCGGACGTGAATACTTCGATTCTACACCGCCACCGACCGCTCTAACGTAGGCTACATACTCTGTCAACTGATTCAATCCACTAACGCTGCAGTTTGTTGCATCTACTCGCAAATTATCATAACCCACTATCGGAGTATCAACCACGTCACTTGCAAAGTTAATCTTGATATCATCAATATACAAAACAGCATCCTTAGAAGCAAAATAATAATTAAGCGTGATTTGGCGTGTTCCGTATGGGATATTATCTATTGCCAATCTTGTACCCTCTTCATCGCCTGCTATCTCTGTGATTGTTGTAATATAGTACTTTGAGATGCCATCGCTACCATAAACTTCCAATCGTGCACTTATATCTTCACGAGAGAAACGCGACCAAAATTCAACTGACTTGATATCCTTATCATACACCGGAGACTCAATCATATCGCCAATGCTTGAGAATTTCAACGATGGTGCAGATTCTCCAACGTAGCCTGTTCTTGTTTCCCAACCACCGAATGAGAACCATTGTGATGAAGGCAATTTCTTACCATCGAATGTCGCTGTTTCTGATTCTGTCGATTCGCCGACAGTGCGTGTTGCTACTGTCAATTCATAATATTCTGCATCCTTAAGCGATGTCCACCACAAATCGACTTTGTCTGAACCAAGATTTCCCACATTAATCAATGGTGATGATTCCTCCATATTTTCCGAAATTGTCGATACATTCACCTCACTTGCCGACGACATATTAAATCTATTATAAGCATACAAGCGCGTAACGTATGGAGTGTTTGAATCCAAATCTTCAATCACAATTGACGTAACATTGCCCAGATCCTTTGTCAAATAATCACCGACATGACCATATAACTCAGAACCATCGCTATCTTCAAACGCATAGACTGTCAACATATAACCTTCTGCGACATCCACTGCATCCCATTCCAATTTAAATGACTCACTATCGACTGCCGCAACTCTGACTTTAGGCACAGGCAAATAATAAGGAGATGTCTCATCGCCTCCACCTTTGACTTTAAACGAAATAACACCATCTACACTCTCCGAAATCTCCGTAATTGGACAATCTACTGCTTCATTTGCCCAATTTCTGAATGCAGGACGAGATTTTGATGTAAACTCAAAAACACTGCTTGTCCCAGGGAATGTATCGCCGGCACGCGTCTGTGAAGTCTGTGTATTATCTGCTTCTTCAATGTCCACACACTGATGACCAGCCGAATTATTTACCGTATTATAGAACCATTTATCCTTATCAAAATCTATATGCCAAATCAGCATACCATGACCAGGAATATATGTATCCCAAATCTCGCGCTGACGATTTTCAAGCATAAAATATTCTTTAGGATTTGATTCGCTTGCATTTATCTTATATGCTATATTTGCACGTGTCAATGGTGCCATATTGACTGTCATCGGCTGATCCACCAACACAGGATTTATCCATTCAAGCGCATAACGCTCGTATGACGAGAATGTCGGTGGCACATAACCATCGCCATTATATGGGCCTGAGTCCATTGCTGAATATTCGCCCGGTGTGAATGCTCCTGTTGAATATGTAGTCTCATACAAGTCTGGCAAACCTAACACATGGGCAAATTCATGGCAAAACGTACCGATACCATCAAACGTATCATCTCTATTAAGCTCACTTGAAGTAGCATATTTGTCAACCTTTACACCATCCACTATTATCGGCGCACCCAATGCATACTGCAACTGGAATGAGTGAGGCCATATTGTTTCTTCCATACCGGTATCCGCTTGTCCATAACCTGCATAGAACACATAAACGTTATCAACAAATCCATCATTATTTCTATCATATTGTGTATAATCGATTTGATCGTCAAGCAATTCAATGACATCCACTATCATTTCTGCTGCACGATAGTCGATATCAGAACCTCTGTCTGCTCCATAATAAGAGTACGACTTTGGCAACGCCACCGGTCCATAAATATCAAATTTCGGCAAAAACTTACCTGCACTTGATGCATAATAGAAATCGTATGCACTACCCGATGCGCCATAGTCGCTATAACCGACTTGATTCATCATATTGACCATAGCAGTATGTGGATCTGCATCAAAACTGAATTTCACATCCGAGAAATTAACGCATATCACAAGCACATTCTGCTCTCCCTCTGTCGGGAATACTCGAATATCGTGACCATCTGAATTATCAAATTCATCACCATTTGCTCGTTGCATCGGAGCACGCATAGCCTTCTGTGAATTCCACATCTTCGATGTTGCCAATGTGGAGGCTTTTAATTCATTGAACGTCTTCTCCGGATTCAATGCTACTAATGTTTGCTTAACTGCATCCGTACGTTTTGAAGCATCACATGCCATGACATTCATTGCATTGCCTTCATTATCGACAAAATAATATACACCATCCGACGAACGCTTTACCAAATATCCGTCCTCTGTCATCATACAATGAAAAAATTCATCGCCGATCATTCTGACTGTAAGCGTGCTTCCATCAGGTTGTGTTACCACAAATGGTCGTGGATCTGCAGGCACAGCAAAACACGCAGAAGCCCCTATTAGCCCTGCGCATACCAAGGTTAAAACTTTTTTCAACATATTTATCTATTTAATTTTGACGCAAAGTTAAGAAAAGCAAGTCAGAGTGCAAAATAATTAATTATTTTTTACATTACAAATGCCACATATCTTTTAAATTTGACATAAACAAAACACTCACAAATACTTCTATTTATCAAAACAAAATCACCTCTTTATTTAAGACATCCCGACTACTATTCGAAAATTACCATCATTTATTTCAAAAAAAATATAAAAAATTTTTAGAAACACTCCTTTTTTGCTATCTTCGCATTCATTATGAAGAATCTATCAATCAACATAAAAGGAAAACTTCATTATTTTCACAACCCCTGGGTTATGGGAATAGTCAACGTAACGCCTGACTCTTTCTATGCCGACTCTCGAACTTTCGACAGCCAATCAATCTACAATCGAATTGCAGACCTCATCGAACAAGGAGCCGACGCAATCGACATCGGTGGATACTCTTCTCGCCCGGGAGCTGCAGACGTGTCTGCGCAAGAAGAATACTCCCGACTTGCCTCTGCACTCGAAATTATACGAAAACATTTTCCCGACACAATCGTTTCTATCGACACTTTTCGTGCCGACGTCGCCCGCAAATGCGTCCTCGATTGGCAAGCTGATATTATAAACGACATCTCCGGTGGCATCGCCGACCCCGAAATGTGGAACACTGTAGCAGAGCTAAAAGTGCCATACATCCTCATGCACATGCGCGGCACACCTAAAACAATGCAATCACTCTGCGACTACTCCGACGTAACCGCCGACGTTATCAAAGATTTGGCTGCCAAAATTGACAAAATGCGTCAACTCGGAATTGCAGACATTATCATCGACCCGGGATTTGGATTTGCTAAAACATTAGAACAAAACTACACTCTGATGTCAGAACTGCAAGAATTCAAACGCCTAAACATGCCTTTACTCGTCGGCATCTCCCACAAATCAATGATATACAAAGCACTTGACATAAAACCCGAAAACGCGCTGAACGGAACGACCGTCCTAAACACAATTGCACTCTCCAAAGGAGCAGACATCCTTCGAGTTCACGACGTCAGAGAAGCTAAAGAAGCCGTCAAAATAATAAATCTTCTAAACGAAAATTCACGATAAATACTCAACAACATGATCGACTTTGGAATAAAAGACATAATTGACATTATCCTCGTTGCCCTATTACTCTACTACCTTTATCGAGTAATGAAAAAAAGCGGCACCATCAACATCTTCGTCGGAATATTGTCAATAATTGGCGTTTGGATTGTCACATCCGGTATATTCGAAATGAAACTGACCGGAACAATCCTCGACAAATTCATGAACATCGGTCTGATCGTTTTGGTAATCCTATTTCAAGACCAAATCAAACGCTTCCTCGTCGATCTCGGTTCGCAAAACAAATGGCGTGCAATCCGACGACTAATATTCCGTCAAGAAGAGACATCCGAAGAAAATCATGCTGACATCATGACAATCGTTTACTCATGCATGAACATGGCAAAAACAAAAACAGGCGCACTAATCGTAATACAACGAAAAATGCCACTCTCCGACTACGAAAAAACCGGCGATGAAATCAACGCAAACATCAACGTCCGACTCATCGAAAACATATTTTTCAAAAACTCACCACTTCACGACGGTGCAATGATAATTGCTCAACGTAAAATAACAGCTGCCGGATGCATCCTGCCTGTAAGCCACGACATGAACATACCCAAAAGCCTCGGACTGCGCCACCGTGCAGCACTCGGAATGTCACAAGTCACAGACGCCATTTGCATAATTGTCAGCGAAGAGACCGGCAAAATATCTGTAGCCAAAGACGGCGAAATCAAAGTCCACGTCTCAGCAATCGACCTCGAAAACATCCTCTCCCAATCCCTCTCCTAACCCCTTTTAGTCAAATATTACAAAACAAAAGTGCTTGACCATAAACAAATTACAGCCAAGCACTTATCATTTATTATTTTTTATTGGTGTCCGATAAAAATTTAATCGTTTCTGTCGTAACGTTTTATTTCTAATTTGGATACATTTAGTTTCCCTTTTACATATTCTTCATACAACTTCTCTGCAGATGTAGATTTTCTTACTTTTGGTAATACTGAATGCCTATGGCAATTAGCGCAAAAATAGCGCTGGCGACCCGCATTAAATCCATGTTTTACAAGGGCATTTTGTCCACATTTTGGACATACTTTTTATCCATTTTTAACTCAAATACTACAAAGATATGTATTTCAATTAATTATAGCGCTTTTATGTACTATTTTTGACTAATAAGCCTGATTTTGAATATATACAAAAATAGGAGTAAAGTTCTTTACAACTTCACCCCTATTACTCGATTATTATTCTCTTCTACCATTAAAAGTAATTGAATAACCTTCTTCCCCACCAACTGTTATGTTAGGATTATAGTAATGCATATTACCACTCTTGTCAATAGTCACTTCCACATTTGGAGCATTTGAGTCACGAAGCATATACCCAGTACTTGTTTCAATTACATTATATACTCTATCACTTTGCAAAATAGTTGTCCCGTCAGCAAATCTAAGTGTAAGGATAACATACTCGTTTGATGAGCGAACAACATCGATTTTCATACCATTCCACACTTCTTCATCTAAAATGTCCATCCAACTTAATTTACCATTACCAACGTATGTACCTTGAATTGCACCTGCTGGATTGTCGTTCCACTTCGGTTCATCTTCTTTACTACATGAGTTTAAACCTACACACATTGTCAATGCTATGAGAAGCATTCCTAAAAATTTAATCTGTTTCATATTGTTAAAATAGTTTAATTAATATTGTTGCAAATTTAACAACTGTACACAACAACAACACAAAACTTATGTCGCGAATAAATCACATTATTGTTGCATCTTTTTCACAGATATTTTCTCTTCTGCTTCTCTTGAAAGGTCGTCAAAAAAATTATGATTCAATATTATTGAAATTCTCATCAGCTGGTCAGTATCAATGCTGTGTTTTTCAAATATGCGATAAATATTTGTGCGATCGCACGCCAATTTTCGTGCAAACCACACAATACTCCTCTCTTGTTTTAGAAATTCTATTTTAATCAGCTCTCCTATCGGAGTCATAAAATACACTCCTTATTATGCCATTAGATTCCCCAGATATGGCAATATATAAAAAAGGCGCAGGAATCTGTACTTTCACTTATCCTGCACTTCAGGCTCTCGCATTGCCTATGCCACAAGGATAAGCAACTCAGTTAGCCCACGCCAGAATGTATATAGCATTAAATTCCAACATCTTTCGACATTGGTAAAACTATAAACATACCGCGAACGCTCCCGGTTGCTTTATCTTCTGTGACCTATGAATTTGCGAGATTCGAAGTGCTGAAGATAATGCTTGGTAAACGTCTTATTTTATCTACCTCAATAACCCTCCGGCTACTGAGTCGCTACAAAGTTAATCATTTTTTAGTACTACACCATAAAAAATATTATTTTTTGGTATAATACTATAGTAAGAGGGCAGAACCTCGAAAGATTCTGCCCTCTTTAATTTCTTTAATTCTGCAATATTAGTTAGCAGCGTGTGGCTCAACGTTGATGTATTTGCGGCCTTCTTTACCTGTTGTGAAGACTACTACTCCATCAATAAGAGCGAACAATGTGTGGTCTTTACCCATACCCACGTTCAAACCTGGGTGGTGTACTGTACCACGTTGACGCTTGATAATGTTACCTGCTTTACATTTAGATCCACCATAGATCTTAACACCAAGTCGTTTGCTTTCTGATTCGCGGCCGTTCTTAGAACTACCGACACCTTTTTTATGTGCCATATCCGAGAGTGGTTTTAATTAAGCTTTAACAATTGATTTAACTAACACTTTAGAGAAGCTTTGACGATGACCGTTCAAACGGCGATAGCCTTTACGTCTCTTTTTCTTAAACACTAATACTTTTTCACCTTTTACAAGTGATTCAAGTACTTCACATGTTACTTTTGCGCCTTTAACGGTAGGCATGCCAACTTCTACAGCACCGTCGGCATCTACGAGGAGTACTTTTTCGAAGTCAATTGCTTCGCCATTTTTTACTGCCTCACCGAGATAGTGGACATAAAGGTATTTACCTTCTTCAGCTTTGAACTGTTGTCCTTGAATTTCTACGATAGCGTACATTGCTAATTAATTGATTTACAAATTAATCCGTTGGGCGGCATCCCCTATTTGGGCTGCTCTTATTCGTGCCTTGGCGGAATGAGCGGTGCAAAATTACTACTTTTATCCGAATTGAGCAAGTTTTTTCACTAATTTTCAAAAAAATCACAAAAAGATAGATTTTTTTGCCCAAAAATTTGGTGGTTCCAAAAAATAGTCGTAACTTTGCATCGCTTTTGAGAGATAGACCTCTCGGAGACTAAGGATAGTCTTATGGTGTAATGGTAGCACTACAGGTTTTGGTTCTGTCTGTCCAGGTTCGAATCCTGGTAAGACTACGAAAGGGTTGGGATTCCAACCCTTTTCTTTTTTGTATATCCTCAATCCACAATACACCCTATAGCTGCTATTGATACCATAAAAAGTCCACCCAATCTCAATCCGGCAACTATAAACAAAAAATCCGAACCCACTGAGTGAGATCGGACTTTGTTTCTTTCTTCGCTTGCGTCTAAGATTACTTACGGATACCGAGTTCTTTCTTAGCGATGATTGCACGGTAGCGATTGATATCCTTACGGATAAGGTAGTCAAGAAGGCTACGACGCTTACCTACAAGTGCTTTCAACGCGCGAGCTGTCTTATGATCTTTGTGATTTGACTTAAGGTGTTCAGTCAAATGAGCAATACGGATAGAGAACAATGCTATCTGCGCTTCTGGTGAGCCGGTATCAGTCTTACCCTGACCGTATTTCTCGAAGATCGCTTGTTTGTCTTCAGAACTTAAGAACATTCTTCTAAAAATTTTAATTGTTAATAATTTGGTTTACTTTGTTTTGAAAAAGACCGAAATCCGACGAGTCAAATCATCCGACCGCGACCTTTCGTCAAAAAGCGGTGCAAAGTTAGTGTTTTATTCCAACATAGACAAATTATCCGACATATTTTTTACTCAATCAATCTATAATTCTCTCTTTTTCTTGTTAATAAGCTTTAATGCATACCTCTGTTTTCAAGTTTTTCATTATCTTTGCACCTTATTATATACATCACTTATTTTGCTATAAATTATAACTAAATAAATTATTACGAATTTAAAAATGAAAAAATCAGTTTTTGCTTATTTTATGGCAGCCACAATGATTTCTACATCATTGACTGTTGCTCCTACTGAAGCATCAGCTCAAAGCAAATTTGACGAACAATTTGTTGACTACCCTTCTTATGCAGGCGACGACCTCGAAATGCGCGTTGACAAGTCGGGCACTCACTTCAAGCTTTGGAGTCCTAAAGCCGACAAGGTCAACCTCCACCTCTACAACGATGGTCGCACCGGCGAAGCCTACAAGACTATCGCCATGACTTTCAATAGCGCCGACGGCACTTGGAGTACTTCGGTTGCCGAGCAGCTCTACGGCAAGTTCTACACTTTCCAGATTGAGCAAGGTGGCAAACTATACGCTGAAACTCCGGGCGTCTGGGCAAAAGCCGTAGGCGTAAACGGCAAACGTGCCGCTATCATCGACTTCGCAAATACCAACCCTAAGGGCTGGACTGAAGACCGCGGCCCTAAAGTGGACTATTTTACCGATGTCATCATCTACGAAATGCACCACCGCGACATGTCGGTTCACACCAACTCAGGCATCGCCAACAAGGGTAAATTCCTCGCTCTCACCGAAGAAGGCGTGCGCTCTCTCAACGGCGAAAAGACCGGCATCGACCACCTCAAAGAACTCGGTATCACTCACGTGCATATCCTCCCTTCTTACGACTACAACTCTGTCGATGAAACTCAGCTCCCATCAAACGTTTACAACTGGGGCTACGACCCGATGAACTACAACACTCCTGAGGGCTCTTACTCTACCAATCCTTCCGACCCTGAAACTCGCATCCGCGAAATGAAGGAGATGATTAAGGCGCTCCACGATGCAGGCATCGGCGTTATCCTCGACGTAGTATATAACCACACTGCAGAAAACGACGGTTCAAACTTCCACCTCACTGCTCCGGGCTACTACCACCGCCATTGGGAAAACGGCAACTACGGCGACGCTTCAGGTTGCGGCAACGAGACAGCTTCCGACCGTCAACAAATGCGTAACTACATCATCAACTCTACCAAATACTGGGTTAACGAATACCACATCGACGGCTTCCGTTTCGACCTCATGGCTATCCACGATATCGAAACTATGAACCAAGTCGCTGCAGAACTCAAGAAAATCGACCCACGCATCTTCGTTTACGGCGAAGGTTGGACTTGTGGCGACTCGCCTCTCAAAATCGAAAAACGTGCACTCAAAGAACACGTTTCTCAGATGTCGGGCATCGCTGTCTTCAGCGACGACCTCCGCGATGCTGTCAAGGGCCACTACTCTAACGCTGCCGACCGTGGCTTCGCTTCAGGCAAACCGGGCAACGAAGAGACCGTAAAAATCGGTATCGTAGCTGCTACTGCTCACCCTCAAGTTGACTACAGCAAGGGACAAAACTCTAAATTCCCTTACGCAGCATCACCTCAAATGATTGTCAACTATGTGTCATGCCACGACGACCTTTGTCTCACCGACAAACTCCGTCTCTCAATGCCTGATGCTACAGACGCTGAACGCATGGCTGTCGCTAAACTCGCACAGACTATCGTCTTCACATCTCAAGGCACTCCATTCATGTTCTGCGGCGAAGAAATTTTCCGCGACAAGAAAGGCATCCACAACACCTACAATCAGCCTGACCACGTCAACGCTATCGACTGGAACCTCAAAGCGACAAACAAAGACCAATTCAACTACTACAAAGGTCTCATCGCACTCCGAAAGGCTCACCCTGCATTCCGAATGCCGACTGCCGAAATGATTGCAAAACACATCGTTTTCGACAAAATCGACTCTAAAAAGCAACCAAACCTCATCGCTTACTCTCTCGTTGACAACGCCAACGGCGACAGCTGGAAAGAGATTAAAGTCGTGCTCAATGGTGCAGCCACAGCTCAAGAAGTAAAGATTAAGAAAGGCGACTGGATGATCGTAGCACAAGACGGCAAAATCTGCCCTGAAGGCCAACTCGGCACTACCAAGGGTGGCAAAATCACCGTTGCTCCTTACTCAGCACTCATCATCGCCCGCACAAAATAATCGCCACATAAGTCAATTAGATTAATTAGATTACACAAAGAAAGACACTCCTCTTGATAATCATAGTGAAAACTATCAAAAGAAAGTATCTTTCCCTTAATAAAAAAAGTCTCGACACCACTCTGTGCCGAGACTTTTCTATTTGCGCTAAGACAATATCACCTTATATTATATCTATCTATACTATAGCTACTATAAATACTATCCCGCAAATCTACTGCTTGAAGAGCTCTTTGATTGAGCCAATTGAGCCGAGCACGCCGGATACATCCAAGCACGCCTATCATCTTCCTAATCAGCTTGCACTCGCTTCGCTATGAGTACCCCAAGCAAATACAACAGATACATCGGTAATGTCACAATAACCAAAGTAAATGCATCCGGAGGCGTAATAATCGCCGCTATAACGAGTATCACGATAAACGCATGTTTCTTATAACGTGCCAACATATCACCACTCACCAAGCCCATCTTAGCCAAGAAGAAACAGATAACCGGCAATTGAAACACAACGCCCATCATAAACGACAACGTTACAAATGTCGAAATATAAGACGACAAGGTGATTGTATTTTCAATCGATGAATCTACTTGATAGTTTGCTAAAAACTGAAACGATATAGGAAAAAGCAAAAAATAGCTCAACAAAATACCTATAATAAACAGGCCATAGATCGATAGCGCTATTTTGACTGAATGTTTACGCTCATCATCGTATAGAGCCGGCAATATAAACCTAAACAACTCATACACCAAAAATGGCGAACCCATCAGCAGTCCTAAATAAAGCGATGTCGAAATGTGAGTCATAAACTGAGCTGACAAATCCGTACTGATAAGCTTAATGTCATACTCCGGAAATCTAAAATTCCAACCAAGTTCTTTAGCCAACCACTCTATAAATTCAAATGTCACAAAGTGGTTATTCTGTGGAGCAAGCAATATATCGAAAGTAATATCCTTAAAGCAGAATATTACGACGGCAAACGTTGCGATTACCCCTATAACTCTGAAGAGCATCTTGCGTAAAACCTCAAGATGCCCTCCAAATGTCATCATTCCTTCTTGTGTGGAATCACTCATTTGCTTTCTTTATTAGACTCCGCATCGATTTTTACATCCTTTGCAGAATCAAGTTCCTCTGTTTTTTCAGCCACCGACTGCTCTTCATCTTTCTTCTCTTCCGGCAGGCCTTCTGCCATTCCTTGCTTAAAGCTTCTGACACCCTGTCCCATGCTACGCATAAGTTCCGGTATCTTCTTTCCACCAAAGAGCAACAACACTGCGCCACCGATAATGAGCAACTCGGTAGTGCCTATCATACATAATATACTCATATCTCTTCCGTTTTAGTCATTAGTCACCAAAAATATCTCACATGTCTCAAAATTGATTTCCCAATGACCATTTTCAGCAGATTCCCACTGGTAATTACGGGCCATCGTGTCCCACCAATTCTGGAACTTTGCACCTGTTTCGCCCATATCGGCAACAAGTTTTTCATACAAGTCTTGATTGTCGGCTGTCAAGATTTTAGCCAACTCATTCAGACCGTTTCTTCTCTCAAAAAGGCTTTGAATATCATTCTTCTCTACCTCTGTCACTTTTCCTACTAATTTTTTCATACTATCTTTTAAACTTTATTGTATCACTTCCAACTGATGATGCTTCACAAGTAGCATGACATGAACCATGACAACTTCCTTTGCAAATATCCGAGCACTCATCACATTTACCGGAATATCTACACGTTCCTGCACAACCTGAGCATCCGTCTACGCAAAGCCCCTTACACGTTTTAATACAAGTAAAACTACATGTACCCGTACAAGATTGTGAACAGGATGCACTACAGTAACCTTCACACGATGTGGGGATATTTGCAATAGTCTTAATTGGATTAGACATAGCCGACAACAGTATCACTGGTAATACTGTTGCCACCCTCTTGAAAAATCTTCTTCTATCAAATTTACCCATGTTACCAATACATATTTCCAAATTTATCTACATACCAATATCCATAACCATTACAAATATTACACAAACGGATATGACCAGACCCTCCGCATGAGGAGCATGCTCCATCGTAACACCATATGCAATCTTTTAATGTATAGCCATATCCATCACACGCATAACATGATTCATCATTATCACATACAGGACAATCTGACTTTATATCTCCATATCCTCCACAATGATAGCAGTCACCAGATCCATGGCACACAGGGCAGTCAACATATCCGCTACCACCACATGAATGACAGCTTACATATTTAAGACTACCCGTTCCTCCGCAGTATTCACATGTACCAACCTGACCCCCAAAGTCATTCATTATGTAGCCTATTCCGTTCTCACAATAGGGACAATCCATTCCGTTTGATGAATAAGATGGTCCATCATCATTACATGAAACAAGAAAGAATAATACAGCGAAAAACAATAACAATTTTTTCATTGCCATTCTTCTTTATTTTCAAATGGGTCTAAATATGCGATCTCTTTTATTTCAATCTCAGGCATAAACACGCCATGTTTGCGAATATTCTGCAAGAGATTGCGACTTACGTTTCGCTCTGTGTGAGCCACTATACACTGTTCATGGCTTGGGGTATTAACTTCAAGCGTCATCTTGCGATTAAGCCAAACGCAACGCTTACATTGGTTGGCATCACAATTGCGACATATCGGAGCATGCGATAACTTGTAAAGCTGTGGATTTCTGACATTTAATCCCGATTTCAAATCTCCAATGCTCTGCGCCTTATTCTCAATTGTTGTTGCAGTTTCTGCTTGATAGAACGCAGGACAAACATAGAACTTACCATCAGATACCAACGTGATATTCTCATCTCCGGCATTACAATTGTTCATTGCAGAGAGCATCATACGATCGGTAAGCAAATTGAATTGCACTGCATGACATTTCGTATATTCAGATTCAACCACTTCCGATAAATCAGACAGCAATGCTTGATATGTTTGTAAATCATCATCTGAGAACGTCTCCACATCGGTAATCACCACGTTCAATCGCTCCAATTTCTCTAAGAATGGTATCAAACACTTATAGTTAGCAAACAATTCATCCTTCTGAACTCGGAATACAACAGCCGATGCGCCCTGATATTCCTCCGGATTTTCATCAGTCAATCCATCGACAACCACGACATCAGCATCCTTTGTCAACGATGCAGGCACTATATTGGCATGGTCTATCGAATGAATTGCGTCCTTGTATTCTTGTGGCAATTCATAATCTGGATAGACAAACTGAATCATTAGATTTTGCTTCATTGCAAAGAGAATACCAGCCTGCAAATCCTCCAATGCAATTAATTTACGCTCAGTCTTCTGATTTTCATAATGACAATATGACACGCTCGTATCATCTAATAAAACTACAAGATATTTCAGCATAGCATCAACATATTACATCGTTTGACTTCTTTTTATTGCTCTCAAATGCTTCTCGTTCACCTTCAAGTTCGAGTTTGCGATAGAGTTTGTTCCAATAGTAGTTATTGGCACGAACACGAGCCTTGTGCATCTTGCATATAGCAGTTGAGCGTTGATAGATGGTCGGAGTCTCAGCCGCATCATAGTTTTCACCTTGACACCAAGCGCAACCACTACCTACCTCGCAATCTATACACTCTTGTGTTGACTGAGTGCAACGATCAAGTGTCAAGAATGGGCGAAGCTTATTCTTATCAATACCATCACGCACATTACCGATAATCCAAGCCTTTTTATCACGCAAAGAGTATTGTGCAAAACGAGTACAAGGATAGAAATTACCTGCTGCATCTACCGACAACATTTTACCTGCACCACACCAATTCTGATTTTCAAGAACACAATCGAGAGGTTTACCCATGTTTTCAGTAAAGAACGAGCAAGCGTTATTTTCGTAAAGTTTGCCGTCAATGATAGCATCAGCAAGTTGCATCAACTGCTCCTCAAATTTCACATCATCACCTTCTGTCCACACATCCTCAAAAACGCAATTGATATTAACCTCATGGATACCAAGATCAAACAGGTGCAATACGCTTTCCTTTATATATGGTATATCCGCACTACTGATTGTTACCTTGGTACCTGCATTTGGGAATTGACTTAACCACAATGGAATATTTCGTACAACATCTTTGTAAGACCCTTTCTCGTCCTCAGGCGCCGGTGCTATACCGGCTTCCATCTCAGGCGTCTTATAGATGCGATTGAGGTCGTGTTTTCGTTCTGTGCCATCGATTGTAATACCAATAGACAGATGATCACGATTTTTCGCTATAAATCGTTGAACCTTATCCTCATGGTAATTAATGCCATTTGTAGAGAACGAAAAACGATAGGAATTAAACCAATGGTGATTGCGTCTAAAAAGCTCCACCTTAATATAGTCACATATCTTATCAATAAGGTCTATTTCAAGGAATGGCTCTCCACCGATAAAATCCCATATTACAGACTCCTCACGAAAGTCCTCCTCATGGTCGAGAATGTAGTCAATTGCTTGCTTTGCTACATTCCACGACATTCGCTCCTTGATGTTTTTACCCACCAAGTAACAATACTTGCAAGCAAGCTGGCAATCCTTAGTAACAATAAACGTAATATTTTTGGCTATTCCGGATTGCCAAGCTTCACTATTTGTTTTAATACTCATTTTTAGCACGAATTTAAACCTATTAATGCAAGTTTCATTTATTAACTATTATTACAAAATAGATTTTAGTCTTTACTCATTACAATTGAATTATAAATATGCACTACTTCCGCATCCTGTGTAACAAGTTCCGTCACAACCACCTCCGCAACTTCTTTCACAGCCACCAAGACAACTTCTAGCACATCCACCAGAACAGCTATAATCACATCCTCCACAACCGTTCTTACATCCACCGTAACATGAACTATCACACCCCCACTTGCAACCATAGTCACAATAAGATGTTGCTTTACTTTCATGAGATTTTGCCACAAACGGCAATTGAGTCAATGCAATAGCACCAAAAATTGGAAGAGCCTTTTTGACTGCACTTTTGAAGAATTCCCTTCTACTTTGTATTTTATTGTCTTTCATACTATCCAGTTATCTATTTATTAATATTTAATATGATGATCCGCCGGTACATTTATTTTGACATGTATTTTTGCATGTACTTCTACATGATGACTTGCATCCCGAGCTACATTCATATTTACATGCGCCTTTACATTCTCCATAGCATGAACCTTTACATGAAGCCATACATGTTCCATGGCACCCATTACAACCCATCTCGACTTTCGATGCTGTAATATCAAGAGGTAGATTTGCTAATGCGATAACGCCAAGGATTGGGAGCGCTTTTTTAGCCGCACTTTTGAAGAATTCGCGTCTTGACTGAACTTCTTCCTTTTTGTTTTCTTTCATGATTAATAAAGAGTTTTTTTCGATAGGCTCCCCATATCGGTAACACAATAAAAAAGACGTGGGAGTCTGTACTTCTTCGCTTATCCCACGCTCAGGCCTTCGCATTGCCACCCACAAGGATAAGCAACTCAGCTAGCCCACGTCAGGATACGATTATAGACGGACACACCACGCACTGCGCAATGATTCGTATATTTTCATATACCATTAATGGACGCTTCCGTTGCTATTTCTTCCTGTGGTTCAAAGTTGCGAAGTTTGAGCGTAGAAGAAAACGCTTTGGTAAACGTCTTTTTAAAACAATTAAACACCTTAGATTCAGACTATTATCTTTATCCAAAGTCCCACCCACACACCCTCCGGTCCGCGAGCTATCGCAAATTTAGAACATTATTTTAAATTACACAACATTTTTTGTAATTTATTTTTCCACTTACCGACCAAGAATCGCACATTTTCATCGTCAACAACATTCGACACCTCACGAAATTCCATTGTCGCCCAATAACAAATTCATGACTTACAGGTCATTTTTGCAAATTCGAAATGAGTATGTGCTATTCTATATAAATTAATATATATTAACTCTACTGACGAAATTTCAGATTTTTCGAATTTTCGTCAGAAGAAATAAAATCAGCACCATGGCTTGCTATTCGCGAAGAACTTATCAATTTCGCACAACGAAGCAGCGAAAATCGGTCAATCAGATCTATTCTTGCCGAATTAGTGATTCGCATTTTTTACATTACGCTTCATCTACTAAAAGTTCGTTTTGTTTAACTCGGTATATAGCTACAAAAAAGGTGGTCCGACTGCATGATGCAACCGGACCGAAGCCTAAACGTATTATGAAAAAACTAAAAATTTACTGTTTGAAAAGCTCTTTGATTGAGCCGATTGAGCCAAGCACACCAGAGGCTTCGTATGGCACATAGACAGTCTTGTTGTCTTGACCTGAAGTCATCTCTTTGAGCGTCTCGATGTATTTCATTGCGAGCATGTAGGTCGCAGGGTCAGTCTGCGATTCCTTGATGGCTTCAGCGACGCGACGTATTGCTTCTGCTTCAGCCTCTGCCACAAGCACCTTAGCGCGTGATTCACCTTCGGCTCTTAAGATTTCAGCTTGCTTGATAGCTTCTGCCTGGTTGATTTGTGATTGTTTTTCACCTTCAGAACGCAGAATCAAAGATTTCTTTTCACCCTCTGCGTTAAGGATTTCAGCACGACGATTACGCTCTGCCTGCATCTGCTTTTCCATAGCTACGCGCACACTTTCCGGAGGCGTAATATCTTGAAGTTCAACGCGATTAACCTTTACACCCCACTTGTTGGTAGCTTCGTCAAGGATAGCTTGTAACTTAGAGTTGATGGTGTCGCGTGATGTGAGCGTTTCATCGAGTTCGAGTTCACCGATTACGTTACGAAGCGATGTTTGCGTCAACTTTTCGATAGCGTTAGGGAGGTTTTCGATTTCATAGACCGACTTTTTAGGATCGACGATTTGGAAGTATATCAAAGCGTTGATTTCGGTGGTCACGTTATCCTTGGTGATCACTTGCTGAGAAGGGAAGTCATAGACTTGCTCACGAAGGTCGATTACAGAAGTCGATACGATACGCGCATAGTTGCCCACCATACTGCGAGTATAGACCATCTTAGGTTTATCGATAAACGGCCAAATGATATTCAATCCAGGAGGCAGAACAGCATGGAAGCGACCGAGACGCTCGATGACGCGTGTTTCCGACTGTGGCACCACCTTTACTCCGGCAGATACCAATACAATCACTATCAAAGCCAAAAGACCTAAAAAAATCATTGAACTTGTCATAATATACTGGTTTTTAATTGATTGATTCTACATCTAATATAATACTGTCATAACCGACCACCCTGACTTTGTCGCCTACCGAGAATGCACCTCCATCGACACTTCGTGCTTGCCAACGGTCGCCATCGACGCGTACTCGTCCAAAACCACCGTCAGACGGAATTGTCTCCACGACCTCCGCCACGCGACCCTTCAGCGCATCCATATTGCTCACTTCTGTAGCTGCCTTACCTCTGCGACTTTGCAATCGACGAATCAATGGAGCAAACGCTATGAACGCAATCACCGTACCGATAGCCAACGCTCCCAATTGCCACTCTATGCCACAGCCAAACAATGTCAAAACCATTGCCAGTAAGCAACCGAACGCCAAGCAAAATGTCGCAATCATTCCGGTAAATAATTCTATCAAAATCAAAACGGCTGTTACAATAAGCCATAATATCCAACTTTCCATAGTTATATTTTTCTATTTACTGCAAATTTAATAAATCTTAGGTTATCCACCAAATCCGATAAAACATTTTTCAATTATTGCGCACAAAAACATTCCAAATTACCAAAAATATCCATATATAATACCTATTTTCATTAATAAATGTTAATATCAAGATTTTTTCCACCAAAACATATACAACATATCAATTTTATCACTAACTTTGCAGTGAGTTTTTCATGGTATTAGATTTTAAGGTTAACATTAGATTGGTTGTCGAGAGACAATCAATTTTTTATTTATATTCCAACCCTCAATTTAAATCCCTATCGTTTTGTGGCATCATATTATAAAGGATAGCATGGTGTTGTACCCTCCCTAAAACAAGAAACAAAAATCGACCGTCCTGACTAACAAGACGATCGAAACAAATCTTATGGTACGCCCATGGGGAGTCGAACCCCAATCGAAGGAACCGGAATCCTTTATTCTATCCATTGAACTATAGGCGCTTCTGCCATTATTGATAGCAAAGTTACGCATTTTTTGTGAGATTTGGAATTTTTTACCTAAATTTGTGCGATGAATGTACAAATAGAAGATAGTTGGAAACGTCAGCTCAGCGACGAGTTTGAGAAGGAATACTTTTACAAACTCACAGATTGGGTAAGACACGAATATGCCACTCAACAGGTATTTCCACCGGGCAGAAACATCTTTGCCGCATTTGATGCTTCTCCCTTTGACGCTACAAAAGTTGTTATAATAGGCCAAGACCCCTACCATGGCCCCGGTCAGGCAAACGGGCTATGCTTTTCCGTCAACCCCGGAGTAGAAATGCCCCCATCATTGGTCAACATCTTCAAAGAAGTGCAATCCGACACCGGTGCTTCATTTCCCGCCGACGGCGATCTTTCGCGTTGGGCTAAGCAAGGCGTGTTGCTGCTCAACTCCACGCTAACCGTCAGAGCTCACACCCCGAAATCGCATAGTGGCAAAGGTTGGGAACGCTTCACCGACCGTGTGGTGCATGAACTCGCTGAAAATCGTGAAAATCTGGTATTCATCCTATGGGGAGCCGATGCCAAGCGCAAATGTGATTTCATCGATCGTTCGAAACACCTTGTCCTCACTTCTGCACACCCATCGCCACTCTCCTCCTATCGCGGATTTTTTGGCAACCACCACTTTTCTCTCGCTAACGACTATCTTAAAAGACACAACAAACAACCCATAATTTGGTAAACAATATGAAACCAAACGAAAGAATAGAAATAGCTAACAGGCTTCGTGCTCAAGGACTTAATTGCTCACAATGCGTAGCAATGGCTTTCCCTGACATCCACAAACTGCCCGACGAAATAATGGCAAAACTATCAATCGGCTTCGGAGGTGGCGTCGGTGGTCAAGGTGAAGTGTGTGGTGTCGTGAGCGGAATGGCTATAATAGAGGGCTTCAGAAGCCAAGGCTCTGCACAAGACAAACGAATGGTTTATCCACGCGTTTCAAACCTTTCGGAAATTTTCAAGTCTAAACATGGATCTATCATCTGCAGAGAGCTAAAAGGGATGACTCCTCCACGCCCTTGCAACGATTTGATTTTAAATGGTATTGAAATATTACACAACTTCATCAACGAGACCAAATGAGACGCTTTTATTCTCTCCTCTTTTTGTCGCTGTTATGTTGCACTCTAAACATTTATGCACAATCAGTTGACACTGAAACAAAAATATTCTACCCCGATTTTAAGACTCTTAAAATTCAGGTGGCAGATGACTTTCTTGCGCCTCCAATTATTCATCTAAACTCAAACGAACAGATAACAATCACATTCGACGAAATATCCGACGATGTGAGATACATGCAATATCGACTCATCCACTGCAATGCTGATTGGCAACCGTCGCAATTGCTTGATAGCGAAATCGTTGATGGCTTCAACATCGCCAATGTCAATGACTATGCCTTTTCGAGCAACACGTTCATCCATTATGTGAATTATCTGATTACGATACCCAATCAAGACATCAAGCCATTGGTGTCAGGTAATTTCCTTCTTCAAGTTTTCCCTGAAAATGACCCGGACGACATTATTCTGCAAGCTCGTTTTTGCATAGACGAAGCGAAAGTGAAAATATCGGGAGAGACCACATCTCGCACTGACCTCGGATATAACGATATATACCAACAAGTCAATTTCAAAATCGACCAAAAGAATTATACCATCCGCGACCCATACAACGATATTATTGCCGTCGTTGAGCAAAACGGACGCAATGACAATAAAGCCATTATAGCTCATCCGCAACGCGTGCTTGGCTCGGAGATATATTATGAGCATATCCCTCAACTAATCTTTAAAGCTGGCAACGAATTTCGGCGTTTCGAAACAGTACGTGCCAACTACCCCGGGATGAATGTCGACTCTACAAGATATATCGACGACTCATATAATGCCTATTTAAAAATAGATGAACCTCGTGCAAATCAATCATACTATTACGACCAAACTCAATATGGCAGATACATGATTGACGAGTATAATTCTACCGACGCAAATCTTGGAGCAGACTACATTATGACCCATTTCTCGCTTGACTTACCATACGTTATGAATGCAGACATCTACATCGACGGAGAACTTTCAAACCACAATTTCTCCGACGAAAACAAGATGGTATATAACTATAACACCAACCTCTATGAAAAAACAATGCGTCTCAAGCAAGGGTCCTACAATTACCAATATCTTGCTATCCCTCGCAATGGCAATACTATCGGCGACCCGACTTTAGTCGAAGGAAACTATTACGAAACAATCAACGAATACGTCATTAAAATATATCAACGCCAACCGGGAAGTCGTGCCGACAGACTGATTGGTTCATACACTATTTACTCAGGAAAATAAAAAACGACAATGATTCAGATAGACAAAACTCTCGTATCTTTAGACCTAATAGAAGAATTCTTCTTGTGTGATTTAGACACTTGCAAAGGTGAATGTTGTATCGAAGGAGATGCCGGTGCTCCTATCACAAACGATGAATATGAAATCCTAAAAAAATTGTTACCCATCGTATGGGACGACCTTACACCGGCAGCCAAACAAATAATTGAAGAACAAGGTGTGGCATACATCGATGAAGACGGTGACCTTGTGACTTCCATAGTCAACGGTCGAGACTGCGTTTTCACAACCTACGCTCCAAACGGCATGTGCTTCTGCGCTTTAGAAAAAGCGTATCGGGAAGGTCGCAGCGATTTTTATAAACCAATATCGTGCCACCTATATCCTGTACGCCTCAATCGTTATCCCGATTTCACAGCCGTCAACTATCATAAATGGAGCATTTGCAAATGTGCTGAAGTGCACGGAAAAAAACAAAACGTCAGAGCATACCAATTTCTAAAGGAGCCTCTCGTCCGTCGCTTTGGTCAAGAATGGTATGACGAACTATGCACCATTGCCAATGAATATCTTACACAAAAAAGAGAAGGTAAAATATAAATACATTGGTCTCAAACAATACCTAAACACAACAATATAATATTATCAGTAAAATTAAGTTTTTTTAATTAAAAATATATGTATTTTATTTTAAATTATAACTAACTTTGCACTCGATTTAAACATAGGTTATACTATAAACCTAGCATGTAAGAATTTATTTAGTTAAGCTAAAAAAGAGTGAGACAATTGGGAAATTTTCTCACTCTTTTTATTTCCTATCTCAAATATCTATAAATCAAACACACTGCCACATTCTTCCCTTATATAGCATTAACCCTTACTCATAACGTCTTATTCCGAGCGAACAAAATCACATAATTCTATTTTTTGTACCTTTATTAGCCATTATATCCAAAAAAATTATTACCTTAGCCACAATTTATATGGATGTATTTAACAACATATCAGTAGACCAATGGATGTCAAATATTTTTTTGGCAATATATATTGTGATTATAGTCAGCTGCATTTATGTAATTCTGACTGAAAATAGAAATCCAATAAAATCATTAGCATGGGTAACCGTATTAATATTCATGCCGATTGTAGGTTGGATTTTTTACATCTTCTTCGGACGAAGTATTAAAGGATTGCACTTGATCTCTCTTCAAAAAAAACGCAAACTACTTAATACACATCATAGTAAACACGAAAATCTTAATGACATTGATATTTCCGAAACTAACAAACAAATAATCAAACTGGCACATTCTTTATGCGGGATGCCAATATACACCAATAATGATATTACAATCTTTAATAACGGCAAAGATAAATTCGAACAGTTAAAAACAGACTTACGTAATGCAAAATCTTCCATAAACATTCAATATTATATTTTCAACAATGATAAACTCGGCAGCGAAATAGCCGACATATTATCTAAAAAAGCTCAAGATGGAATCAAAGTCAGAGTTATATATGACCACGTGGGAAGTTTCAACGTTAACAATAGCTTCTTCAAAAAGCTACGACAAAATGGCGTCGATGCACAACCCTTCTTCAGAGTGACATTCCCTCAATTAGCAAATAGAATCAATTGGCGCAATCACCGTAAAATTATAATCATAGATGGTGAAATCGGATATATCGGAGGAATGAATATAGCCGACAGATATATTGACGGACCATCACCAAATAAAAAATGGCGCGACACCCACATTAGAGTGACCGGAGACATTGTCAACTCACTGCAAGTATCGTTTGCCACAGATTGGAATTTTGTCAGAAACGACTTGATAATTGACCAGAGCATACCTTCTAACAAATTTTCGCAAGAAAAAAATGTTATGCAACTCATCACAAGTGGTCCGACTTCCACTTGGTCAAACATTGCATTGATATTTCATAAAGCAATTGCAGGAGCAAAAAAATCCATCTACATTCAGACTCCGTATTTCTTGCCGACAGAAGCACTAATGAAAGCCCTACTAACGGCAGCACTATCCAAAGTCGATGTAAGAATAATGCTACCACGTAAAAGTGACTCAAAAATACTTAAATACGCATCATACTCCTACATTGACGAATGTCTTAAGGCAGGAATTAAAATTTACCTTTATGACGCAGGTATGCTACATTCAAAAAACATAATTATCGACGACGATTTTTATTCCACTGGCTCAACAAACTTTGATTTTAGAAGCTTTGAACACAACTTTGAAGCCAATATGCTGATATACAATAAGCAGACAAATCAAATAATGAAAGAGCAATTTTTTGACGACATAAAAGACTCATCAAAAATCACATTATCAAGCTGGCAAAAACGTCCTAAATCACAAAGTCTTTTAGAATCAATTGTGCGTCTCTTCGCCCCGATTCTCTGAGATAGTAATCCAATCTAACACATACAAAATTTACAATATGCACAAAAAGACCGCCACTAAATGACGGTCTTTTATATCTCATGTCGTATGATGACTTAAGATTATTCTGCAGTTTCAGCTGGAGCTTCAGCAGCAGGAGCTGCCTTTTTACTACGAGAACGGCGAGTCTTTGGAGCTTTCTTTTCAGTCTTTTCTTTAAGCATAGCTTCGTTGAAATCAACAAGCTCTATAAAGCAAGTTTCTGCGTTGTCACCAAGACGATTACCAGTCTTAAGGATACGAGTATAACCACCCGGACGATCTGCGATCTTATCAGCGATTACACCGAAAAGTTCCTTAACAGCTTCCTTGTTTTGAAGATAGCTAAATACAAGACGGCGGTTTGCCATATCATCTTTCTTAGCACGATTGATGATAGGTTCAGCAAAGATACGAAGAGCCTTTGCCTTAGCCACTGTTGTATTGATTCTCTTATGCATGATAAGAGAGATAGTCATATTTGACAACATCGCATCACGATGTGCCTTTTTACGACCTAAATGATTGAATTTTTTATTGTGTCTCATCGTTTTTAGTCTTTATCTAATTTATACTTTGAAATGTCCATGTCGAAAGATAGGTTCAAACTTGCGAGCAACTCATCAAGCTCAGTGAGGGATTTCTTACCGAAGTTACGGAACTTCAACAAATCTTGCTTGTTAAAGACAACCAATTCGCCAAGAGTTTCAACCTCTGCTGATTTCAAGCAATTAAGTGCACGCACAGAAAGATCCATATCAACAAGTTTGCTCTTTAACAACTGACGCATGTGAAGAACTTCTTCATCAAACTCATTAGACGCATCATCTTGTTGCGAGTCAACAGTGATTTTCTCATCGCTGAAGAGCTGAAAGTGATGAATCAAAATCTTAGCTGCTTCTTTTAAAGCTTCCTTTGGTTGAATAGAACCATCTGTAGTAACTTCCAACACAAGTTTTTCGTAGTCGGTCTTTTGCTCAACGCGATAGTTTTCAACAGCATATTTCACATTCTTTATAGGAGTGTAAATAGAGTCGATAGCAATTACGTTTACATCCTCTCCGACCAACATTTCGCGATTTTCATCGGCTGGCACCCATCCACGACCCTTATTGATGCTGAATTCCATTTGGAATCCGGCTTTAGGATCTAAATGACAGATTTCCAACTCCGGATTCAATACTTCAAATCCGGACAAAACTTTGTTGAGGTCACCGGCTTTGAACACATCTTGACCCGACACGTTGACTGTCGCCTTTTCGGTCTCTGTCTCTTCAACAATATGCTTGAAGCGAACTTGCTTAAGGTTTAGAATGATGTTTGTAACATCCTCTCTAACTCCCGGGATAGTTCCCAACTCATGAGCAACGCCATCAATACGAATTGAGCATATTGCAAAGCCTTCCAATGAAGACAACAATATACGACGCAATGCGTTGCCTATGGTCTGACCATAACCAGGCTCCAAAGGCCTAAACTCAAACTTTCCGTAGAAGTTATCAGCCTCCAACATTAAAACTTTGTCAGGTTTCTGAAATGCTAAAATAGCCATGGATCTCTATAATTTATTATTTAGAATATAACTCAACGATCAACTGTTCCTTAATTGTTTCAGGAATATCTTCTCTTTGTGGAAGATGTAGGAATTTACCGCCTTTCACACTTTCATCCCATTCAATCCAAGGATATTTGCTGTGATTGAAGCCTGCAAGGCAATCTGCAATTACTTCAAGTGATTTTGATTTTTCACGTACAGCGACTACATCACCTGGTTTTACTTGATATGAAGCGATATTTACTACTGCACCATTCACTGTGATGTGTTTGTGCAACACAATTTGACGTGCTGCAGGACGTGTTGGTGCAATACCCAAACGATAAACTACATTGTCAAGACGGCTTTCGAGCAATTGAAGAAGTACTTCACCGGTAATACCTTTTGTTCGTGCTGCCTTATCAAATAGATTGCGGAACTGACGTTCCAAAACACCATAAGTGTATTTTGCTTTCTGCTTTTCACGCAACTGCATACCGTACTCTGATGTTTTCTTTCTACGATTTACACCGTGCTGACCAGGAGGATAGTTTTTCTTGCTTAAAACTTTATCCTCGCCATAAATAGCCTCACCAAATTTGCGGGCAATTTTTGATTTTGGACCAATATATCTTGCCATTGTTTTTGCTTTTATTTAAATTAAAGTCTAAAGTCCGCTCCTTAGCGCAGCCGCGACTATCGAGAGAAAGCTTATCAGATAGTCTATTCGCATTCAGAGCGCACTATAAGGTTTTAATCTAAGAAAAAATTAATTTGTTATTAAACTCTTCTTCTCTTAGGAGGACGGCAACCGTTGTGTGGTAATGGTGTTACGTCGATGATTTCTGTTACTTCAATACCGGCACCATGCACTGTACGAATTGCTGATTCACGACCGTTACCAGGACCCTTAACATAAGCCTTTACCTTACGTAAACCAAGGTCGAATGCAACCTTAGCACAATCTTGTGCGGCCATTTGTGCTGCGTATGGAGTGTTCTTTTTAGAACCACGGAAGCCCATCTTACCAGCTGATGACCATGAAATTACTTGACCTTCACTGTTTGTCAAGCATACGATAACGTTGTTGAAAGATGAGTGAACGTGTAGTTGACCCATTGCGTCAACCTTAACATTTCTCTTCTTTGCTGCGACTGTCTTTTTTGCCATACTTTAATTTTATTTAGTAGCTTTTTTCTTATTAGCAACTGTTTTCTTACGACCCTTACGTGTACGCGCATTGTTCTTTGTGCTTTGTCCACGTAGTGGAAGACCGATACGGTGACGGATTCCACGATAGCAACCGATGTCCATCAAACGCTTAATGTTAAGCTGAATTTCTGAACGAAGATCACCTTCTACTTTATAGTTCGCTTGAATTACTTCACGAACTGCTGCTGCTTGATCGTCTGTCCAATCTTTTACTTTTATATCACGGTCAACGCCTGCTTTTTCTAAAATTGTATTCGCTGCACTGCGTCCAATACCGAAGATATATGTCAAGGCTATTTCACCTCTTTTGTTTTGCGGCAAATCAACGCCGACGATTCTTACTGCCATATTGTTAATTACAATTTTTTAAGGAATAAAATTATCCTTGACGAGTTTTATATTTTGGATTCTTTTTGTTAATTACATATAATCTACCCTTACGGCGAACAATCTTGCTGTCCGGGGTACGCTTCTTAACTGAGGCTCTTACTTTCATATCTTGTTTCTTTTTTTATTTGTATCTAAAAGCTATTCTTCCCTTTGACAAATCGTATGGAGACATTTCTACTCTCACTTTGTCGCCGGGTAAAATTTTAATGTAATGCATTCTCATTTTTCCGGAGATATGAGCTGTAATCTCATGCCCATTTTCTAATTCAACCTTAAACATAGCATTTGACAATGCTTCGAGAATTACTCCGTCTTGTTCAATTGCAGCTTGTTTTGCCATATATTTTTTTATTAAATAAATCTTTCTCCAAGTGATTCCTTGATATAATCAAATGTTGTCAACACTTCTGTCTTTCCATCTACTATGGCAATCGTATGCTCATAATGTGCCGATGGCTTTCTATCCTTTGTTCGGCATTGCCAACCATCTCTCTCTATGACAATATTTTTACTTCCCATATTTATCATAGGTTCGATAGCAATACACATGCCGTTTCTTAATATCGGACCGATACCACGACGTCCGTAATTCGGAACTTCAGGATCTTCGTGCATCTTTTTTCCAATACCATGTCCACACATTTCACGAACCACACTATATCCGTGTCGTTCGCAATATGTTTGGATAGCATTTGCAATGTCGCCAATTCGCTTACCTTCTTGCGCTACAGCAATTCCCTTATATAAAGATTCCTTAGTCACTTTACAGAGGTCCATTACTTTTGAATCAATTTCTCCAATAGCAAAAGTGTAACAACTATCACCATGGAATCCATTTAATTCAACAACACAATCGGTTCCGACTATATCCCCATCCTTTAATGTATATGTACTTGGAAAACCATGCACAACAGTCTCATTGACTTCTATACACAAAGTTCCGGGAAAACCACCATATCCTAAACATGCAGGTCTGCCACCATTATCAAGAATAAATTCTCTTGCGATGGTATCGAGTCGCTGAGTAGTTACACCCGGAGCCACCCACTTGGCAACTTCGCCAAGTGTTCGGCTCACAAGAGTATTTGCTGCTCTCATCAATTCGATTTCTTCCGATGTTTTGAGATAGATCATTTACTTTATATAGTATAAAAAGTTACAATTTAAAATGCAGCATTACCGGTTGTACGACCTTTAATTCTTCCGTCTTTCATCAATCCGTCATAATGACGCATCAACAAGTGACCTTCAATGATACGAAGTGTATCAAGAATTACACCTACCAAGATCAAAAGAGAAGTACCACCGAAGAATTGAGCAAAGCTACGATTAAGACCGCATACAGTTGCAATTGCTGGAAGGATTGCAACCAAACCCAAGAAAATAGATCCAGGAAGTGTGATGCGAGACATAATCGAGTCAAGATAATCAACTGTCGGCTTACCAGGTTTTACCCCAGGTATGAAACCATTATTTCGCTTCATATCTTCAGCCATTTGTGCCGGACGCACTGTAATGGCTGTGTAGAAATATGTAAATGCCACAATCATAAAGAAGTATACAAGATTGTACCAGAAGCCATACATATCAGAGAATGTACGTGCAAACCAGCCTTCACCACCTGTAAAACCAGTCAATGTGATAGGGATAAACATAATTGCCTGAGCAAAGATAATAGGCATTACACCGGCTGCGTTAACTTTCAATGGGATATATTGGCGCGCACCACCATATTGCTTGTTGCCTACAATGCGTTTTGCATATTGTACTGGCACCTTACGTGTTCCTTGTACCAACAATACCGCACCTGCAATTACTGCAAGCAAGATGACTATTTCAATCAAGAAGATTACAAGACCTCCTCCTTCTGTATTTAGAAGACGACCTGTAAATTCTTGAATGAATGCTTCAGGCAAACGAGCAATAATACCTACAAGGATAATGAATGAAATACCATTACCTATACCCTTTTGGTCAATTCGTTCACCCAGCCACATAATGAACATAGAACCGGCTGCAAGAATCAATGTCATGTAGGCAATTGTCCAATAACCTAATTCTACATTACCACCTGCAGACATGACTTGATACTTCAAGTTAAGAAGATAAGCAGGACCTTGAACCAAAAGAATCAATACAGTCAAATATCTTGTATACTGATTCATCTTCATTCTGCCACTCTCTCCTTCACGCTGCATCTTCTGGAATGCAGGTAATACCATACCCAATAATTGGATTACGATAGAAGCCGTAATATATGGCATAATACCTAAGGCAAAAATTGATGCTTGTGCAAATGCACCACCTGAGAACATATCAAGCAATTGCATCAATCCATCCTTTGTGAAATCCTTTAGCGCCATAAGTTCATTTGGATCAATACCCGGAAGAACTACATAGCAACCAAAGCGATAGATAATCACAAGCAATAGGGTAATCCCTATTCGCTTGCGAAGATCTTCTACACTCCAGATATTTTTAACTGTTTGAATAAATCCCATTGTTTTTTATTTTTTAGTTACTGTACCACCTGCTGCAACAATAGCTTCCTCAGCTTTCTTTGAGAATGCATTAGCTTCAACTTCGATAGCTTTTGTCAATGCACCATTGCCAAGAATCTTGACAAGCTGATTTTTAGAAACTAAACCTGCTGCCAACAAGTCAGCAACTGTAATTTTGCTTAAGTTCTTAGCTGTTGCTAATACTTCAAGCACATCGAGATTAATTGCTTTATATTCAACTCGGTTAAAGTTCTTGAAACCGAATTTAGGAACACGACGTTGCAAAGGCATCTGACCACCTTCAAAACCTACTTTATGTTTGTAGCCTGAACGTGATTTTGCACCTTTGTGACCACGTGTAGAAGTACCACCGTAGCCTGAACCTGGACCACGTCCTATTCTCTTCCTGTCTTTGTTGCTACCAACTGCAGGTTGCAAATTACTTAAATCCATATTCTTATTTAATTTTAGGCGTTGATAACTTCAACCAAGTGACGTACTTTATTTACCATTCCCATAATTGCAGGACTATCTTCCTTTACAACTACTTGGTTCATTTTTCTCAATCCAAGAGCATCAAGCGTTCTCTTTTGAACGGCCGGACAATTGATGCGGCTCTTTACTTGTTTAATTTTAATCTGTGCCATATTCAATATTATTTGCCGTTAAACACTTTTTCTACTGATACTCCACGATTTTGAGCGATTTGTGCAGGACTACGCATTTCACCAAGTGCTGCGATAGTCGCTTTCACCAAGTTGTGAGGGTTAGATGATCCTTTTGATTTTGCAAGTACGTCTGTGATACCTACGCTTTCAAATACGGCACGCATCGCACCACCTGCTTTTACCCCTGTACCGGTAGATGCCGGTTTCATCAAAACACGTGAACCACCGAATTTTGCAACTTGTTCATGAGGAATTGTTCCTTTATGTACCGGAACTCTGATAAGGTTCTTCTTTGCTGATTCTACGCCTTTTGCGATTGCTGCAGTTACTTCATTTGCCTTACCAAGACCCCAGCCTACTACGCCATCTTCGTTACCTACGACAACGATAGCAGCAAAACTGAAAGCACGTCCACCCTTTGTAACCTTTGTTACACGATTGATGGCTACAAGACGGTCCTTCAATTCCAAATCATTTGTTGACTTTACTCTGTTATTCTTATTTGCCATGATTCCAATTAAAATTTAAGACCGGCTTTGCGTGCTGCATCGGCCAATGATTTAACTCTACCATGGAAAAGGTAACCATTTCTGTCGAATACAACTTCTGTGATACCCATTTCCATTGCTTTTTTAGCAATTGCTTCACCAACTCTTTCTGAGATCTCGCATTTTGTTCCTTCTGCAATTCCTTTTGAAGATGCTGCACAAAGTGTCTTGCCTGCCAAATCGTCAATTAGTTGAACATAGATTGCTTTATTACTGCGAAATACTGTCATACGTGGACGCTGAGCAGTGCCTGAAATTTTACCGCGAATACGCGTTTTAATCTTATTTCTTCTTGCTATCTTAGATACCATGATTTCTTAATTTTAATTATTTAGCACTTGCCGATTTACCCGACTTACGACGAATTACTTCGCCAACAAACTTAATACCCTTACCCTTGTATGGTTCAGGCTTACGCAATGAACGAATCTTTGCGCATACTTGACCTAGCAATTGCTTGTCAGCAGACTCAAGAATGATAAGAGGGTTCTTATTTCTTTCTGTCTTTGCCTCAACCTTTATCTCTTTAGGCATTTTAATATAAATTGCGTGAGAGAAACCGAGAGCCAATTCTAATACTTGACCGGTTGATGTTGCACGATAACCGACACCTACAAGTTCCATTTCCTTCTTATAGCCTTCTGAAACACCAACTACCATGTTGTTAATCAATGCACGATACAAACCATGAAGTGAACGATGTTCGCGAGCGTCTGATGGACGTGTCAACTCGATTTTTCCTTCTTCAACATTTACTGTGATTTCAGGATTTACTTCTTGAGAAAGTTCTCCCTTAGGGCCTTTTACTGTTACTACGTTATCCTTAACCTGGATGCTTACGCCAGCAGGTACTGTGATCGGTGATTTACCTATTCTTGACATATCAATACCTCCTTCCGATTAATAAACATAACATAATACTTCACCACCGATTTTCTTCTCTTTAGCTTCCTTGTTTGTCATAACACCTTGAGAAGTTGAAATGATGGCAATACCTAAACCATTCAATACACGTGGCATTTCCTTGTAGCCTGTGTATTGACGAAGACCAGGACGAGATACGCGACCAAGAGCCTTGATTGCGTTTACTTTGTCAACCGGATCATACTTAAGCGCAATTTTAATCGCACCTGAAGGAGTGTTGTTCTCAACAAACTTATAGTTGAGGATATAACCCTGTTCGAATAGGATTTTTGTAATCTCCTTCTTCATTTTTGATGCAGGAACTTCTACTACACGGTGACCCGCCTTAATAGCGTTCCTCAATCTTGTTAAATAATCTGCTATTGGATCAGTCATTTTATTGATGTTTTAAATTGATTCAGATGTACTGAACAATATTTAATACTCTCTTTTATAAAATTTGATGTAAAAATTACCAACTTGCTTTCTTTACACCTGGGATAAGCCCCGCTGAAGCCATTTCACGGAATTGAATACGTGAAATTCCAAATTGACGCATAAAGCCTTTTGGACGGCCTGTGATTGAACAACGATTGTGAAGGCGTACTCTTGAAGCATTCTTTGGGAGCTTTTGAAGCTTTGTCAATGCATCATAGTCGATGTTGCCGTTTTCGTCAGCAAGTGCAGCTTTCTTAAGCGCAGCCTTGCGTTCTGCATACTTTGCAACCATTCTTTGACGCTTCACCTCGCGGGCTTTCATTGATTCTTTTGCCATATCTTATTTCTCGTTTTTAAATGGTAAGCCGAATTGTTTGAGAAGAGCAAAACCTTCTTCATCTGTGTTTGCAGATGTTACGAATGTGATATTCATACCCATCATCTTAGATACTGAATCAATATTGATTTCAGGGAAAATGATTTGCTCTGTAACACCAAGTGTGTAATTTCCACGTCCATCAAGTTTTGCATTAATACCCTTGAAGTCACGAATACGTGGCAATGCGACACGTACCAAACGTTCCAAGAATTCATACATGCGCTCGCGTCGAAGTGTTACCATTACACCAACAGGCATTTTCTTACGCAACTTAAAGTTAGAAATATCTTTACGTGAAAGTGTTGCTACTGCCTTTTGACCTGTGATAGCAGTCAATTCATTGATTGATGTTTCAATCAATTTCTTGTCTTGAGTTGCTGCACCCAAACCTTGATTGATAACGATCTTTTCAAGTCTTGGAACTTGCATCACTGTCTTGTAGTTAAACTCTTTCATTAGTGCAGGTACAATTCTTTCATTGTAATCCTTGCTAAGTGTTGTGCTAGCCATTACTTAATCTCCTCTCCTGATTTTTTTGAATAACGTACTAACTTACCTGCATCATTCAACTTACGACCGATACGAGTAGGCTTGCCACTCTTAGGATCTACAAGATTAAGATTAGAAATGTGTACAGGAGCTTCTATTTTCACGATTCCACCTTGTGGATATTTAGCACTAGGTTTTGTGCTCTTAGAGACGATATTAACACCCTCTACAATTGCACGGTTTTTCTTAACCTGCACAGAGAGTACTCGTCCTGTTTTGCCCTTATCATCACCTGCAAGGACAGAAACGATATCACCCTTTTTAATATGTAATTTTGCCATTACTTAAATTCTTTAGCTGATTAGAGAACTTCTGGAGCAAGTGATACTATCTTCATGTTCACTGCACGCAATTCACGCGCTACAGGGCCGAAAATACGGCTACCACGAATTTCACCTGCATTATTCAATAACACACAAGCATTGTCATCAAAACGAATGTAGCTACCATCTGCACGACGAATTTCTTTCTTTGTGCGAACAACAATCGCTTTTGATACTGTACCCTTCTTAACATCTGATGAAGGGATAACGCTCTTAACCGAAACTACGATAATGTCGCCAACTGATGCGTAACGACGACCTGTACCGCCTAGTACGTGGATACAAAGTGCTTCTTTTGCACCACTGTTATCTGCTACTGTCAAACGTGATTCACTCTGTATCATAATTACTTAACTTTTTCGATTATTTCAACAAGTCTCCATCTCTTAGTCTTGCTCAATGGACGAGTTTCCATTAGACGCACTGTGTCGCCGATTGAACACTCGTTGTTTTCATCATGAGCATGATACTTCTTTGTCTTATTGACAAACTTACCATAAATTGGGTGTTTCTCTTTCCACTTAATCTCAACAGTGATTGTCTTATCACCCTTGTTGCTAGAAACAACCCCAATTCTTTCTTTTCTTAAATGTCTTTTTACTTCCATTTTCTTAAATACTTAATGGGATTATTCAACTACAGAAGCATTTTGAGCTTCAATTTCCTTTTGACGCAACACGGTCTTCAGACGAGCAATCTCGCGACGATCAGAAGTGATCTTCGCGGGATTGTCTATAGGAGATATCGCGTGCGTTACTTTCAATTCACGATAAGCTTTCTCAGCAACCTCAATTTGGGCTTTGAGTTCTTTAATGCTTAATTCCTTGATTTCTTCCTTTTTCATTGTTAAAATTTATTTATTATACGTTCTGTGAAGGATCATAGTCTCTTCTCACAACGAATTTTGTAATAACAGGAAGTTTTTGTGCAGCAAGACGAAGTGCTTCTTTTGCAATGTCATAGCTTACACCTTCAACTTCGATAAGGATACGTCCCGGAGTAACAGGCGCTACGTAACCTTCCGGGTTACCTTTACCTTTACCCATACGTACTTCTGCAGGCTTCTTAGTGATTGGTTTGTCCGGGAAAATACGGATCCAAATCTGACCTTGACGCTGCATATAACGTGTCACAGCGATACGAGCTGCCTCAATTTGACGTCCTGTAATCCATTTTGCTTCAAGAGTTTTGATGCCAAAAGATCCAAAAGCCAATTGATTGCCACGTTGAGCCTCACCTTTCATGCGGCCCTTTTGTGATCTACGATATCTGGTTTTCTTTGGTTGTAACATTGTTCTGTAATCTCAGTTAATTAACGATTGTTGTTTTTCTTATTACGGAAACCACCCTTGCGAGCGCCACCACCTTGACGTGCGCCTTCCTTAGAATTTGCAGTGTATTGTGGTGTAAGATCACGTTTGCCATAAACTTCTCCACGGCAAATCCAAACCTTGATACCGATAATACCTACTTTAGTTAATGCTTCAACAAGTGCGTAATCGATGTCTGCACGTAATGTATGAAGCGGTGTTCTACCTTCTTTATACATTTCAGAACGCGCCATTTCAGCACCATTCAAACGTCCGCTTACTTGTACTTTGATACCTTCAGCGCCCATACGCATTGTTGATGCAATTGCCATCTTAACAGCACGACGATAAGCAATCTTGCCTTCTACTTGACGTGCAATGTTAGCTGCAACGATTTCAGCATCCAATTCAGGACGTTTGATTTCGTGGATATTAATCTGAACTTCCTTGTCTGTAAGTTTCTTGAGTTCTTCTTTAAGAGCATCAACATCCTTACCGCCCTTACCGATAATCATACCAGGACGAGAAGTGCAGATTGTCACTGTCACCATCTTAAGCGTACGCTCAATGATAATTCTAGAAACGCTAGCTTTAGAAAGACGAGTTTGGAGATATTTACGAATCTTACTGTCTTCAAGAAGAGTTTCACCAAACTTCTTACCTTTCTTGCCACCATACCAGTTAGAGTCCCAACCGCGGATGACACCTAAACGATTTGCAATAGGATTTACTTTCTGACCCATCTTTTAATTAAGCTTTAGCGTTATTATCTTTTGTATCCACAAACAATGTCACATGATTAGAGCGCTTACGAATTCTGTAGCCTCTACCTTGTGGAGCAGGACGAAGACGCTTAAGCATCGGAGCGCAATCTACAAAAATTGTAGTTACAAATAATTCACCTTGCTCAGCCTTGCGTTCGTTCTTTTGCTCCCAGTTAGCGATTGCAGAGCGGAGAAGTTTTTCTACACGCTGTGCAGCCTCTTTATTTGAGAATTTAAGGATGCCAAGAGCTTTGAATACTTCTTGACCGCGCACCATGTCAGCGACTAAACGCATTTTACGTGGAGATGTCGGAACATTGCGCAGCTTAGCGAAGCTCTGAGATTTACGGGCCTCCTTTATCATTTCAGCTGATTGTCTTTTTCTTACACCCATTGTATTTTATTCTTTATTTTTCTTGAATTAATATTACGGGCCATTATTTCTTCTTGTTACCACCGTGACCACGGAAGTTACGAGTCGGAGCAAATTCTCCGAGCTTGTGACCAACCATGTTTTCAGTTACGTAAACAGGAATGAACTTGTTACCATTGTGTACCGCGAAAGTGTGACCTACGAAATCCGGAGAAATCATTGAAGCACGACTCCATGTCTTAATTACAGACTTCTTGCCTGATTCTTCCATTGCAGCCACTTTCTTTTCGAGCTTAACGCTGATAAATGGTCCTTTTTTTAATGAACGACTCATAGTTGTTTAATTAATCAATTTACTTTTTTCTTCTTTCAATAATGTACTTAGAAGACTGTTTCTTAGGAGCACGTGTCTTCAAGCCCTTAGCATACAAGCCTGTACGTGAACGTGGATGACCTCCGGAAGCACGTCCTTCACCACCACCCATAGGGTGATCTACTGGATTCATTACAACACCACGGTTGTGTGGACGTCTGCCGAGGTGACGAGTTCTACCTGCCTTACCTGAGCGTTCAAGAGCATGGTCAGAGTTACCAACTACGCCTACTGTCGCTTTACAAGTAGCAAGGACTTTGCGTGTTTCTCCTGAAGGTAATTTGATAATTGCGTAATCGCCTTCACGCGATGTCAACTGAGCGAACGTACCTGCTGAACGAGCCATAGAAGCTCCTTGTCCAGGACGTAGTTCAATACAATGGATTACTGTACCTACAGGTATCTTATTTAGTGGCAATGCATTACCTACTTCAGGTGCTGCATCAGGACCACTTACGACTGTAGTGCCAACTTCCAATCCGTTGGGTGCAATCATATAAGCTTTTGTTCCATCAACATAGTAAAGCAATGCGATACGAGCCGAACGGTTAGGATCGTATTCGATTGACTTAACTACTGCTGGTACACCGTCTTTTGTTCTCTTAAAGTCTATGATACGATATCTACGTTTGTGACCACCTCCACGATAACGTGTAGCAAGGTGTCCTTCAACGTTACGACCACCAGTAGAACGCTTTCCTACTGTTAGAGATTTTTCTGGTGTAGTAGCAGTGATTGTTCCTTTAAATACACCAATAATTTTGTGACGTTGCCCCGGTGTAGTGGGCTTAAATTTTCTAACTGCCATTCTTTTTATTAAATATTGCTATAGTAGTCAATTGTTTGTCCTTCAGCAACCATTACAATGGCTTTCTTGAAAGCAGCTGTTTTTCCTTTAAGCAATCCACTCTTAGTATAACGCTGTTTTCTTTTGCCGGCAAAGTTTGCTGTGTTTACTTTAACCACTCTGACGTTGTACAATTTCTCTACAATGTCCTTGATTTGAAATTTGTTTGCGTCTGGAGACACAGCAAAAGTGTAACGATTTAGCTTTTCAGTAAGTGCTGTAGCCTTTTCTGTTACGATTGGTCTAATTTGAATATCCATAATTTTCTATATCTCCTTTGAATTAAAGTTCATTTATTTGATTTACGCTATCTTCTGTCAATACTAACGCGTTATTATTCAATATTGCGTATGTATTTAGCTCTCTTGCAACGATTGTTTTTGCATTCGCCACATTTCGAACAGACAAATATACGTTTTTATTTGCTTCTGACAAAACTAAAAGGACTTTTTTATCATCTATTTTAAGATTTTTTGCCAAATCCATGTAGTTTTTAGTCTTTGGAGCCTCAAAAGTGAAGTTTTCCACTACAATTATCTCATTGTTCTGAGCTTTTGCAGTAAGAGCAAGTTTACGAGCCAATCCTTTCACTTTTTTATTGATTTTGAATCTATAGTCACGAGGTTTTGGACCGAATACTCTACCACCACCGATAAGCACCGGAGAGTTGATGTCACCACGACGTGCACCGCCACCACCTTTTTGACGACCGAGCTTGCGAGTTGATCCAGAAACTTCACTACGTTCTTTGCTCTTGTGAGTTCCTTGACGTTGGTTAGCGAGGTATTGTTTTACGTCGAGATACACTACGTGTTCTGGATTAGCCTCGTTACCGGATGTATAAGCGAAAACTTCATCATTCAGGGTAATTTTACGCCCTGTATCTTGTCCTTTAATGTTATATACTGCTACTTCCATTATTTCTCAACTATAACGATTGAACCTTTACTACCTGGGATAGAACCCTTAATCATTAACAAATTGTGCTCTGGGAGGATCTTGATAACTTGAAGGTTTTGAATTGTAACACGTTCGTTACCTGTTTGACCCGCCATGCGCATACCCTTGAATACTTTTGCAGGGTAAGAACAAGCACCAATTGAACCCGGTGCACGAAGACGATTGTGTTGACCGTGCGTTCTTTGACCAACACCACCGAAGCCATGACGTTTTACAACGCCTTGGAATCCTTTACCCTTTGAAGTACCTACTACGTCAACAAAACCTCCTTCTTCGAAGATTTCTACTGTGAGAGTTTCACCTAAAGCAGGCAAATTTGTAAATGATTTGAACTCGGCCAAGTGTCTCATTGGAGCTACTCCTGCTTTCTTGAAGTGACCAGCTTCAGGCTTAGTTGTGTGCTTTTCCTTCTTTTCTTGGAAACCAACTTGAACAGCTTGATAGCCATCATTTTCAATAGTCTTGATTTGAGTAACTACACAAGGACCTACTTCGATAACAGTGCACGGAATATTTTTTCCGTCGGCACTGAAAACGGATGTCATTCCGATTTTCTTTCCTAATAATCCTGGCATTTCTACTAATTTTTTAAATTAAATTAATCACACTTTAATTGACACATCTACGCCGCTAGGCAATTCAAGTTTCATAAGAGCGTCTACAGTCTTAGATGTAGAACTGTAAATGTCGATAAGACGCTGGAATGAAGACAACTGGAACTGTTCGCGTGACTTTTTGTTTACGAAAGTCGAGCGGTTAACAGTAAAGATACGTTTGTGAGTGGGAAGCGGAATTGGACCGCTTACCACTGCACCTGTAGCCTTAACTGTCTTTACAATCTTTTCAGCTGATTTATCAACCAAGCTGTGATCGTAAGATTTCAATTTAATTCTAATTTTTTGGCTCATATATTTTTAAATAAATTTATTTCAACAAATCAACACGACCTTGACATTCTGTAAGAACGTTCCTAGCGATTGAAGAGCTAACCTCAGCATAGTGAGAGAATGTCATTGTAGAAGTTGCACGACCTGATGTGATTGTACGGAGTGCAGTCACATAACCAAACATTTCAGCAAGTGGAGATTTAGCTTTCACGATACGAGCACCGCTACGGCTTGTTTCCATACCTTCTACTTGACCACGACGCTTGTTAAGGTCACCAATTACATCACCCATTGATTCTTCCGGTGTAACAACTTCAATCTTCATGATAGGCTCTTGAAGCACAGGACCTGCCTTTTCACAAGCCTTCTTGAATGCTTGGATAGCACAAAGTTCGAATGAAAGTTGGTCAGAGTCAACCGGGTGGAAGCTACCATCGAGAAGTGTAACCTTGAGTTGTTCTACAGGATAACCAGCAAGAACACCATTCTTCATTGCAGTTTGGAAACCCTTTTGAACAGATGGGATATATTCCTTCGGAACGTTACCACCCTTAACTTCGTCGATGAATTGCAAGCTACCTTCGAAGCCTTCATCTACAGGCTCAACGCGAACGATAATGTCTGCAAACTTACCACGACCACCGGTTTGCTTCTTGAATGTTTCACGAAGTTCAACAGCTTGTGTAATAGCCTCTTTGTAAGTAACTTGTGGACGACCTTGGTTACACTCTACCTTGAACTCACGACGGAGACGGTCGATAATAATATCGAGGTGAAGCTCACCCATACCGCTGATAACAGTTTGACCTGTTTCCTCGTTAGTTTCAACGCGGAATGTCGGGTCTTCTTCAGCAAGTTTTTGAAGACCTACTCCAAGTTTATCAAGGTCTTTTTGAGTCTTAGGCTCTACTGCGATACCAATCACAGGATCTGGGAATTCCATTGCTTCAAGTACAATTGGAGCATCCTCTGCACAGAGAGTGTCACCTGTGCGAATATCTTTAAAGCCAACTCCTGCGCCAATATCACCACATCCGATAACTTCTCTTGGATTTTGCTTATTAGAGTGCATTTGGAAAAGGCGTGAGATACGTTCTTTCTTTCCTGAGCGACTATTGAAACAGTAACTACCAGCAACCATTTCACCAGAGTAAACACGGAAGAAACAAAGACGACCTACGTATGGGTCTGTCGCAATCTTAAATGCAAGAGCAGCCAAAGGCTCTTCTGCACTTGGTTTACGTGTGATGATTGATTCAGGATCGCCAACCTCATGACCTTCGATAGCACTTTGGTCAGCAGGTGATGGAAGGTAAGCACATACGTTATCAAGCAATGCTTGAACACCCTTGTTCTTGAAAGATGAACCACAAGTCATTGGGTTAACGTGCATACCGAGAGTTGCTGTACGGATTGCTGATTTGATTTCCTCTACTGTGATTGTAGATGGGTCATCAAAGTATTTTTCCATAAACGCTTCGTCAAACTCAGCAAGAGTTTCAAGCATTTTATCTCTCCACTCTTCAGCTTCAGGAAGAAGGTTAGCAGGAATATCTTCGATTGAATATTCAGCACCCATAGTTTCATCGTGCCAGAAGTATGCCTTCATCGTAACGAGGTCAACTACGCCCTTGAATGTTTCTTCAGCACCGATTGGAATTTGGATTGGAAGCGGGTTAGCACCGAGCACTTCACGTACTTGGCGAACCACCTCAAAGAAGTTAGCACCAGAACGGTCCATCTTGTTGACATAACCGATACGTGGCACATTATATTTGTCAGCTTGACGCCAAACTGTTTCTGACTGAGGCTCAACACCACCTACTGCACAAAATGCAGCTACAGCACCGTCGAGTACACGCAAAGAACGTTCTACTTCCACTGTAAAGTCAACGTGTCCCGGAGTATCAATAAGGTTAATCTTGTATTGAGTACCATTATATTTCCAGAACGCTGTTGTTGCAGCAGATGTAATTGTGATACCACGTTCTTGTTCCTGTTCCATCCAGTCCATTGTAGCTCCACCATCGTGAACTTCACCAATTTTGTGAGTAAGACCTGTATAGAAGAGGATACGTTCAGAAGTAGTTGTCTTACCGGCATCGATGTGAGCCATGATACCGATATTTCTGGTAAGTTTAAGATCTTCTTTTGCCATTGTGAAAAGTGTCTATCAATTATTAAAATCTGAAGTGAGCGAATGCACGGTTAGCTTCTGCCATACGATGCATATCTTCTTTACGTTTGAAAGCACCACCTTGCTCATTGAAAGCATCAACGATTTCTGCAGCAAGTTTGTCTGCCATAGTTTTACCACCACGCTTACGAGCGAAGATGATAAGGTTCTTCATTGAGATAGACTCTTTACGATCCGGACGGATTTCAGTTGGAACTTGGAAAGTTGCACCACCGATACGGCGTGACTTAACTTCCACTTGAGGAGTAATCTTTTCAAGAGCTGCTTTCCAGATTTCGAGAGCAGTCTTCTCCTCGTTAGGCAATTTAGACTTCACAGTCTCAAGAGCTGTATAGAAAATTGTGTATGCAGTATTCTTCTTACCATCATACATCAAGTGATTTACGAATTTTGTAACTCGCACATCATTAAAAACAGGATCCGGAAGGATCACTCTTTTTTTGGGTTTTGCTTTTCTCATTTTTAAAAATTTGTGTTTTTGTTTTTGGCTGCATTTACTTCTTCAACGACATACTCTTATGTCATTTACTCAACCTTAGCCATCCAATAAATCAAAAACTAGTTTTAAATTGTGATTTAATTGAATTTGCAGTTAATCTTATTTCTTAGCTGCTTTAGGACGTTTTGCTCCATATTTTGAGCGACGTTGCGTACGGCCGTTTACACCTGCAGTATCTAAAGTACCACGCACGATGTGATAACGAACACCCGGAAGGTCTTTAACACGACCACCACGTACCATTACGATTGAGTGCTCCTGAAGGTTGTGACCTTCTCCCGGAATGTAAGAGTTGACTTCCTTACCGTTAGTCAAGCGCACACGCGCCACCTTACGCATAGCCGAGTTAGGCTTCTTAGGAGTTGTTGTGTAAACTCTCACGCAAACGCCACGACGTTGTGGGCATGAATCCAATGCCGGTGATTTGCTCTTATCCTGCAAAGCCACACGTCCTTTTCTTACTAATTGTTGAATTGTAGGCATTCTTTGTCTTTTTTACGTTTATTTTTATTAATAATTTAAAATTTATTGGCTCTTTAATACACCACACAAACGCCACCAAAAACCTATTAATCAGGCAATTAGCAACATTTGACCTCTAAATATCTTTAAAAGCGATGCAAAGTTACTAATAATTAACGAATTACACAAACAATAAAGACAAAAAAATTGAGCACAAATTTTATTCTGCACTCAATCTTGCACTAATTCGCATTTCTTGCATCAAACCATTTACTTATATGTAGATGCTATTTTATATATTTCTTCAAATATTTCATAGTCGATTTCCGTCAGCAACATTCCTCGACGAGCCATAGCCCTATTGGCAATTTCAAAAAATTTCTTCAACTGCACATCAACAAATCCTCCGACAGGAGAGCCTTCACTAAAGGATGGAATAAATGTTCGAGGAAATCCCGAACCATGAATATTCACCCCTACCCCCACGACCGTCGCTGTATTAAACATGCAGTTTATTCCAACTTTTGAATGATCACCCATTATCAACCCACAGAATTGCAAATCTGTACGCATAAACGTATGATCAGGATAATTCCAAAGACGTATTTTCGAATAATCATTCTTTAGATTAGAAGCATTAGTACCGGCTCCTATATTACACCACTCTCCGATAACCGCATTACCAAGAAAACCGTCATGAGCTTTATTACTATAACCAAAAACCAAAACATTATTTAGCTCACCACCCATTTTAGACCATGGACCAATTGTTGTATCACTATATATTTTTGCCCCCATATTAATATATGAGTGTTCACACAAAGCCATAGGACCCCTCACACAACTACCTTCCATTATTTGAGAATCCTTTCCTATATATATAGGACCACCGAGAGTATTTAGACACGCGCCCTCTACGCTTGCCCCCTCTTCAACAAATATCAGCGATTTATCACCTATTATTGTATTTGATTCTGAAATAGCACAACTAATTCTATCTTTGGTTATTGCATCGAAATCGTCCTTTATCATCGCTCCGTTATTTGTAAACAATTCATACAAATAATGCAAAATCAGACAATCGCCTTCGTACGACACCTGTTTATAGCGTCCATTTTCAAAATCATCAATACTTCCTTTGTATGCAATCATATCATCGCCTTTAAACAAAGCCTCACCAACGCTCAACGACTCTATAACTCCAACCACATCTTTGTTTGGAACCACATTACCGGCTATCACCAAATCTTCATCACCTTTGGTCAATGTATACTTTTTCTCAAGAAACGACACTGTCTTATAACTGTAGTTTCCTGAGATAAAAAGTTCCCATTTCTGACGAATTGTAGTTATACCTATTCTAAAATCCGCAATAGGTCGAGTGAACGACATCGGCAGCAAATCCGCATGCACTCTTGGAACATCATATAAAATTATATTTCTCATACAAAATCCACTTTTAGTTACTAAAATCCCCAAAAACAAGAGATTTACATTGTGCAAAAGTAATCTTTTTTTCACATATAGCACTAAATAGCACCCTAAAATCATTAAATTATCCAAAAGATTTGCATATAACACTATCATTTCGTATCTTTACACCATTAAATTAACATCAATTGAAATCATAAATATGAAAAAGAATTTCGAATATCTGACTCGTCTGCGCCAAGTTATGGCAGAACAAAAAATTGATGTCGTAATTATCTCCGGCACGGACCCTCATCAAAGCGAAAATCCTCCACACCATTGGAGAGATCGTGAATGGATTACCGGTTTCTGGTCAACAAACGGAACAAACGGAACAGCTGTAGTCCTTCAAGACCAAGCATATTGTTGGACTGACTCTCGTTATTTCATCCAAGCCGAAGAACAACTTGCCGACACCGGCTTTAAAATGATGAAAGAAGATGGTCCGGAAGCGATTGACCTTATCGGATGGATCGCTCAAAACGTTACAAAAGGCTCCACAGTTGCAATCGACGGCATGACTTTCTCCACATCACTTGCCAACAAGATTCAAAGCGAACTAAATGCCGCAAACCTTAAGTTTGCAACAGATTTTGCACCATTTGACATCATTAACCCGGAGCGTCCTAAACGTCCTCTCAACAAACTATTCGTTCACGACGAAAAAATTGTCGGAGAGTCAGTCGACTCAAAGGTAAATCGCGTCATTGAGCAAGTTACATCCGAAGGCGCAGAAGCCATCATTATGGCATCGCTTGACGACATCGCTTGGACTACAAACTTACGCACAGCAAACGACATTTCTTACAGTCCGATGTTTGTGTCATACGTATTCTTAAGCAATAAACAAAGAATACTTTTCATCGACGAGGAAAAACTCACAGACGAAGTTAAAGCCCACCTAAATAAATACAACTTCGAAATCAAACCATACGATGCAGTTCTCGACTTTATTGCATCACTCCCTGAAAACACTCGTCTGCTTGTCGACCCTGATAAAGTATCAAGAGGACTTTTCGACAAAGTGAGATGCAATGCTGTATTTGGGGGTACAAAAGTCGCCAAACTAAAGAGTATCAAAAACGACTCAATGCTTCGCAGCATCGACACTGCAATGGAAAAAGATGGCGTGGCGCTCACTCGTTTCTTCATGATGGTAGAAAGAGAACACCAAAAGGGCGAACTCACAGAGCTCATTCTCAGCGAACGTCTTCGCGAAATACGTCTTTCTGACCCAAGCTGCGTAGACGAAAGTTTCGCATCAATTCTTGGGTTCAAGGAACATGGCGCTATCATCCACTACGAGGCTACCGAAGAGAGCAACATTCCTGTCGTAGGCGACGGCCTTCTCTTGGTGGATTCAGGCGGTCAATACATCTACGGCACAACCGACATTACTCGCACAGTAGCATTAGGCACACCGACTGCTGAAGAAATTCACGACTATACACTCGTGCTCAAGGGCCACATCGCAATTGCAAACGCTGTATTCCCTGAAGGCACAACAGGCCACCAACTTGATGCAATGGCACGCCAATATCTCTGGAAAGAAGGTAAAGCTTACTATCACGGCACAGGTCATGGTATCGGATTTTTTATCAATTGCCATGAAGGTCCGCAAAGCATTCGTCTCAACATCAACCCTACTCCACTCGAAGTCGGTATGGCTACAAGTAATGAGCCTGGCGTTTATTACGAAGGCAAGTATGGCATCCGCACCGAAAACATCATTATCACAGTTCCTGCAATGGAGACAGAGTTTGGCAAGTTTTTCAAGTTTAAAACAGTGACACTCTTTCCATACGATCGTCGCTTGATCGACACAAGCATCATGAGTGACAATGAAATCCAATGGGTGGACGACTACCACAAAATGGTCAGAGATCGCCTGACTCCTCTTTTGACAGCAGAAGAAGCTGCATGGATGGAAACTAAAACGCAACCACTAAAACGATAATACAATGGCATTAATCAGACCCGTCAGAGGTTTTACACCGGAAATAGGGAAAGACTGCTTTTTAGCAGAAAACGCAGCCATAATCGGCGACGTAATTATGGGAGACGAGTGTAGCATTTGGTATGGAACAATTCTACGTGGAGACGTAAATTCTATCAGAATAGGCAATCGCGTAAATATCCAAGATGGCTCAGTACTGCACACACTCTATCAGAAATCAACTATCGAAATTGGCGATGATGTATCGATCGGACACAACGTAGTGATTCATGGAGCCAAGATTCGTGATTTTGCTCTCATAGGCATGGGGGCAATCGTAATGGACGATGCCATAGTCGGCGAAGGCGCATTAGTTGCAGCCGGATCTGTCGTTTTAGGCAAAACCGTTATCGGCCCTAACGAAATGTGGGCAGGAGCTCCTGCCAAATTTGTAAAAATGGTAGAACCGGAAAAAGCCAAAGAGATGAATCAGAAAATTGCCCGCAATTATCTGATGTACTCAAAATGGTATGATCAGGAAGCAGAATAATGCAATTTACACCTTAATATATAAGAGGCCAAGTTTGGAGTAAAACTTGGCCTCTTTTTTGCCATTCAAGACTTCATACAAACATTTTTCTTAGCTGTGTTAGAGGCCCTCAAAGCACAAAAATCGCTTCTTATATCGCCAAAGAAGCTCAAAACGAATAAATTGACAACAAAAAACAAATATTTTCCCCAAAAAATTTTGCTATTAGAATAAAGTTGCCTAATTTTGCACCGCTAAATCTCTAAGTAATATCATTACTTGGAAAATAAATTTGATTAATAACTAAAAACAACAATAAAAAACATGATCATTGTACAAGTAAAAGAAGGTGACAACATCGAAAAAGCATTAAAAAGATTCAAACGCAAATTTGAAAAAACAGGTATCGTAAAAGAACTTCGTAGCCGTCAGGCATTCGAAAAACCATCTGTAGCAAACCGCAAAAAAATGATGAAAGCGGTTTATGTTCAAAAACTTCGCCAAGTAGAAGAATAATTTTTCAAATTTATTTGGGTATCTCAAAAAAAACGATTATCTTCGTAAAATAAATCCATTCTATACAGAAATGGAGAAAATACGAAGATTATGACAGTTGACAACTTCTTGAAATATATACGGTATGAGTTGAATTATTCAACACATACCGTTTTGTCATATTCTATCGACTTAAATCAATTTGTCAACTACCTCACAAACAACGAAGCTGACAAATTCAATCCCACCGACATAACATCTAATGACATCCGCAGTTGGCTCGGCAAATTAGCAAAAGAAGGATTAAGTCCACGTACCCTTCGACGTAAAGCTCAGTCAGTAAGGGCTTATTTCAAATATTTGATCAAATCAAAATTCATAACTACAAATCCAGCCGTTGACATTACATTATCCAAAACGAACAAACCATTACCGGAATTTGTTAGAGATAATGAAATACAAGAGATAATAGCACTATTGGAGCCATCAGACAACGACTTCTTCAGTCATCGCAACTACCTAATTTTCTTGTTATTATACACAACAGGAATTCGACAATCCGAGCTATTAGGAATTAGCGATTGCGACATTGACTTCACAAGAATGGAGGTAAAGGTTACAGGAAAGCGCAACAAACAACGTCTGATTCCTATTGCCAATGAAATTGCAGAAGTTATAACAAAATATCAACAGTTACGAAACGCGCAATACCCGGATTTAAAGGATTGCAAATTAATAATCCACAAAGGCAAACCCATGACAACAAATACGTTGTACTACATAGTGAGTCGCATTCTCAAAGGCACATCCTCCCGACAGAAGGGTGCACACGTCATACGTCACACATTTGCCACTGCAATGCTTAATAACGGTGCCGGACTGAACTCGATAAAGGAAATACTGGGACATAGCTCTATAGCAACGACCCAGATATATACACATATAACACTCAGAGAGTTACAAACTAATTATGAACACGCTCACCCAAGAGCACTAAAAAAGGAGGTTTAATATGGAAACTAAGATTAAAGCCATTCATTTCGACGTATCTGAAAAACTTGTTGCATTCATCAACAAGAAAGTAGAAAAACTCACTCGCAGATTTGATGCAGTGACAGAAGTAGAAGTGACACTCAAGGTGGTTAAGCCGGAAACAGCTATGAACAAGGAAGCTGCTATCCAACTTGCTGTACCTCCAACAGATGATCTTTTTGCATCAAAGACTGCTGATACATTTGAAGAAGCCGTTGATTTGTGCCTTGACGCACTTGAAAAACAACTTGAAAAAAATAAAGCTAAGAAATAAAACTTTTATACCAAAATAATAATCTAAACCAGAATTGCCGGCATATAAAGTCATGCCGGCAATCTTACTAAAACAATTCATTGCCATTATGTCACTGCTTGATTTAGCACGAACAATTGAATTTCCCAAAATTTGCGACCCCAGAGGTAATCTTTCGTTTGTAGAAAGCGCACGCCACATTCCATTCTCAATAAAACGAGTTTTCTACATCTACGACGTACCCGGAGGCGAAACAAGAGGTGGACATGCCCATAAAGAATGTTGGTGTATTCTGATTGCAGTATCAGGCTCTTTGGAAGTAAGATTAACTGATGGCACAAATGAAAAGATTGTCAAATTAAATCGTTCCAACAAAGGATTGATTATTCCCCCGGGCGTATGGGACACCATGCACGACTTCACGACCGGGACTGTTGTACTGGCATTAGCATCTCACCCATACGAAGAGGAGGACTACATTCGCGATTACGACGAGTTTCTCGAATATGTAAAAACACAAAAATAGAATGAAATACCCATTTCTTCAACTCAGCGATGTAAACGTCCCATACGCAAAGCAACTAAAAGAAGCCGCAGCAAGAGTAATCGACTCGGGATGGTATCTCAACGGCAATGAAAACAAAGCATTCGAACAAGAATTAGCCCTGAAATGCAATTCTAAATATGCTGTAGCCACGAGCAATGGCCTTGATGCTTTAAAATTGATTTTCAGAGCATACATAGAGCTCGGCAAACTATTACCCGGCGACGAGGTGATTGTTCAAGCGAATACATATATTGCGTCTATTTTATCAATCAGCGAAACAGGACTGACACCAATATTAGTCGAACCCTGCGAGACAACTTTCAATATAGACTCTTCTCTTATTGAGAAATCAATCACTTCGAGAACAAAAGCCATTTTGGTTGTTCACTTATATGGAACTCCTTGTTGGGACGAAAAAATAAAAAATATCGCACAACGATACAATCTGCTTATTATTGAAGATAATGCACAATCCATTGGTGCATCTGCCGATACAAGCGGTATAAACGGGCACTATACCACAGGATCACTTGGAGATGCTGCAGCATTCAGTTTTTACCCCACCAAGAACATAGGAGCATTAGGCGATTCCGGAGCTATAACATCATCCGATGAGGAGTTGATAAAAACTATACGCGCATTGGCAAATTATGGAAGCGACCGAAGATACCACAATATATACAAAGGTCTAAACTGTCGTATGGACGAGATACAAGCAGCCTTCCTTAGAGTAAAACTGCAACATCTCGATTCTGAATCAAAGCATCGCAATGAAATTGCAAAAACATACGATACCTACATCACCAACCCTTTGATTATAAAGCCATTAATTTTTGATAGCATGACACAGGTATGGCACCAATATGTCATCCGATGCACTCATCGTTCTGCACTATGCAAACATCTTGAAGAAAACGGCGTAGGCACAGACATACATTATGCCACACCACCACATCTGCAACCTTGCTATAGAGATTTTTTCAAAAGCACCTATCCTATTACTGAACAATTAGCTAACGAGGTTATAAGCCTTCCTATAGCATCCATTGACAATGATGCCGCCAAAGAAATTGCGCAAATCATCAATTCATTTAAAGTCTGACACGTTGACCATATTCTCTCGTTAATTTTACGCCATATCGATTTGAACTAAACAGGAAAAATCTCAGATTTTAAGGCGTATTGAGCAGCAGACTTTTGCATGATAATTTCCTGGACACAAAAACAGTGAGATAGCTTTTACTACCTCACTGCCTTAAAATATTAACATTCGTCTTATTTCTTTTCACACTGCTTTTTGCATTCTTGCTTCTTAGCGTCGCATTGTTTCTTGCAAGCTTGTTTTGGCTGAACTTTTGCACGCTTATCGCACTTTGTCAACTTGCAATCTTTTTTCTTTGCATCGCATTGCTTCTTGCAGTCTTGTTTCTGCTTATCGCATTGCTTCTTGCATTCTTGCTTCTTAGCGTCGCATTGCTTCTTGCAAGCTTCTTTGTTTTGCTTACACTCTTTCTTGCAATCTTTGCAATCCTTAGTGCATTCTTTCTTGCATTCTACTTTTTCACATTTTGCTTTCTGACATTGCTTTTCACATTGCTTTTGAGTTTGAGCAACACTAACTGTTGCCATTAATACTAAAGCAAAAAATAATACTGTTAATTTTTTCATACTGTCTTTTATTTACATTGATTATTATTTGAGCACAAAGTAAACACTTTAAACCGAAAACACCAAAATCTATGGCATTAATTTATGTTAATAATGATTTCGATTTCTTATTTCTACTCCACAATCTCTTTAACGGACGTAAATAAAACATTGCACCCATAGGTAAGACAACAAGACTAAACCACATTGGCATCTCATTCATTACCCAATATGCCAACAATGTTGAAACAATACTTACAACTATCGTTTTATAAACCTCTGACGACAGTCTAAGTTTGTATTTACCAAAATAGACTATTCCGACTATAACACAATAGGACAAGAACCATAATATATACGCAATTCCTATTCCTTCCAATCCCCAGTATTTATAAAATAATATATTGAGCACCAAACCGATTATCGCATCCACACCCTCAGTAATGACATAATACTTACCATCCCCTTTCGCAATAATAGAAAATGCCATACACCACGAAACAGCCTTAAAAATATTACACATAATAGCCCACGATATAAAAGGTATTATCGCATAAAATTCAGGCGTATAAAGAAGCCCTACAATCCACTTTCTTGCCCACAAGAACAAAATCATCATTGGGGTCACAACAAGCAACAACAAGACTATCTCGTGCGAAACAAAAAGCCTCACACGATGTTCTGAGTTGCTATTAGCCGACAATCGAGGAAAAAACTCCATTCCGACTGCTGTAAATATAAGTCCGGCATACCTAATCACTAATGCATAACCGGCTTGAAAAAGTCCGACTTCCTGTGTAGATGCCTCTTGATTGAGAAAAAGCATAAATAACAAATGCGACACATTTGTTATAAATGATGCAAATGACATATATATGCCTAATTTAACAAAGCTTTTTCCTTGTTTAATAGTTTCACCCCATGAAAGTGCTATTTTTTCGTTTGTCCTTCCATATCCAAACATCAAGGTAAACATCAACACAAAGACTGAATAGGCTATTATACTTAATACCACAGAGTCCTCTCGCAAATAATAGAATAGGGGTACTGAGACCAACAACCCTGCAAAACTACCCCAAAACGAACCCTTTGCTAATGCCTTTAGTTTTGATGTAGCCTGTAAAACTGCCTGTTCTCCCATCACCAACGCATTAAAAAACATTGTCAGTGACAAGGCAATAAAGCCCCAACATCTGGTCCAATCGTTAAATACAGATTGCGCTAAAAATGGTGCTAAACCACTGATCACGATTGCGCCTAATATACCTGCTACGACACTCCAACGTCTGACAATATTTATCACGACCTCTAATCGCGACGAATCTTTAGAATGTACAGAAATGTCCCTCACTGCACTTTGACGCAAGCCCAGATTTGTAAACGTTGATATAGTTTCTATGGTCGAATTATAAATACCAAAAAGACCTACCCCCTGCGAACTTAACCACAATGCGACAAGCTTCATCTTTATGATGGAGCATAGTATTATAAAAGCCTGCATACCTGTAAAGAGCCCCATTACTTTAATGATACCCTTTGATATTGTGCTTCTTGAACTGCTCTTTTTTTGAATCATACGATTTAGTCCACCTGAATTTCATAAACGGTATATGCAACACCTGTTCCCCCCATGCTGTATTTCTGATTCAGCAATCCGGCATTAAGCACTCGCCCATGTTGCTCGTTAGAGGTTCCGAAATCAAAATAGTGTCTGCATCTAAATTCTTTATTTATGAGATAATCATATAGAGCTGTCAAATAATAATTCTTGCGAGCCTTATCAGTTGTTGCCGTATATTGTGAATGTGCCACAATTCCTGTATCAAAGATGCAAACTCCTGCTTGCATACCCTCTTCATCAGAAACTGTATAAAGACATATATTATCAGGAAATTTAGTCGCTAATTCCACAATTTCCTCACATGAATGAACAGGCTTTGAAGAATGACGTTCTTGAAGACACTCTTCTAATATCCTCCAAAATCCCTTAAAATCTTCACTCTTCGTTATCTTCAATCCGAATTTTTCTGTCTTACGCAATTGTTGACGTTTCGACATATTAAAACCGATTGGATTTCGCATATCAACTGTCGACGAAAGGTTTACCTCTTTCACAGCAGCATTATGTCGAAACAAGGCATAGAGATCTTCTTGCGATGGCATTGACGAGTAGATATAGGGCATTGGTTTATAGAACACTCTCTTTACTCCTATTGTGCGACAATAGGTCATAAATTCATCCCATAATTCAAGCATTATATTTGCATCGAAATGAGATTTCGGAATTATCCATCCACCGTATGTAAGACCTTGGTGAGTCCAGAGTATTTCGCCATCAATATTAGCAGGCAACAATGCACACAATTTCCCTTTACGATATGCCATTATTGAAGCGTCAGAAAAGCGATCAGAATGATAATCCATATAACTGCGATTAAATAAAAACGTAGCATTCCTCGACTCGCCGACAAAACGATTCCACACTTCAATATCATTATGGTTATATCTTCTTATTTCAATCATTTTATCCATAACATCGGATTTTGTTTCTCTCTGCCTTTCCATACTTCGAAGTGTATGACAGTTCGATTATTATCAGAGGCGTCCGTGAAAAGTTTACCCAACGCCTGTCCTGCTTTCACTTTATCGCCTACTTTGACAATCGGCGTCGCAATATTACCATAGACTGTATAATACGAGCCATGATTTACTATCACAACAGCATCAAAGCCCTTAAGAAGATACACGCCTGAGACCTCTCCTGCAAATACAGCCATAGCAGACGAGCCAGGAGCAACCTCAGCATCTATGCCCGGATTATCGTATTCCACAGAAGGAAGATCCGGCAAGGAATGACGTCCGAATGGGACTACCACCTTAAACATTCCACTGACTGGGCGTGGCAAATTGCCTTTCATCTTTTCAAACGACGACTCATCATTAGATACTGGTTTTGTCGAACCCTTCGATGACTTGTCTCGTTCTTTTCTCTTTCGCGCATCAGCATACGAACGATCTTTCTTATCTGCCGACTCACCACCCTTATCTTTCTTTTTCTTATTTTTCCCTTTATCTTCCTCTGCCTTAGTTCCCTTAACTTTATTAGCCTTTTGTCGTTCAGCTTCTTCCTTTGCTTCTGCTTCTTTTCGGGCTTTTTCTTCAGCCAAGCGACGCTGTTCCTCTTCTTTGCGACGTTTCTCCTCAGCGGCACGTTGTTCTGCAGCAATAAGATCTGCTATTCGATTCTGCAGATCGTTCACCTCTTGCTGTTTTTTCTTTAAATGAGAATTTAGAGCTATCCCATTGCGTTGTAAATCAGCCACCAACACATCTTGTTTGCTTTTTTGTGTCAGCAATTTTGCTTTTGCTTGCTGCTCAATTTCGATCACCTTATCCAATTCTGATTTTGTAGCCGACAAAGCCTCATGCTGTAGCTTCAATTCTGCTTGCACTTTCGAGATTTCAGAGACTTGATTTTCTCTCCATTTTGAGAACTCACGCAAATATCTAAGTCGTCTATATGCTTGACTGAAGCTTTTAGAGGCAAATATAAACGTCAATCCGTCGGTATTGCCTTTGACAAGTCGCATCTTTTTGACAACCTTAAGATACTTATCTCGCAGCGTTGTCAGCTTCTTCTCATTATCAATGATTTGAGCATTAAGACTGATAAGTTGCTCATTTAACTTTGATATTTTCCCTGTCAATTGTGAGATTTGCTTTTCCGACACACTTATATCCGACTTTATGCTATTCAGGTCATTGAGGCTCTTTTTGACCAAGCGCTCATTTTCTTCAATCTGTTGCTTAGTGAGCTTAATCTCTTGTTGAGCTTTTTGTTGCTGCTTCTTTGCATCGGCAGATGTAGTCGGCGACTTTGTCTTACTCGATGATTTACTTCCTGATTTCTTCTTGGATATCGATTTTTTAGACGATGACTTCTTCGAAGACTTGCTTTTTGAACTACTCTTCTTGCTACTCTTTTTTGACGACGATGTCTTCTTCTGCTTCTTTTTCTTCGACGAAGACTGAGCATACACCTCCACTGCCGAATCAAAAGACTCGGTCACAATGGGTGTCATCAACACCACACATAGCAATAATATTATCAGTCGTCTCATCCCTAAAATCGTAAGAATTCTTGAATACTCACCTCACGCATCTTCGATGAGAACTTAATCGGGCTGAGTGGCTGAACTTCCCACTGACAAGTAATGCCGTCGAGTATCACTTGCATCTGCGCATCGGCATATTGAATTTCGAACACAGCATTATACGATTTCTTATTGTGCTGATATAGACAGTAGAGTTCAAATCCACTTGTAAAATCATGCACTAAGAAGTCATTGACCACACCCTCTCTGTCAATAGTAAAGCCATACAACAAGTTATCACTCTGTGGCATCGGAGGCAAAAAATAATTTTCACTCGGAGCGTGATACAAGCCATGTTTCGACTTATTGTATCGCATAATCGTGCCCTCCCCGATTGCAAACGCTCTTGCGAGAAACACATCTTGAAGGTCGGACAACGTAAATTCTATGCCCCCCATCAGTTGTGAAATATCAGCTACGGCATAAACGTTCTTCATCTTATTGACAGCAACTAACGTATCATTTTCGAACTCCAATCGACCGACTTCTCCGATGAACGGCGCACGCACAGACATCGACATGCTCTTACCTTTCTCCATGAAAATCTTCAACGATGGATACAACGGCAGACCATCCATTTGCAACTGAGCAGAAAGCATGACAGTGTTCCACGATGAGAAACGCTCAGCCATTTTTTCGACCACCTTCGCCGACTCGTGCTCAGGTGCTTTCTGAAGCAGACTGTCGATTCTGCTGCTTCCAGAACCTACTTCCTCAGTCGAAACTCCGGATTCGTCATCGGCTGTCGGCTTATGCGTCTTGCAGCTCGTGAACGCCAACACAAATACCGCCAATAGTATATAAATATGCTTTGTCATTATGATTTATTTTTCAAAATAGTTTTTTTGTTTGACTTTTCGTTGCAACAATTCGTTTTCGCTGTCCAACTTCAATGCTTGCTCCCAATATTCGATAGCTTTTTGGGGTTCATTGCATTTAAAGTATATGTCGCCCATGTGCTCAAGAACATCAGCCGATAGGTCATCGCCTATTTTCTCAATTGCTTGCTGTTGATACTTCAACGCATTTTCGTAGTCTCCTTTTTTAAAGAGCACCCATGCGTATGTATCAATATAAGTCGCATTATCCGGTTCGGCTTTTATAGCGGTCTCGCTCATCTTTTCCGCCTTATCGAGATCGATTCCATCGACAGCAAGAAAATAGGCGTAATTATTAAGCGTTACTGCACTTTCCGGGAAGAAAATCAATGCATTCTCGTAGGCATTGAATGCCGATTGGCGATTATTCATCTGATGATATGAGTCGCCGATGAATGTATAAAGAGCGTTAGCTCTCATTAATTGGTCGTATGACAAACTATTCAATGGGGTTTTGTCAATGATTAGAGCATCTATCGGCAAAGTCGGCTCAATATTGTGGAGCAAACGCGCATAAATTTCTATTGTCTTATCATATTCCTCAAGCGTCATATAAGCCGGAGCCAAAAGATAACTCAAATAATCGGTAGGTTCAAAATAATTTGCTGCGTTGTTATAACATTCTATAACTTCTTCGCAACGATCAAGTTGCAAAAGATATCCCATTTTCTGACCCCAATATTGCTCAACATCGGGTTTCATATCAATGGCATAAGAAATGTTCTCAATTGCTTCCTCAAATTTTTCCACCGCCGCATTGTAACGAGCTGCCAAGTCCAGAATTTCCGGTTCGTGAGGATACTGATTTCTCAGCACAGCAAAAAGGTGGTCGCCACGATTTGTGTCCGACTGATTATCAATAAGTTTCTGCAAATATTCTGCAAGTATTTCTATTTTTGCGCTGAGATCGAAATCATCACACATTAGGGCATCATACATCTTATTGTCATACTCAATGCTATCACCTTTATTTAAGAAATAATTAGCAATTGCTATCTTAACATCCCCGTTGTCCGGCTCCACTTTCTCTGCATCCAAATAGCTCATATATGCGGAATCATATTGCTGAAGATGCGTCAACACATCTCCCTTAAGTATATGAAACGCTGCTTTTTGAGGATTGAATGCTATCAATGAGTCTGCTTCTGCGACAGCACCGATTGTGTCCGACATGTTCAGTTTATAAACAATCTTTCTCAAACTTATTTGGGAGGATTTGCCTTCGGCTTTTTCATATCTTTCATAACATTCGTAGGCCTTGGCCAAATCATTCTTCACAGTATAAAGTTCTGCCAAATGAAGCAATCGTTCAGTATTATCGGGCGATATCGAATCCAATCTTTGGTAAATACGAATTGCTTCGTCATATTCTCTTAGCTGTCTTGCCAAATAAGCATAATATTCCGACTCATATTCATCATTGGGATATGCATCCACCATCGGACGCATATTCCAAAAAGCTTGATATTGCTCTGCTATACTATCAGCAGGCATCACTAATTTTCCGAAATTGTATGCTTCTTGTGCTTCCAAAAAGGAGTCATCGATTTCTACTGCCTTACGAAATAATTCATGAGCTTCCGCCATCTTGCCTTGAGAGCGATTAATCACTCCCTCTAGGTAGAAGTATCGAGCCTTATCACGACGACTCATTTCAGGCGTAGCTGCAAACAACGTCAACCCAAACAAAACATAGAATAACAACCAAGCTTTTCTCTCAATAAATTTCACTACTTCCAATCGTCTTTAGAAATTTATTTTACTCCGGTATGCCCGAATCCTCCTTCTCCTCTCTCCGATGAACTTAGACTTTCAGTCTGGATCCATTCGACACAGGTATATTCTTTAACAACCATTTGGCAAATGCGTTCGCCATCATTGACAACAAATTCATCTTGACTCAAATTCATCAAAATAACACCTATTTCGCCACGATAGTCTGCATCAATTGTTCCGGGGGAATTAACTATGGTCAACCCATGTTTTAATGCCAAACCCGAACGTGGTCTGATTTGACATTCATAGCCTTGCGGCAATTCTATATGCAACCCCGTAGGTATCAATCGTCTCTCCATAGGTTTCAATACGATAGGTCCATTCGGAAGATATGCTCTGACATCCATACCGGCTGAGTCTATTGTACTGTAGGCAGGTAATGGATGATGACTGTTATTTACTATTTTTACACTTATATTTTTCATCGTTTAATTATTTTGCAGGTATTCTACCAAAACTTTATGAAGTCTATTAAAAAAACTTCTATCCTTATAACGTGCAAAAATACTATTTATTTCTGATTTTCCCAACCGAATTTCCAACTTTATACACACTTTTACACTCATAAAAACATTCTTAATCAAAGAATAACAAAACATAAAGCCGATTATCCGTCACAGAAGGCCTCTAATCCTGAATGATATTAATAAAATCAGGGAGCATTACACACTCCCTGATCATAATTCGTATAAATCTGTTATTATCTAACTACAAATTTCAATGTCTGAACCATATCATTACAAATGATTTTGGCTACATATAAACCTGTTGACAGTGTCTCAACATCAACTCTTCCATTAATAGCATTTTTTCTCATCACCTCACTACCTGCCACATCATAAACTATAATTTCTGCAGAGTCTTGCACACTGATGATTATTTCTCCGGCTGAATATCTGCACTCTATCGAGTTTTCAATTATTTCTTCCACACTTGTCGGGATCGACATCTTTGCAGCATTAATGATTTCACCTGTGGTAATATCTATTAACATACAGACAACTTCTGTTTCTGCAATATTTTTAATAGTTGTCGGCAATGCTATCGAATAGTTGTGTATATAGGTTTCTCCGGCGTCAATCTTAGTCGGCACGCTACCCTCTACACCTTGCCAGTCATCATAGATACCTCTGACTACATGCTGAAATTTAATATCATGGATTTCTTTCGAAAGATCTTCAAATCCTCCGATTTCGACATCTTTTCCGGAATAGCCGTTTACTTGGAAGTAGTTAGGATCGCTGACATTATTTTCTACAATGACGTATGCCACCCGCATATTTGCTTGATTAATATTGGCAGCAAAGCTTATCTCGGCACTGACATCTATCGCCCCTCCGACAAGTTCACTTGAGGAAAGTCTCACATCAGCAATTGCCGGCACTTGCATTTCTTGAATGAAATATGTCTCAAAACCTCCGTTAAGCGTGGTATAAACGACCTTGCCATCTTGCTCTGTTGCTACCATTGGAATGGTATAATGTTTGCGATTTATCCAACCTGTGGGAAACCCATCCGGGAACGAAAGATCCATCACATAATCATCTACGCCAAGTTGGTCGTTATAGTGCAATGCCAAGCCGATAAACGTATCCGGATATTTCTTCTCCAACTCCTCCATTGCTACAATTCCGGAAGGACAATAAGCGCACCACATACCGGTAGCCTCTTCGACTACAATGTTTTTATGCAACTTGTGCATTAAGGCTGTCGCTGTACAGCTAATCGGATCCGTTGTCACTACATTATTTATCACTGCTATCACTTGATAGTGAAGTGTCTGACCATAGTCTATTCGCAACACATTCGGCAATTCAAAAGTAAGTTTCTCTCCCCTCGACAAAGCCAATGAGCCGTAGCTCGCTTCCACTTCTCCCTCGCTACTGATGCACTTGATGGTGACATCAGTGATAACCTCATCGGAGCATGCTTCGACATATCCTTTAATAGTCAAATCGTTATGCTCAAAAATATAGCGATCGGAATCAACAACAAGGTCACATAGACCCTTCGATCCTGTCACCTCAATATCGTCTATACCGAGGATTTCACCCATAGTACTATTATTGACAAATGCGATATAAATCCTTTGTCCTACATAATCCTTTAGCGACAATGAGTGCTGAGTCCACGAGTTGATAGATTCCTCAGTCGTTTCAAACACAGGCACTGAGAAGAAATCCTCAGGTTTATCACCCACAGTCGAAATGCAAACTTTGTAACCTGAAGCAGTCCCGAGTTTTGCACTAATAGACGCACCTCGCCAACTAAGTGTGGCATCTTCATCTCTGACCCACACGGCAGGCATCACAAGCCAATCGTCTGAGGCGTCAAGTGTCTCTCCCTCTATCTCCTTATAGCGACACGCACTTGCAGCATATCTATTTTCGCTCTTATCCTCTCGCTTATCTATCCATGCTTGACCTTGCTTAAAGCCGGCTTGAATCATGGTGTAATGAAGCGTCTGACCATCTAAATCATAGGTCAACATCTCAGTAGGAATACCTTCAGAAAAGTCCACATTATAGTAGTCGATGTGCTCTTGAGCTTGCAGCTTCAATCCACAACAAAGCAACGACAACGCTATTAAAACTTTTACTCTATGTTTCATCTCCTTTAATGAGGTTAGTGTATAATAATCAAAGTGCGTCCCCACGCGGAAACGCACTTTGACACTACTTATAATCTATTATTTCTTTACAAATTTACCGACATGATTTCTATCCAAAGCATAGATGTATATACCCTTATCGAACGCACTGATATCAGCCTTGCCATCTACAATCTTCACTTGATGAGCGACACCTTGCATTGTCGAAATAGTCACTTGCTCATAATCGCCTTCTACCACAAGACAATTACCAGTCGCGTACACCTTTGTTTCCGCCATCGTCAACGCATCTACCGACACTATAGGAAGGTCACTCTTCTTCATGCGATACAATCCACTGATCGACGAGCCATTCCATTGTGCATCATAGACTGCCACATAAAGATTTTCTTCGTTATTGACCATTGATAGCAATGTGTAGTAAGTGCCATTAGCATCCTGAGGGAGGCCTTCAGAAATAAAGCTCCATGATTCACCGAAATCTGGCGTATAGTACATACCACCTTGTTGCAATCCTACGTAGAGATTTGTGTCGTCGGAAGTCATAGTGCTCACATTGTTATCCAACATACCTTCCGGACGTTTCACTTCGCCCCATTCATTGCCATTTGTTGTCGTTTCAAGAAATGGGACATGGTCACCATCGTTAATCACTGAGCGACCACAGACGAGTGTACCATTAAAATTGGTATTAACTCCCATGAAGTTACTATCATTTCTGACCACTTCCCACAATCCTGTCTCTTCATTCAAACGAAAAACTAAGTATACACCAAAGAGATAGAGACTGTCATTGTAAGAGACCATACTATAGAAGTTCTCCATAACTTTGGTAGGCTTTTCATCTTTGAGGGCAGGAGCCTTTTCAGCAGAGACATCATACATCAACGATTCTCTGTCAGTCAAAGTCCATGTTTCACCAAAGTCTTCAGAATACACGACACCACCACCATTGAAATCAGCCACATAAAGTTTTCCTTTGTGATAAGCCATTGCATAACATGGGTTATATCTGATGTCGTCTTCAGTGAGGTAATCTGCATACGCATATCCGAAGTTCATCACTTCCCATGTTTTACCTTCATCTGCCGAACGAGCGACAACACATCCTTCACCTCCGGCAAACACATAGCCTTCAGCCTCTATAAATTGGCTGTAACAGAAATCTTCCACATCGGTTTTGGTCCAAGTATCACCCTGATCTTCTGAAATGTAGATACCACCGGAATAATCCATATACTTATAATCAGACAATAAAATATTGCCACTCTTAGTCACATGACATGCATATGTCGCGGCCAAGTCATATACCTTTTCCCACTTCGCAGAAGCATTTGTAACACCTAATAGCGCAACCATTAATATTGCCAATCTAAAAAACACATTGTAATTTTTCTTCATATTAAACAGATTGTGTCCACCTTATTAACTATTCCGGATTATGACAGGACACTTTTTTCACATCCGGACTATAATTCAAATAATTTCTCGCAAATATAGTAATTATTATCCTAACAGACAAAAGAAATTATTTGTTAAAATTCAAACATCATATTTTTCGCACTTCGGTTTTTAATTTAGGCACAACAAATATAATATATACTCAAAATAGCAATAACCCCCTCTATCATTCTAATAAAATTATCTTAAAAAATATTAATTCAAAAACTTTAGAAACATAATATTGTTTTCATAATAAATCATAAATTTAAAATACTTATAATACAGAATAAATGGAAAAGACATTTTTAGGCACATTAGAAGTCCACACATCTGGCTATCTTCCTCAAGTCGGAGACACAGCTCCGGATTTCGAATTAGTAGCAGCTGATCTCTCTGAAATCCGTCTCTCTGATCTCAGAGGGAAGAAAGTCATTCTCAACATATTCCCAAGCATCGACACAGAGGTATGTGCTCAGTCAGTGAGACGCTTCAATAAAGATGCGGCAACTATAGACAATTGTGTGGTGCTTTGCATTTCCAAAGACCTTCCGTTTGCATCCGCTCGCTTCTGCACGGTCAATGGCATAGAGAACGTAAAATCTGCATCAGCATTTCGCTCAACATTTGGCAAAGACTATGGCATCGAAATGATTGATGGACCACTCAGAGCATTGCTTGCTCGTGCTGTCATCCTTATCGACGAAGAAGGCAAAATCAAAGCTAAATCGCTATGCGAAAATATCACTGAAGAGCCGGACTACGAAATTCTAAAGCAAATCTGAAATTCATAACAATCTTTGACATGAAATAAGGCATTTCGATAGATTCGAAATGCCTTATTATTCTTAAATATCCATGTGACGATACTCAGAGGGAGAATAACCTGTCTGATGCTTAAAATACTTCCCAAAGAACGATTGATTGGTAAAATTCAACTTATTGGATATTTCTTGTATTGTCAAATCCGTTGTTCTCAGAAGCATTTTTGCCTCCAAAATCACATAACGTTCAATCCAATCGCTTGCTGTTTTCCCTGTCAAATCTTTGACAACAGCAGAAAGATGTTTCGGTGTGATACAAATTTTTTCTGCATAGAATGACACTTGACGTTCTGTTCTGAAATTCTCACTGACAGCAAGTATAAATTTAGCCATAACTTCTTGCTTTCTTGATTTCCTTCGTGTTTCTATCGAAGTGCGTATATATTCATAATCCATGATTTCATAGAGCAACGATTGCATCAAACAAGTAATTTTTCGCTTAAAAAATGAAGTATTTTCTCCTGATAGCATATTTTTTATGAAATCATAAAATTTAATAAAATTTGCTGACTCCTCTTCTGTCAACTTTATTGTTGGTTCCGAGCGCTGTTGCAACAACAATGGCCCAATTTCTGTCAATCTCGGCACTATATCTTCCAATAATTTTTGAGAACACATTATCATATTCGCTCTAAAATCTTCAGTAGCAAACGTGTTCATCAAGTAGTTGCGAGGATGGATTATCAGCAAAGTGTCTTTTTTCAATGTATATTCCTTAAGATCAATTATTACCTTCGTTTCACCTTGAATACATTGAACCAAAATCAAAGCCTCAATTCTTAACGGAGATAATTGTTTTTCGCTTTTTGAGCCAAATTTATCGACCTCAAAAGCCACAATATCTTTAAACGTATTTTTAGTATTCAACATCTTTGCGACATCGACCAATTCAATAGATTTAAAATCTAACACCTTTTCCATTACTTTATTTTTTTACAAAGATAAGATGTTTTTATCATATAATTAGCCTAATTCTGACTTTTTCCGAAAAATATGCTAATTTATATGAATTTTCGACACACATATCGTGGAACAAAAGACAAATGGAACAATATTGTAGATAAATATCCAAAATATTGACACATAATTACAAATCGCTCTTTCAACGATGCTTTATGATTTTTATCAGTCAAGCCATCAACCAAATAGTCTATTACCACTTTATGCAAATTCTTACATCTTTGATATGACGTCTTTTTAAGACATCTCAAACACCACTCATAGTCCGCAGAAAAACGATATTTCAAATCATATTCATGCGCCAACTCACGACGTACGACAAATGCTTGATGACACACCAGCATTCCCTTCCTAAAACTCGCAAATGTCAATTTTTCAGGAACAGACAGATGGCGTTTAGCTACAAACTTTCGCTGTGCATCCACCAAATTTGTATCTCCATATATTATATCTGTATCATCACTGACAACTTGTGACATTTGCATCAACACATGCTTATCGTGAAAAGCATCTCCCGCATTCAAGAATATCAGATATTTACCTTTCGCTTTGCGTAGCCCCTTATTCATTGCATCATATAGACCTTTATCAGGTTCGCTATATAACAACATATTTGATGTTGCCATCTTCTTCGCAACATCAACAGTATCATCCTTTGACGCACCATCTATTATAAGATGCTCAAAATCTTTAAAAGTTTGTTCCGCAACAGAGGACATCGTTGCCGGAAGTTCTTTCGATGCGTTATATGTGATTGTTATTATTGAAAATAATGGTTCGTTTTGCTTCATAATGCTACAAAGTTACAACAAAGAAATCAAAAGCAATCAAAAATCACTAAAATTTATTTTTTCAAACTTATGGTGTCTATCGAAATAACACAGCATCCTCTCACGCTTTGACCTATCTTTCGCACTCTATAAAACCACGATGTATCGCCATTTTCTTTCACAACAGCAACTCTTTTGAACACGTATTCTCCTTGCTTTTGCCCGTTACCCACAGTCAATTCTTTTGCAAACTGAGGCAATCTATATATCAGATATGCCCTGTTCAAATACTCATTAGGCTCGACACCACCAAATTTCACAATAAATCGAGCGAATCCTTTATCATCGCCATATTTTATTGAGCTATAATAGAATGGAAATACACCTCTTAACGAGGCTGTACCCTCAATAGCCGGCAAAGAGTCATAATCGAATCCTTGATACTTTTGGGGCAATGTAATCATCGCTTCATTCCAGCCTCTGCGTTGCCAAGCGTAGTGCTCTGCTCGCAGTTGGGGATTTCGCCCATGATAATACTCCGGTATATCAAGCACCCACCACGGCAACCATGATGGCGAATATGTATCAACATAGAGCAATTCTGACACCGTTGATTTCATTGCTTCTTCTATTCTCACTATTTCCTCACATGCTTTCTTTTGATAATCGGCTATTTTTAACAACCATAGCATTTGCATTAGTCCCAAAATCAATGCAATCGTTGATGTGACAATAGAATTTGCCTCATTGCGGCATGTCAATCGTGTAATTAGTCGCCAATCGAAAATGATAAAAGCCACATAGCCTATCCACATTTGACGCTCTGTTCCGTCAATCAGCATCCAGATCAACATCGAAGTTAATGCTATGATTATCCATAGGGTTTCCGCTCTAAAAAAGTCCTTCAATGACTTAAAACCACACTTTATTTGATAAACAATAACTAATCCCAGCGATATTAATAGTATTGGTTCTCGGATGAAAAATTTATAGACAAACGCATTGAATGAAAAAACGTCTTCATTGGCACTAATGCTTGCAAATCGATTTTGTATCGCAGGACCGAAAACGACAAACAATGTTCCGACAAGATAAAGAACAATTGATAGTAACATCTTTTTGTCCGACAGCATAGTCTTATCTCTCTTAACTCTTTGACACATAAGTAGCAACACGCCTATGCTTATAGGTACCGAAAAGCCTTCGTGCATCAATGATGCCGGGAGTGCAGTCAAGCATCCCATCAATGAAGTACGATTAAACAAATATAAAAATACCAAATTCAATGCTGTGGACCAAACATAATTAATTTGATAGTTGCCCGATGCCATTTGATCATGCCATGGCAGTACTATCCACACACTCCACAACACCCCCACAACTAATAATGGGCGCAATCGCCAATCGCCGGATACCGATTTCAATATAAACAATATCATCAGCATCCACATCAGCACATGTATTGCATCGACAAACCAATTCGGCATCATTGTCACAACAAATGTCAATGAATTGGCTAATCGATTGTTATTCCAATATCTATTATGATGTTTGATACTCTCCCTTACCTGCGACCACGAAGTTATCTCATCTCCATCGCAATTTTCAAACCCTTTAAGAGCCTCCTCGTATGAGCAATAATCAAATTCATGCTGATACCACCAATCATCAGTCAACGCATCTGCCGACAACATCCAAAACCAAACGCCAAGCATTACACACAACAGTATGCCGTACGACACAATTATGCTATATTGTTTCCTACTCTTCATTTTGATTTCACACTATCCATCTTAATAACTCTGCAACCTTTGAGACTCTTATGATTCTTTTCAAATCTATAGAACCACGCTGTATCTGAATTGCATATTTCATTTTCTCGCATCTCCTGACTGACAATCACCGGTATTTCTTGCAATTCATAGACTCTTTCAAGCCTTCCACTCTGACCATTCAGCTTATTAAACCATCGGCGCAACGAGAAAAACAAGTTTATATTACCGTCGGTTTCTCCATCATCAGGGTCGCCAAATGTGATATTAAAAACTCTTTGTTCCTTAGTCAATCGACTTGGACTGTAATACCATGGATAAAGTCCTCTCAAAATATTCCGACCTTCGACTTTGGGCAACTTATCAAACGGAGTATCCGAGTAATATGAAGGATAAATAACGGGCTCTCCTCCTTTACGCAGACGACATTTCTCTTTGAAAGGATAATCTTCTTTGACCCCGATTGGGATATTCATCATATAAATTGGCAAATCACCTCGTTCATAGACCGACTCGCATATAAAATTCGTTTCTGAAGATTCCAATATTTCGGCACACCTTTCAGTCTGTTCTGTCATACACTTCTGCATCACCACAATCTTATAGAAGAAAAGCATCAGTAGCAGAGTTATAACAGCCCACACAACACCTTTCGTATACGATATTCCCAACAAATTACGATACCATTTTAAATCGGAAATCAGTTTTATTATCAGCAAAATCGCAAACATATATGCCATCCACCATGCCCTGTCGAATGTGGATGTCACAACACTTAACGACATGCTTACTATTATGACCGTCAGATAAAAAGCGTTATAGACAGACCACTTTCTTAACCACTCACTACCACTTTTCGATGCCTTAATTACTACAGACAACAACAATAGCCACATCGGAATCGATCCTATTGTGTAAGCATACAAATAGTCACTCCACATCGCCGTATCCCAAGGATTTTCAAGCCGATGCCATAATCCCGGAGACACAACAAAAGCCAAACACCCTACGCAATAACACACCCTTGGGAACACACTCTCAATATTGCGTTTTTTCCTATCAATCGTTAGCTCAATCAAAAATCCCAATGCTATCGGCAATGCAAATCCCTCGTGCATCATTGATGCAATCAATGCCAATACCGATAACGACAACACTGTCGCCTTTGATGAAATCCTAATCCTCAACAATGAAATAAACGACAGATTTATTGCCGCCGACCAAACATAATTAAAGAAATAAGCATTCGACGAATAAACCCTGCTCCATGGGAGGACCAGCCATGTCAACACTATCACACTCACCGTCAACAACGGAGATTTCCACCAATCATCGCTGACAAGTGTCAGAAAAGACAATAACATCAGTGCATAAGCCAACGCATGCAACACATCGACCAACCACGTCGGGAACAGATTTGAGATAATCAAAAATTTATCTGCTAAGCGAGAGTTAAAAATCATATAATGGTTGATTATCGACTCTCTGACATCATCAACATCGTAAACTTTGCGACTTTCAAACTTCTCAAACTCCGAAAAATTTAACGCATGGTCATCATGAACTAATGGAACAACATGCCTGAAATAATGATCGTCTTGAAAATCGCATGATGCCATCATCCACAACATCACACCGATCACTGCCACTGCAACCGATGCAACCGACAACCCTATTGACATCATTATTTCCTTACGATTCATATTACGACACTCATTCGACATAACACTGCAAAGTTAGCAAAAAACAAGTGATTTAATACTATCTCAGTTATAACAACATTTATCACGTCAAAGCAGACACAACAACTATCACACTGTGTTACAACCACTTAAATCACCTCAACACAATTCACAGCCTATTGATTTAAATTCTGCTTACACACTCATTCACTTATTTAGAATCATTTTAAATTAAGCTCATTTAATACTCAAACGTTGGTCAAATCAAATATTCAGCGTAAATTTGCATTAAGAATACAATAATTAATAACTAATAACTTTAATAAATTTACAACTATGGCTTACGTAATTGGAGATGCTTGTGTTGCATGTGGCACTTGCCAATCAGCTTGCCCTGTAGAGGCTATTTCAGAAGGTGATATCTACAAAATCGATCCTGATACTTGTATCAGCTGCGGTAGCTGTGCATCAGTTTGCCCAAGCGACGCTATCACAGAAGGTTAATCTCTGTTATAGAAAAAGACAAAGGCGGAATCCATTGGATTTCCGCCTTATTTTTTTGCAGTTTACACCGAGGAAAGGATTACAAACATCCTGATATACTTTCATAACATTTCAAACGTGGTCGAACAATTCTTGGATTAATCTCCTCTTATAATTTTCTAAATTCTTGACAGCACTTAGAAATCATGATAGTAAACATAATCAGTGTCATCCGCAATTATAAGGTTGCGTTGTTTCCATAAAAAAGGATGTTGCAGTATCGCCATGGAACAGCAACATCCTCTATGAATAACAGACACTAATTATCTTTATTTCAGATACGGATTACTTGGATATCTATTTCTTAATTCAGTGATCATAGACTTAATTAAACTGCTACTTTTGAGTAATGGATCTGAAACAGCTTCAGATTTAACAACTATTGAACCTCCATCAAATTCAATTTTTTTAATATTTTTAGATATTAAAATTGAAATATTTCTGCTATTTCGTTCTTTTGATTTTACAGAAGATTCTCCCGGTTGTTTAAATTCTGCTATTACAATATCAAGACATACAGGGTCAAACCCGCCATATCCTTTTCTTATCGAAGCAGAAGCAGAAAGCTTTGTATTATCCTCAAAAATTAGGGTGATAGGTGTTTCTCTTTTTTTAAGCAACTTATCACTCCTATCCTGGTCAGAATAATCCTCAAAAATAATACCTAATAAAGGAAGATGCTCATTACTTTCAAAACGACCACATACTATCATATTGCCGGTAACAAAACTATTTTCCAAATTTTCAATAACAAAAAACTTAGATGTCATAACATAGTCAATTCTGTTTTTTGTATCTTTCGTATATTCAATAGGGACTTGAGCATATGTTGTAGCAACGCTCATAACTAAAAAGATAAAAGAAATAATTTTTTTCATGTTAGTAAATGTATTAGATGTTAAAAACTGTGAGGATATAAATATATGAATATGTATTTAGCATAAAATACTAATCTACAATTAGCTTAGCTGTTTCATAAGTATTTCCTGCACTTTTAAAAGAGACGATGTATAGTCCGGAAGAAAAATTATTGGTAGGAATTTGAATTGAATTCATTCCTGATGCAATACTTTTAGAATAGATTGTTTTGCCGTTAATATCTGTAACAAATAGCATTCCATCAGATTCTTTAGTATATTCTCCGAGGTCAATAGTTACCATTGTGTTTTTTCGAGCAAATGAGGGCAACAATTTTAAGGAACCCGGGGTTTCAACTTTTTTTATGCTGACATTAGAAGCTTCGCGCTTGAGTAAATAAAATGTGCTTGTAGATCCTTCGTCATCAAAACTTGAGAATACAAGATAGGTTTTATCTTCCCACAATACAACTTTGCATCTAATATCATCATATTCACGATTAAAATCAATACTAAATATAACATTTTCATTTTCTGACCTGACTTCAATACCCGTAAAATAGCAATGCCCGTATATATATACATCTTCAATAGGACCGGTTACACCATCACGTTCTTCTACACGTTCTTCTTCCAACCTATATTTAGGTACAATATATTCGTATTTTTCGTCATCATTAAATAGATTTTGTGTTAATAATATTGGTGCATCAGAATAATGAGAGATATCTTTTCTCATATCTAAAAATTCAATATCTACCCAATGAATAGGCTGAAAGTATTCACTTTGGACAATAAGTGGAGCATTCCATGAAGATGTTAAATCTGCGTGTTGATGTTGGTATGACAAATATTTATCAGGATTGTAGTTAAATGATGCAATTTCTGACAATTCATGGTCATATACCTTGATAAAGTCGATTTCGAGGGTTTCACTATAACTCCAGTTTGATGTATGAATTTTGGGTTTGGAATCGCACGTGAATATACCTGGAATAACACATAATTCATCATTTTCGTATACCTCTATAATAGTTTGAGCATCAATTTGAATAGGGTTTAATAGCAATAACGCTGACAGAAATTTGATAATTTTCATGATAAAAGTAATTTTAAGTTTATTTTGTTGCTGTAATTTTTAGTGTATAAATGTCGCCATCGATATCAACTCGAGGATGAATGTAGATAGCTTTTTTATTTTTGTCTATTTTGATAGTTGCTTTTGATATATCATTATGGGTTAATGTAAACGTATTACCGGAACCCTTTTTAATGTTATAAACACTGGTTTCACTAAAAAATTCCAAACCATCAGATTCAATAATACTTACCTCGACAGAACTATTGTCGATACGCGTAATTTTTATTACAATATCCTTATAAGATTCGATTAATCGTTCTCCTAACATTAGAGTACCTGACCCAATATACGAACCCTCAATAGCGGTGCTGTAGTCTTTAAATGATTTTGATGATTTGCTTGAAGATGATTTTTTACTCTTGTCCTTTTGTGAAGTTTTATCTACTGCATGCTTGGCTGATTTTGTTGCCTTTTCTTTTTCAGGGCTTACGGTTATTAATTGTGGCTGCGTAAAGGTAATATCTTGATTTGTAGTCTGTTGCGAAAGGTATTTAAACCCATATTTGTGATCTATTTGCTGTAATCTAGAATCTACCGGCATACCTATGGCTACCCCAGCCAATGTTGTTCCCATCCCAATCGCTAACACAATTCCCCACGGATCATCACCTCCTGTTGCAAGTAATCCAATAGTACTGGGTATTACAATTCCAAGTCCTATTCCGGAGAGTGCATATCCGACTACACGAGCCATTTTTTCTCCGGTGTAATTTTCATTTTTATAATCTAATGCAAATGGGATATAATTGTCAGAACCTTCTGTTTTAGATAGTAAATAGGCATAATAAGCATCACTTTCCAGTATTACTTCAGTGTGTCCTGAATTACTTATTGTTCCGACTTTTGCCTTTGACGGTGTATAAATTTCTGTCCCTGCCAATCCCGAAATCTGTATTTTTTGCGTAGTAGAACAAGATGTAAGCAAGGAGAATGATAGAATGATTGACGTTAATTTATATGTAAGTTTCATAATATAGATAATTATCTGTAATCGAATAATAAGCCTTGTGTCTCTGTGTCATAAATATTGCCTTTTGCGGGGATTGTGTGTAAAAAATGCAAAACCCACCATGTCTCATTGATAGCATCAGGCTTATTTATATAAATTTGCCTAAGAGCATCATTTACTTTTCCTTTTTCTTTTACATATTCAATCATTTGAGTATTGACATAAAAATCTGTAACAATTTTGTCAAATGTTTCACCATTATCTAAAGAATATGAGATGCATACACTAAATTGCAGAAGAGATTCCTTTCTGCAACTCGCGCTAAAATTGGAATATTCAGGTTTAGGAGTTACATTTTGAATATTTTGAGTAGATGCATTAGAAATTAACCAACTATTAAGAGATGATTCCGTGTAAGATCTTTCAAAACCCACTTTAGATATTTTAAACGATTTAGACATAGCTCCTTGACTACGTGGAGATAATGATATGCGAGGTTGGTCTGCAAAATAGGTAGTATTAGTGGTTGAAGTGCCGGAAGTACCCGAACCACCGACATTTATACCGCCCAATGCTGTTCCTAATGGTCCTCCTATTCCAAACGCGCTTCCTATAGCCCCCAAATTAATTGAAGCTCCTTTTGTCTCCGACGATATATCAGTCGTCGATGTTGTCTTGACTGTAGGGTCATAGTATGATCTAGATGTACCTGTAATATCTACGAAAAAAGACATTGTTTGGTCGATAATCATAATTTCGTCAGTTTTGTTTACTACTATCGGCGTAATTCTTCCTTCTTTGGAAATAGAATATAAAACAGCAATTTTAGCATCTTGTGGTATTTTGCCACGATAGTTGTCTGTCCTGACAGATTGATAAGCAACACCAATAGTGCTTAATTTTCCCTTGGAGGAACAAGATGTTGCCACTACACAAATCAATAGTAAAAGTAGCAACCATTGAACCTTTAACAATTTCTTTAGCATATGAGAATAACAACCCTATAGCCTCCCCTGATTAGGTTTTTTAATTATAAATAAAAGGCATGGGAGTCTGTATCATTCGCTCATCTCGGTCTCAGGGTCTTCGCTGCCCACCTATCAAGATAAGCAACTCAGCCAACCCACGCCAAGATGTATATATACACAACACCGCTTTGTCGTTGAAAGACAAAGTTTAAGATGTTTTGTTATTACACCAACATGGGCGCTTATGTTGCCTCTTCTTCCGATAGGTTCAAAAGATTGCGAAGTTTTTGAGACCGAAAGAATACGTCAAATAAACGCCTTTTTTTAAAAATTTGCTCACAAACCCCTCCGGGTTATTTAGCAATTGCAAAATTAAATAATTATTTTAACGCCACAAAAAAATAGATAAAATATTTGCCCAAGCGACGCTATCACAGAAGGTTAATCTCTGTTATAGAAAAAGACAAAGGCGGAATCCATCGGATTTCCGCCTTATTTTTTATTCTTTTATTCTATCATAATTATAGTCGTGAAAGTTTTGACGAGAGGTCAGAGAATGATACAGCCTGGTCAACGAGTTCTCCTTTTGCATTATATATATAGACTGCCGGAAGAGTTTGCACATTATATTTTATCACATAATCCGAACGCTCGCCCGCAGGGTCATACACCACTGTCCAAGGCAAATTCACTGCAGCATTTTTCCATGCCAACTGATCAAAGTCAAGGCATACGTGATAAATATTTATTCTACCCTTATTTGCTTCATAAATTTTTGCAATCTCAATGTTATGGGCAGGACTTTTCTCATCTGTAAGAAGCGAGAAAACGACTGCCGTAGGCTTACCCTGCTTCAACATATCCGATAACTTACGGCTTTCTCCGTTGACATCTTTCAAATCAATATCAATAGATGATATTTCTTCTGCTTCTATTACATTCTGACGGCCACTCTCGCTGTTTACTTTTTTTCGTCCTTCGACAGCTATCATTTCCAACAATGATGTACGAGGGTCGTTCGGTCGATAATGTTTGTAAGCGGTAGCCACTGCTGCATAGATTTTTATATCGAAAGCATCTGTAGGGTCAAACAGATATTTTCCATCAATGGTCTTATTAAGCACATGATAGCACAATATGCTCGCTTTACCATCGCGAATTATTTCGTTATATACTTTTCTTTTAAATTCATTGACAGCAGCCACATCATCAAAATCAAGCATACTGAGTTGCTTTTCGAAATTCATTAATGCCACAGCATTATCCGAACCGGACAATTCATAGTCCGTATCAAATTTTTCGACCGGCGCATTAAGAGTCAAATTCTCCAAACTATCGATTGGGAAATAGACATATTTATCATCCATTCTCAAGCGATACACTTCAGGTGCAGTCGGAGCTTCAAACGAGATTGTGAAATCCCCGTTGGATTTTGTTTTTGCCGAATCTAATGCAATCCATTGACCATTAAACCCTCTTTCAAGGACTAACGTCTTACTATCTGCACCATCTATCTGTCCTGACAGTTTAAAATCATTATTACTGCATGACACCAACACACCACCTAATGCGACCGTTATAACTGCAATTGCAACAGTTTTTCTTACTGACAATTTCATATCTTATACTAAATTTATCGCAAAGTTAATGATTTTAGACGATTATACATAGTTTTTTCAAAATATAAGGACTTTTTGGGGTTCAAAGCAGCTTTGCTACCTCTATTCACACCACAAATAATATTAATATCATTTGAAATCCGAGTTGTTGCAAATAAATTTGTCATTTCGGCTATTTTTGAGTATCTTTGCGAAAATTTACGGGAATGACACTTTTCCCAATAGACGCAAAAGAAAACAATAAAAATTATGCTTAATGTAATTAAAAAAACCATCGAGCTGCCTGACGGAAGAAAGATCACTATAGAGACAGGCAAATTAGCAAAACAAGCAGATGGAGCGGTAGAAGTACGCATGGGCAACACAATGCTCCTTGCGACAGTATGTTCGGCTAAAGAAGCCGGAGAAGGCGTAGATTTTATGCCTCTAACAGTTGAATACAAAGAGAAATTTTCTTCAATCGGACGTTACCCTGGAGGTTTCTTAAAGAGAGAAGGTCGTGCGAGCGATTATGAGATTCTCACTTCTCGTCTTGTTGACCGAGTTTTACGTCCATTGTTCCCTGATAACTATCACGCAGAAACATTTGTTAACGTAACACTATTCTCTGCTGATGAGACAGAAGCGCCGGACGCATTGGCAGGTATCGCAGCATCAGCAGCAATTGCTGTCAGCGACATTCCTTTCAATGGTCCTATCTCTGAAGTGCGCGTAGCTCGTGTAGATGGAGAATGGGTAATCAATCCAAATTTTGCTCAAATTGAGCGTAGTGACATCGAGCTTATGGTCGGCGCCACTTACGACAACATCATGATGGTCGAAGGCGAGATGAACGAAGTTTCAGAACTTGAATTGCTCGAAGCCCTTAAGGTTGCTCATGATGAAATCAAAAAACACTGTTTGATTCAAGAAGAACTTAAGAAAGAAGTAGGCAAAGCCATCCGCGAATATTGCCACGAAATCAACGATGACGAATTGCGTGCAGATGTAAGAACAAAATGCTACGACAAAGTATATGCAATTGCTAAAACAGGTAGCGCCGATAAACATTGGCGTGCAGACTCGTTTGCTGCAATTCGCGACGAATATATCGAGTCTCTCCCTGAAATGACAGAAGCACAACTCGAGCTTTATAGCGAAGACCAACGTATTGCAATGGTTAAACGCTACTACCATGACGTAGAAAAAGAAGCTATGCGTCGTTGCGTTCTTGATGAAGGCATTCGTCTTGATGGACGTAAGACCACTGAAATCCGTCCTATCTGGTGTGAAGTCGATTACTTGCCGGGACCTCATGGAGCAGCAGTCTTCACTCGTGGTGAAACACAGGGTTTGGTGACAGTGACTCTTGGCACAACTCTCGACGAAAAAATCCTCGATGATGTTCTAAACCAAGGCAAAGAACGTTTCTTACTACACTACAACTTCCCACCATTCTCAACAGGTGAAGCTCGCCCACAACGTGGCGTAGGACGTCGCGAAATCGGTCATGGCAACTTGGCTCATCGTGCTCTTAAGCGCATGTTCCCTGATGGTTTCCCTTACACATGCCGCATAGTCAGCGACATCCTCGAATCTAATGGTTCGTCTTCTATGGCTACTGTCTGCGGTGGTACGCTTGCACTTCTCGACGCCGGCGTTCAAATGAAACGTCCTGTTGCCGGTATCGCTATGGGTCTTATCTCTGACGGTCAAAAATTTGCTGTCCTCAGCGACATTCTTGGCGATGAAGACCACCTTGGCGACATGGACTTCAAAGTTACAGGTACAGAAAAGGGTATCACAGCCACTCAAATGGATATAAAATGCGACGGGTTGAGCTATGAAATCCTTGAAACAGCGCTCAACCAAGCTCGCGACGGACGTCTTCACATCCTCGGTATCATCAACGAAACAATACCTCAACCACGCGAAGACTATAAGCCTCACGTTCCACGTCTTGTGACTATCGACATTCCTAAAGACATGATTGGTGCTGTGATTGGCCCTGGTGGCAAAATCATCCAAGGCATTCAAGAAGAAACCGGAGCTATAATCTCTATCGAAGAAGATGCTGCTAACGGTATCGGACACGTTGAAATTGCTTCAAGCAATAAAGAAAGTCTCAATGCTGCATTGGCACGTGTCAAAGCAATTGTTGCTGTTCCTGAAGAAGGAGAAATATATAAAGGGACTGTTCGTTCAATCCTCGACTTCGGTGCATTCGTAGAATTTATGCCTGGTCGCGACGGTCTTCTCCACATCAGCGAAATCAGTTGGGAACGTCTTGAAAATATGGAACAAAGTGGCATCAAGGAAGGCGATGAAGTGACTGTAAAGCTTATTGAAATCGACAAGAAAACAGGCAAATTCCGTCTTTCTGCTCGCGTATTAACTCCAAAACCTGAAGGCTACGTAGAACGCGAACAACGTCCTCGTTCTAACAATGGTCCTCGTTCTAATGGTGGCAACCGTCCTAATGGAGGACAACGTGGTGGCAACAACCGCCGTAACGACCATCGCAACGACCGTCGTCGCGACGAAGAATAATAAAATATTTAATAAATTTACACATAATGATTAGTGGCTATTATCATCGGGATAATAGCCACTAATCGTTATTGCAATACTACCTAATATGGTTGACGATTAATATGCCATATAATCATCAATAACTTCAAAAAGCTATTCTACTTTTTTAACTAAATCAAAAAAGCTACTTATTTCTTGTTGGTCAATAGCTTGTCTGACATTAAATCTTTTGACTTGATCTATATACCCCGGTCTGCTCAACTTAATTTCTATTTGTACATCTCTTGAATTTTCGTATGTCAATCCAAGTATATTAAAAGAACGGGTCTCTTCATACGGGGTTGTTCCCAAATATAGTTCGTTCGTATTCTTTACTATTGAAGGGATACTTGAGACAACTCTCCAATACAGGCGTGCTCCTCTTGGTTCTGAATCAAAATACCAACGAATAATAGTACGTTCAAGTGCTGTTCCTCCCGGATTATCTCTGCTGACCATATTATCAGCCTCGCCTGCCACTATGGTTGGGTCTTTCTCATAAGCAATATTTTCATTATCTGATTTCTGCATTTCATGGAATACTCCTTCCGGATAATCAACTGACACAATAAATGCATTATTTAAAGATGGATAATATATACCATTATAATTAAAATTAGCATTAGGATAAATTGTTTCTTCTCCTGTGAAATATCCATCTTTAATAAATTTAAAAGTCATTGCCGATAATTTCTGAGTCTCTTCCAACACTTTATTCCTTTTGTTATTTGTATATAAATTATTAACAACAGGAATATTATAAGGCAAAGGTAACTCCACTTCACAAGGAGTGACACCTATCTTTTTACCATCATATATCACTGTCGCACCCTCAGGACTACTGTTTATCTCAAATATCTGAGAACTTTTTGCATGAGGAAATTTTTTTGACAAATCTAATGGTTTACACGAACTACACAACGCCACCACAACCATTAAAACCGGCAACAATACTTTCTGCAATCTCACATTCTTTAACATAATAAATTAAATCGATTAACGTTTCTCAGCCCCCATTGAAACAATTATTAATTAAAAAGCGCGGGACATTGATCAGTTTATCTTGTAAGAGGCATCGCCAAACGCCTATCATCGAAATAAACAGCCCACCCACGCCTTACCATATATGTGCACCTCCCGCTTGCGGGGTGGACATGGCAAGCATAGCGTTATTAGACTGCTTCATTCCTCGATGATTGAAATTTTGGCGATTTTCTTACAAAGAATAAAGCTAATACGCTTCTTTAAAAATAAATACCTTAGATTGCGACTCTACGCTTCTAATATTAGTGCAAATTTACAATTTTTTTTAATTGTACCAAAATCAAATTTATACTTTTACAGTTTAATGGATTCTGATATTTTATTTTATATGTTTATCTATCTGTGTTGCGCTTAGTTATATTAGAATCAACAGGCTTAACTATACCGAGTGATACATACCAAAGATAACCACACACCGAACGATATTTAGGACTACCATCTTCTGCTTTAATTTCTCTTAGCAATTTGATATAACGTCTCACCTGTTGTGTATTGTAGTTGTCATTTAGTTGCTTACCAAATTTATAATCGATGACTTCCAAATCACCTTCTTTTGAAACGACGATTCGGTCGGGACGACGATTTTTATCATCGCTGCATAGAATGGTGCGCTCGGTTATGACATCCAAGTCTTTATCAAACCACTTTGCAACCTTTTCATCAGCCATTTTTGCCTTCAAAAACGCCTCTACCTCATCAGCATCTTTCCCTTTCAACCGACCTGCTATCTTCATACGTCTGATGGCTGCCGGCAAATCATCTGCAACGATAACTTGTTCCATAATAGAGTGTAACAGACGACCTCTTCTTCGACTTTCCTTACTTTCTTTTTCGGCAGCATTATCCAAACTTACTTCATTGTCATCTTCTGCATCTTTTTCAGAATCCGTCATAAGAAGTTTAGTCTTTGTATTGACATGATAATCAGCAATTTTTTCTTTATCGTCAGATTCTGACTCATCTGATTTCGATTCATCAGATTTATCCTTGGATTCTCTGACATCCTCAGGTGTCACCCCACCCATTCTATAAGTCAACAATTCTCCGGAATCATCGATAATGATGTCATTTTCTTTGACAGTAAATTCAATCTCTGAGGGGTCCAAGAGCTTCGTGTCATACATCTGTGGAACAATACGCTTGAGGTAATCGCCTATACGAGTAGTATCTGCCTTTTTTGTAGAGGGCGCATATATATATAGTTCATTGACAGCACGAGTAAATGCGACGTATGTCTTATTCAGCTGATCGACAATAATTCTATCAAATTCTTGCTCATAATCATCATTATATAGCGTATCTTTGAGAGCGTTATTCATTTCTATTGGTAGATAAGGAGGCATATCTGTAATTTCTATGTTTTTCGGCAATTTAGGACGAACCCAAATAGTAGAAGACTTGGTAACATCCAAGCTCCAATCTGCATGAGGTATAATCACACATTTAAACTCTAATCCTTTCGACTTATGTATCGTCATCACTTGCACTGCATCCGTATCTTCCGGTGAAGATATTGACGAATTATCTGCTCCGATGTCGTTCCACCATCTGACAAACGATGCTATATCGGTAGGGTACATTTGGCAATACTCTAACACTTTATCTTGGAATGCAGACAAAAAGGCAACATCCGATTGTCTCAATTTTTCAGGGACAACTTTGATTATTATGTTTTCAACCAATGCCGGCAAAGCGACAGTATAAACCTCCTTAAGTATATCACTGACATCTATGTTAGAATCATCGCTAAAATAGTGTTCTATAATTTCCGTTGCCGATAAGTCCGGGTTATTGCAATAAATATAATTGTAGCTGCTTATAAACTCATCCATTTCGACTTTTCTATAGCGCCGATTGTCTGATTTTAGACCTTTCTTAGCATTTCCCTTGACAATGAGTTGCAACACTGCCACCACTAATTTCACTGCACTCGATCCTGAAATTTTCAGCGACTGCTCACTGATTATTGAAATCGGTGTCTTACCGACATTTTTTTCATCGGCATTGTATGCCATCAACGCATCGATAAGCCTCACTCCATGATTGGCATTGTTAACAAGAAATGCTATATCCCTCTGTTCATAGCCTTTATCGAGAAGATGATGAACAAGGTCGCCCATTTCTTCATACGCATTGGCTCTGTCGCCTATGAAGTTCACTTCCACATAGCCCGGCTTGTCAATATTTTTAATTTTTTGAATTGCATTGTTATAAAGCGAACTGATTTTCAATCTTTTGCTATCCGACTCGTCTGCTCCTCGTTCATAGTCAAGAGTATGCGCAATTCTATGAAAAAACGAATTATTGAATTTAACGATTTCCCTATTACTGCGCCAATTGGTGTTTTCATCTACACTTTCCCCTCGTATTTCGCAATAAAATCTCTCCGGCACATCCTTTTGAATAAGCATAGGCTCTGCATTACGGAAACGATAGATGCTCTGCTTAACATCGCCGATTATAAGATTGTCGTAGTCCTCTTCATGACTCAGACTTTCAGACACCAACGGACACAGATTACTCCATTGCAATCGTGACGTATCCTGAAATTCATCGATAAGATAGTAATTAATATATGTCCCCACTCGCTCATAAATGAATGGTGCATCGTCTTCATTGATAATACCTTGCAGAATACGATTTGTCTCGCTCAATGGGATTATATTATTTTCCTCTCTAAATTGTCTGATATTTTCTTTAATTGATTTTATCAACCCCAAATAGTACAACTTGCCATTTGTTGCCGACCAAAATCGATCCAAAATTTCCCATTCAAGCATTAAATCACGATGATCGCATAGCATAGAAGCAAGTCCTTGAAGTGCATCAGCCTTCTTTTTGTCGGATCCGGACAAAATCTTTGCATTTTCTTCATCAACACCTTCGAGAGACATAATCGAATTTCCAAACTCAAATTTCACTTTGCCTATCGGCAAATCAGTAAAGTCAGAATCAGATTCGCGCCGCCATAATCTCCCATAATATCTACCATTCAACGAATTGAAGGTGCAACCTTCCCTGTTTAGCATTTCAAGGATTGCGGTTCTACTCTCTAAATATGCTTCTTTATATTCCTCATGACATTCTTTATGACTCCTTTTCAGTTCACGATACACCTCCATAAAATCAATGTCCGAGGTTAGATATTTCATCAACTCAGCCTCCACATTCTCTTTAAACACCTCTGAATGGAACAGGTTAGTAAAATTAACCAACTCTGCGTATAATCCGTTTTTGCTTTTTGTAAACGGATTCCAACCTTCTCCGTTTCGGAGCATGTCTAAAATCAGTGACTGAATCCAAAACTTGGCATCCCTTTTTTTTCTACTTGAATTATCATTTACTTCAGATAGCGTCATATCTACCCCCACTTGCGAAAGGTAGTTATCGTCAAGTTCAATCTGATAGGATTCGTTTCTATCGGTTTCAACGGCAAGAGTTCGAAGTATGGATTGAAAAAACGAGTCAATTGTTGAGATTTGAAAATCCGAATACCCATGCAACAATATATTGAGACCCAATAGCGCCGCTTGTTGCACTTGCTTCTTTGTGGCTGAAAATTCCTTTATAAAGTCTGAAAGATAATCGATTTTTTCATCTTCTTGAGAATAAAGTCCGGCAAGATTAGCAAGCGCAGTTACGATGCGCTGCTTCATCTCGTTGGTCGCTTTATTGGTAAACGTTATCGCTAAGATTCGACCATGAACAGCTCGCATTTCAGCCTCTGTACGCAGACGATAACGATTATTGACCTTCTTAGCCAAGAAATTGCGAATATAAATCTTGGTAAGCGTATATGTTTTGCCCGACCCGGCAGAGGCTCTCTGAAGTTGCAACATAATTATCCGACGATTTTCACTTTATATCCCTTCGCTTTCAACATCTCTGCGACTTTCTGCTTGCAATCACCTTGAAGCAATATCTCGCCACAACGAGCCGAACCTCCGACTCCTGTCTTTGTCTTTAACTCCTTGGCTATTTCTTTCAACTCTTCATCATCGCAAAGAAATCCTTCGATAATTGTCGCAGTCTTGCCCTTACGTGCTTTTTTGTCAGTCAATACCTTTAGTGGTTCTTTCTGCACTGTTTGGCCCTTATCGGTTAAGGAAATCTCTTCAACTATTTCTTCTTCCTTTTCAAACTCAGGAGCATCTATACCATCAAATGCTTTACTTAACGCCTCTTTCCAATCCATAGTAATCTATATTGATATTATTAACCACAAATTTACAACAAACGATTGAATAATCACTGTATCGTGCAGAAAATTTATCAGTAAAAATAATTTATACCCATTACTAAAAAAGTTAACTCGGTTTATCCGACACTTCGCAACAATTCAAAAAAGCCTGCTTGCATGACACAAACAGGCTTTAAGATTTATGTGTATTACTCTTTGAGTTTATCAATCAAGATAACTTTGCAATTCAGCAAGTGCCAAGCGATAATCGCGTTCTGCCTCTAAACTTTTCTCAAGAGCTTCATAATACAATTTGTTTTCGTTGATATAATCCACTATTGAGATTTGTCCTGCTCTAAGAGCTTTTTCAAGATATTCACGCGAACTAAGGCGCTTCACCATCTGAGTATATTCTGAAGCAGTGCGACGGAGTTGAATTGTTCGCTCATATTGAGTTCGGACATTGCCATAGAATTGAGCCACCGCATCTTCCGACATTGCTTCTGCAGCACTGACTGCAGCTTTGGCAGCTTTCACCTTTCCACTATTACTCCACAATGGAATAGAAAGTCCGACAGCAACGCCATGATGATTGTCTCCTGCCACCAACTCATTGACATATCCTACAGAGAACGAAGGAAGACCTTCTGACTTTGTCAAGCTAAGCATCTCACGATTTAGTTCAATCTCACTTCTGACGTATGCTAATACCGGATTGACAGCCTCTGCCTGAACATAAAATTCGTCGAATGAATCGGCAAGCATCACTTCCGGATAAAGCGCCGTATCAAATACTATTGCCTTTCCTCCATTGAGGCGACATAAATCAAGCAATAGAGCTTCACGCTCAACAAGATTCATTCTCACTTCGTTTTCGACAGCAAGTAATTCGAGATTGATTTTATTCAGACCAATTACTGATGTTTCACCTCTCTGCAATGCCAATTCTTCCGATTTCGCCAATTTGCGATACTCTGCAAGTTTACGATTGTCAAGGTCGCTGAGAGCATTGACATAAATAAGGTTGATTAATGCAATACGAGCTTCCTTCAAAACATCAAGACGCGTTTGCTTGTATTCGAGTTTCAACAAGTCGTTTTGACGAGTAGCCACACGACGTTTAGCTCCGGAAAGAGTTGCAAAATCAAATTCCTGACTTACTCCTACTGCTATTTTGTTTGGCACATCAGAAGGTTGCCCCCACATGTAGGTAAACTCCACAGATGGGTCAGCAAGATTAAGCCCTGTATTATTGGCAAGAGCGACAGCCTCATTCTGATTGCGAAGCGCTTTTAGCGTAGTATTATTTGTCTCAATCGAGTCGAGCACAATCTCTATCCTGTTTGCTTCAACATTCAATGTCACCGACAAAAGAGCGACTATATAAATTATCAATCTTTTTTTCATAATGATTCTTCCTTTTGGATGTTCTTCTTTGAGTTCATTATCAAATAAATCACAGGGATAACAAATCCGTTAAGCAATGTTGACGTCAAAAGACCTCCAAGAATTACTTGTGCCATCGGGCTTTGGATTTCGTTGCCCGGCAATGCACCACCTAACGCCAGTGGAATCAATGCCAATGCCGATGTCAAAGCGGTCATCACGATTGGGTTTAGACGGTCGAGTGAGCCACGCATTACTGCTTCTTTGACCGACAATCCTTCTGCTACAAGATAGTTGTATCTATCGACAAGCAACATACCATTACGCGTCGCAATACCGAACAATGAGATAAAACCGATAATCGCCGGAATGCTAACAACTCCGGATGTAAAGAATATCACAAACACACCTCCTATCAATGCCAGCGGCAAGTTAAGCATAATCACAGCCGATTGAGAAGCGTTACGGAACTGATTATAAAGCAACAAGAATATTGCCAATATCGAGAAGATGGATGTAATAAACAACGTCTGCGAAGCAGCCTGTTCGCTTTCAAACTGTCCTCCATATTCGATGTGATAATTTTCAGGCAATTCTATTTTTTCATCGATGATCTCTTGAATATCATTCACAGCACCTCTCAAGTCACGACCTGAGACATTGGCAGAGACTACTAATTTTCGTTGAACATTCTCACGTCCGATTGTATTAGGTCCTGCCGATGAACGAATGTCTGCAACGTATTCAAATGGTATTTTGCTACCATCTGCAGCCTCTATCATGATATTGCGAATATTATCGATTGAACTGCGATTTTCGTCATCTACTTTCACTGTCAAATCGAAAGAGCGGTTGCCTTCAAACACGTTAGACACAACTTCTCCACCAAGCAACACATTGACATACTCAGCAAATTGTGGCAGTGTGATACCATAGCGTGCAAGCACTTCACAACGCGGTTCGATCTTTAGCTGCGGGCGTTCCACCTGTTGTTCAACGTTTAGGTCGGCAATGCCTTCCACTCCGGAGATAGCTTCTTTCACCTTATTACCGATGCTATACATCTTGTTCAAATCCGAACCGAATATCTTAATCGCAATATTTGCTCGCGTACCGGAGAGCATCGCATCGATACGGTGAGAAATCGGCTGACCAATTTCTATATTAACGCCCGACAACCCGGCTAATTTTTCACGCAATTCGGCAGTCAATTCGTCTTTGCTTCTGTCATCCAATTCAAACGGGGCTTCTATTTCCGAGACATTAACACCGAATGAGTGTTCATCAAGTTCGGCACGACCGGTCTTTCGAGCCACACGTTTGATTTCAGGCATACTCAATAGAATTTCTTCCACTTGATGTCCGACTTTGTCTGATTCTTCAAGCGATAATCCAGGCATTGAAGCGACGTTTATCGTAAATGACCCTTCATTAAATGGAGGCAAGAAACTACGTCCTAACGTAAAGAATATACCCAACGCCACGACAAACAGACCGATAACACTGCCTAACACAGCTTTTTTATGGTTGAAAGCCCAATTCAAAGCCTTTGAGTATCCACCTTTCATCTTTTCGACAATCTTCGGCTCCTTATCCTCTTTCGAAGAATTTTTCAATAAATATGAACACAAAACAGGAGTCAATGTCAAAGCGACAAGTGTAGAAGCAAACAGCGACACGATGAATGCCACGCCAAGAGGCACAAGCATACGACCTTCCATTCCACTAAGGAAGAACAATGGTAAGAAACTAACAACGATAATCAACGTAGAGTTCAAAATCGGCATACGCACTTCTTTTGATGCATTAAATACGACTTTCAGCACCGGCAAGCGTTCTGATTCCGGCAAAGTCCTGTTTTCTCGCAGTCGCTTATATACGTTCTCCACATCGACAATCGCATCATCCACCAATGAACCGATAGCAATCGCGATACCACCGATACTCATTGTATTCATGGTCAAGCCCATGGCTTTCATCACCAAGAATGTAATTAATATCGCCATCGGGATTGTTATCAATGATATTATGGTTGTGCGGGGATTCATTAAGAAAATGAACAATACCAAAGCGACGAAGATAGCACCTTCAATTAATGAGCGCTGAATATTGTTGATAGAACTATCAATAAATCGTTGCTGTCGATAAAGTTGTGTATCGACTTTCACATCTTTTGGCAACTCTTTTTTGATTTCCTCTATCGTATTATCAAGTTTGTTTGTAAGTTCGAGTGTGCTGGTATTAGGTTGCTTGGTCACAGTCAGCAACACCCCTTCTTTTGCTGATACGGAAGCCTTACCGATTTTAGGCGCTTTAGCCCCTATTTTAACTGTCGCTATGTTTTCGAGCAAAATTGGTGCAGCATCTGTGGCTTTTACTACTGTTTTGCCTATTTCTTCAACATCTGTTGTCAAAAGCATACCTCTGATGATATACTCGTTGCCATATTCGTATAGCACACCACCCGATGCGTTCTGATTCATTCCATTGGTAACTTCCATCACTTCCGAAAGTCCGACACCGTAATGACGCATCTTCTCCGGATTTAGCAATATCTGATACTCCTTGACATCTCCACCAAGCACTGCGACTTGCGCCACACCACCTGTCGATAATAGACGTGGGCGTATCACCCAATCGGCAATTTCTCTGAGTTCTAACATCGATGTAGAATCAGCTGTCAATCCGACAAACATCACCTCACCCAAGACCGATGATTGTGGACCTAACGTAGGATTTCCGACTCCTTCAGGGAATTGCTCGCCAACAATCGCCAGCTTCTCAGAAACAATTTGACGTGCTCTATACTCATCAATACCCCAATCAAATTCTACCCATACTATAGAAAAACCTGTTGTCGATGATGAACGAACACGACGAACATCGGTCGCCCCATTCATGGCAGTCTCGATAGGGAACGATACCATACGTTCCACTTCCTCCGGCGCCATACCCTTTGCTTCTGTCATGACAACAACTGTCGGAGCATTCAAATCGGGAAACACATCGACTTCCATGCGATATGCCGTGTAGCTTCCGGCAAGAATTATCAGTACAGATGCGACTAATATTATCAGGCGATTATTTAGCGCAAATTGTATTATCTTGTTAAGCATAATGTTTCGATATTAAATTAGTGACTATGGCTGTGAGGTATAGCAGACGAATTACCTGCCATTTTGACATGGATTGCTCCGTTTGTAACCACCTTGTCGCCGGCTTTGAGTCCTTTTTTGATTTCAATAGTCACTCCGTTGTTGGCACCAAGTTTTACTTCTTGTTTTTCATAATGCTCTGCATCCTTTTGTAAGAACACAAAGTACAAGCCTTGTTCTTCAGCGATTGCACCTTTAGGCACACTTATCACTCCCTCACGAGGAGCTCCAAGAAGATAGATTTCTGCATACGAACCCGGTACGATATTTCCTACGTTATCAAATTCGAAAATTACAGGAAGATAGTATGATCCTTCGCTTGACGATTTACCGTATGAGACTACTCTACCATTTAACTCTGAGAGACACAACATTTCATCAGGGCGATAAGGCAAAACGAAATTTGCCGAGAAAATATTACCCAAACGATCGAAATAGCGTTCCGATACTTCTGCACGCAATTGCAAACGACGATTTTGCGACACTGTCGCTATCGGCTGACCGACAGAAACATATTCACCCGGTTTAACCAATAACGATATCAAATATCCCGAAATAGGAGAACTTACAGTCACTCCACCTGATGCTGCACGTCCGGAAACCGTGTTCAAAGCAGCTTGTGCTTGCTCAAGATTTGCTTTTGCTTCATCAAATTCGCGTTGCGAAATTATTCTATCTTTCACCAAAGAAGCAGCTCTGTCGTAGGCTATTTTTGCTGCATCGTATGCAATTTTTGCCGACAACGAAGCATCACCATCAACAATTCCTTTTGATGATATTGTGAACAATCCCTGACCGGCTTTTACTGCCGAACCATCGGTCAATGACTTGTTGACATAGCCTACAATACCACTTGCTGTCGCTGCCACTGTACGCTCATCGCCTTGTGCCGACAACACCTGTCCGCCGGTCTTTATCACATCGTAAAATTCTGTAGGTTCAACAGTTGCCACTGTCACGCCTGATTTCTTTGCTTGTTCTTTGGTAAAAACAATAATACCATCGGCATGACCTTCCTCGGACGCACCATGATTGTGACCAGAGTGATCGTGTCCCGAATGATCGTGGTTGTGTGATGAATGGTCATGACTATGACCTTCATGACTATGGTCATGCGAACAACTTTCGCCATGCGCATGGTCGTGTGAATGTCCCTCATTAGCGGAACAGCTCATTAACATCATCGTTGAAAACGACAATGCTGCTATAAAAAGATGTTTGATTTTCATATATTTATGATTTTTTGATCTGATTATTTACCAGATGATGTTTTTACAATTTTTATTTCGGATTAATCTTCGTGTCTATAAATCAACAAAAAGACACAGGAGGGGCACGAAGCCCATATTGAGGACTTTTGTATTGAGTCACAATTCTTTCCGACTTCTCAATATCATAAAAGCCCGACAACTCAGCCTTGTATAACTCTGTTACTTCCGGCTGATTTAAAAATAAATTAAAAGATTGAATATCCGGCGTCAACACTTCTGTGCTTTTGCCAATCGACATATCGATTACTCTTATTGAGCAATGTTCTTCCCCGTTGTGACTTGTGCCGTCAGTTTCCAAATCACCATGTAAGTGAGAGTACTCATCGGTATGGCCACAATATTGTGGCATCAGACATATAGCCTCCGAGCAACCATGATGGTGATGTGGCAACAATGATAACGTCGTCATCACCATTACAGCCAAAGCCACAAATAATATTTCAAATATCTTACGCAATTTTACATATTGTTATATTAGTGCAAAATTACATAAAAACTTACAATTCAACATTAAACGAATTATCTTTTTTATTTTTTTAACAACTCAAATCTACTTTTTTAGTCGATTTAAATACCTTGTTTTCTTTGGCATATTTCACACCTCTAAGAGCATTCACAAAAAAGAATCCGAATGATTTTTCTGATTTTCGTGATGCGCGCCAAGCATTCACCACAATTCGAGGCAACCACGTAAAGCGATGTATATAGCTGAACACAGCTCCTTTGGTAATCCAGAAATATGGTTCTTCGGCATCTCTGCCGGCTGTCGTCGGGTGGTTGTGCGTACCGACCACTATCGGCACAAATCGAGCCTTTAGTCCCGCTTTTTTTGCGTCATGGATAAAGACATCTTCCTCGCCACATCGCAACACAGGAGTACCGATGCTGATATTTTCGTTAAACTTCACTACACCCTTCACAGCACTAAGTCTGAAGGCAATTTCAAAACATGTCACATAGTATCCTTTGGGAGCATTGACAAGGTCGAACGACTGGTCGGGATACGCTTTGGGATAATTATCGGAATGGTGGCGCACGGTGATAATGTCGGCATCGGGATATTTCTCAAAAGCATAGATTAGCGACTTTAGTTCTTCCTCTTTATAACACACATCATCATCACTCATCAGGCAAAGTGGGGCTGTGGCACATCTGACAGCATTGTTGCGATTGCGACAGATGCCTCGGCTATTGACCTTGCACACCTTGACATCGTCTCTGACTACCAATGCCTCGGGCACATCCATATCCCCATCAGGCAATTGCCACGAGACAAGATACTCCACCCCCTCGACCTCAGGATGCGACGACTCGACGACTCGACGTATCCCCTCTGCTCCGATGGTACATATCAAAACTTGCAACTTCACCATATCACTTCAGCATTTGCTCTACATGTTTCAAATATCTTTGCACAACCACCTTCGACGAGTTATGCTTCTCTACAAACTCTCGACCCTGAGCCGAAAGCATTTTAAGACGCTCTCTGTCAAGCACTAACTCTTTAATCGTTTGATATATAGCCTCATCATCGGGTGTCACATTCACCACCGGACGCAGTTCGTGCTCACCGATGAAGTCATAAAATTCCGGTTCGGCACCTGAGACCACCACCTTACCCATCGCCATTGCTCCGAGCGCATTGGTCGCAGGCGTGTATGAATAAAGTTGGTCAAGCACAATATCAGCATCTTCAAGACGTCGCATATATTCCTTGTACGGGAGATTTTCCACGACCTCTACTCTACATCTATCAGGCATCTCAGCTTCTATGCGTTGAGCCGCTGCAAGCAATCGGTCTGTGCCCTTAAAAGCCTTATATTCGCTCTTTATTCCGACAAAAATATTTATTTTTTCGCCAAGCGGAGCCGGCATATATCCTACTGATTCCAAATCGATTGGAATTCCGATGTAGCTCAATTTATCTTTCAGATAGTATCTGCCTGCCACATCATATTCATACAGACAAGAGACAGCACCATCCACTCCGTTATAAATATCCTCACAATGATTGAGCATCTCTACAGTCTGCCACTCCAATTCATTCGTTGGATTTTGTTGTGCAAAAGGTGCAGGTTCTTTTCCCAAACGATATTCAGAATATCTCAATTCTTCTGACCGACAACACATCCGGACATAATATGGATCACTACCAGCCAACGACAAAAAGACACTTCTATTTTGACGACACAACTCGTTGAAAAAATATCTGATTTTGCCCGGTCGCAACTCAAAAAAATTCGGATTGATGAGTTGCACCACATCATAGCCTCGCATTTTCGGCATCACCGAAAACAAGCGATATATATACTTCATACCTCCAAGAAAACCAAGCTCTCTGGCAACGTTTATGTCACGCTGCGTATCCATACATCGTGAGCCGGACGACACTATCGTCGCCTCATGCCCCAATCGTTTCAACTCTGTTGCAAGCGAGACATGAAAATTCGAATAATCACCTACGAATAAAAATTTCATATTGCAAAAATAGTAAAAATTGCCATAATTTACGTAATTTTACAGCAAATTAAAAATCCTTTGATGAATAAAACGTTTTCCATAGTTATCCCTGTCTATAATCGTGCTACTATTGTCGCCACAACCCTCGACAGCATCGCTAAGCAAACATATCGCCCTATACATCTTATCCTGGTCGATAACAATTCTTCTGACAACTCTTTGGAAATACTTAATCAATGGAAGAATGCTAACGAAACCAATGACTTCGCAGTGACAGTCGTCACAGAGTCTTCACCGGGCGCAACCGCTGCTCGCAACAAAGGCTTGCATTATGTCGATACAGAACTATTGGCTTTTTTCGACAGCGATGACACGATGCGTCCGACTGCAATTGCCGACTATGTTGAAGCGTTCTCTAAAAATCCTAACGCTGACATCGTATGTTGTAATGCTCTCTACCATTTCATCAACGGCAAAAAACGTCTATTCTATTTTCGCAATGGCGACATACTTCGCAACCATATCTATCATGCCACTTTACGCACACAAGGCTATGCCGTTCGCACTTCATTCTTCAAAGATTGTGGTGCTTGGGACAACAATGTGGTGACATGGAACGATTGGGAAACAGGCATCCGTCTATTACTCAACGACCCTTGTGTAGTATCGCTTGGAAAGACTTTAGTCGATATCTTCATGCAAGAATCATCCATTACAGGTCTTGATTTTTCTTCAAAAGCGGGAAAATGGGAGGTCGCCCTCAATAAAGCAGAAAAAGTCATCACTAATTCATCTCATAAGAACAAAAAGTCATTACTCCGACTCATTGACTACCGACGGATAATCTTAGCCGCACACTACAAAAAAGAGGGTCATACCGAACTCGCCTACCCTCTATATACTCAAGTGATGCAACATAGCAAAGCCGACTTTCGCATGCGCTTGCTAATGCCACTCGTCTATCACTACACATCTATGGGCGGTCGTGGTGCTGCCACGATCATCGACCGATTTCTTTAGTCGGCATCGAGAAAGGGAACTTCCGTAAAAGAGCCTCTATAAATTGCTTTGTCTTGATTTGTTATATAATAATAAAGGCATGGTCACCCATGCCTTTATGTTGATTATTTCTTGCGTCGTCTCACTGATTTGGCTGCCGACGGATTGCTTGTCTTGGAGCTTACTTTCGGTCCGCTTGATTTCTTTTTCTTCTCAGAACGTTTATTTCTCGCTTTCGACTCCTCTTTCTTCTCTTTCTTTGGCTTTTCTGCCACAGTCTCATCTTCGACTACAACGACCTCATCGCGATTGGCTATCTTTACTGTATCATTATTTTTTGCAACTTCTTTCAATGAGTCTTCTCTTTCCTTTTGAGCAAGATACTCTTCACGAGTCGGTACCCAAAGATTCTTATCAAAGTTACGCAGACGATTATCGATGCTGTCTTGCGCACGCTTCAAGTCGTCCGGATCAGGAAACATCTGCACTAAAGAAAGGTTTCGGAGGTTTTTGGTCTTGTAAATATCACCCTTGTACATCTCCATATTGAAATAGTCATCGAGACTGTACTGAGGGAGATTGTTGTCATCAGAAATAAAAACATATTGCTGAGCGAGATAAGGGCGCAATGCGTCAAACTTCACCCAAAACATCGGATAGCGCGCATCGCCACCAAAGTCGCTGGAGCGATTGAGCACCGGACAGATAGCCACAACTCGCATCTTCATATCATTGCTTCGACGGTCAAATTCCCACTTCTCTATGACGTAGTAGTTGAGCACCTGAGTTGTCGGGACATCAGCTTCTTCAATCACAAATTTCGGATTCTTCTCAGTAGAGCCCTTGCCCTCTGTGTAGTAAATACCAAATCTGTCAAGCATATCACGCACATTGATTTTGTATTTGTCTGTGAATATTTCACGACCATCAAGATACTCGTATGCAGGAATTTCTCCATTGACTACAAGACGCAACATCAAGCGAAACAAGTTTTCTTGTCCGTCAATTACATCTTCAGGGAAATACAATGCTGCGTTGTCGGGCTGTGTCAAGTCGATCTGACGATAAATTTCTCTCATCCACGCCAAGTCGGCATCGTGTGGCTCTTTTTGTTCGTAGAACGACTGCATACGTTCAGTCACCTGAGTAGATGCATTTTCCTCTGTCTTTTTCTTTCCTCTTTCACCACGTTTGCGCACGCCGACTTCCGACTGTGCCACTGATGAGAGCGACACCATAAGCGCTGCGACTATTACTAAAAGTGAACGATAAGTCTTCATATCTTAATATTATCTGATTAGCTATATTATTAATTTAAGGCTACTTCCATTGGCGAAATATCGCGAGTAATGCCATCAGGGCCTTTGGCCTTGACATTAGTGATAAAGAAACTCTTGCCCGGCTTCAAACGTTTGAATTGCTCCATCTGACGAGCTGAAAATTTAGAGCCTTCTGAAACTTCAGGCATTGCATTTCCCATGCTGTCGAAAAATACAGTCGTAAACGACACTACAGAATAACTGATGTTGAGCAAATCGTCATCGAGAGCAGCGCCGAGACCTGTGGCAGCCATAAGCGAACCCTTAGAGATGCGTTTGGGTGTACCCTTATAATTTACAGTGTTACCACTTGCGTCTTTGATAGCAATGAACGGTGATGGGTCAGGCAACTTACGTACTCTGAATGTCATTGCACCCATTTGCTGCGTGCCATTGGCAGTCGCTGCCGACACTGTGATGACTGCATCGTCGCCTATCTTGTTAGGACGAGCCACCCATAGGTCGCCGTTGCGTGTCAACGTACCATTTGACATAGTCGCTGTAATCTCATTCATAGCCACACCCGGCACCGAAATACTGATAGGGTTGTCGATACCTGCATAGAGTACATTCATCATCGTCGCAGAGATTGTCGCCATTGGCTCAATGACAGTGTAGTGAGACGTAAACTCACGACGATCGATTGTGCCGTCGCCCTTTGGCACTTCTATATAACCACTATAGTCGAACGCTCCGACACTTGTCGGCACAAACTCATAGAGACCGTTTTCAACCTTAGTGCCACCGACATAAATCGTCGGACGCTGAGTCGTGTCGATCGCTGCAAGCACAATATTGGCTGAATACTTGCCCCCACGCATAATCATATTGGAGTTAGGGATAACGTATGCGTTAAGTTCGTTGACTCTGACGTCACCGATATCGACATTGGTAATCAAACTTGAGAGTGCTTCCGACTCTGCCTGACGTAAGTCATTCTGAAGCTGAGTAAGAATAGTCACAGCAGCCACGACAGGCACATTGTCAAACTTCACATCTTCCCAAAATGTCTTACCCACTGTGCCAAGTTTCTGCTTCACTGTTGTTGAGAGCATTTGAGCAACAGCTTGGCGCTTTGTTGAGTCCGGGATAACGTTCATAATAAACGTTCTATAGGCATCTACCCTCTCGCGAAGCATTTTACCCTTGCGAGTCGTAGGGTTGAGCATAACCACCGATGATGCCTCAAGATTATCTTTGTTTATGATATTATTGACGTCACCATCCTTTCCGTCTGCATTTCTAACAATTTCAAGTTTCAACGAGTCAATCAAAGCATATAACCCATTGGATTGTTTTCTGACATCAACTCCTTTTTCATACCATGGACCTGTCTTTGTAGGGTTCTTTTCATATAAACTCTGTAAATACTGAAATTGCACCTCATTACGAGCCGAGATATTCCCGGCAGTACGTTGCAATGCCTCTTGTACTTGACTGAACCCGTTGAGCACGTCGCTCGACACATTGAGTGCAAGCATCGCGGTCAAAACGATGTACATCAAGTTGATCATCCTCTGACGAGGCGACATTTTTCCACTACCTCCTGCCATGGTCGTTATGCGTTTTCTTCAGAGTTTTGCGTAAATGGATTAATCGGTTGCTGCATATTGCCTCCCATCATCGGGTTGTGCATATTGATAGTCATCGCAGTGATCATCTTTTCATACACTTGGTTGAGTTGCTTCATGTAGCGTGCCATTTTTTCTGTTTCTTCGCAATAGCGTGAACTTTCGTTTGCCGATTTTTCATACATATCGCGAATGTCTTTCAATCCACGATTTACGCGATCGATTGACTCGAGTTGCGACGAAATGCCTTTTAGTTGGATTTCATAGATTGTATTCAATCCTCCGATATTGCGATTTAAGTTTTCCATCTGATCGACATATCCTGTCGAACTACGTGTGATATTTTCGCTATTTTCCGTGATTACTTGATATGATTGAAGCAATACGTTGCTTACTTGGTTGAGTGCCATTGTCGTTTCCTTGAGTTGTTGCATTTGCTCGGCGATGCCTGCCATCTGAGAAAGGTACTCTTGGGTAGCATTTGTCAACTCAGCCATCTGTGAAAGTTGCTCGCTTGCTGCAGCCATTTTTGAGATACTGTCGCGCAACGACTGAGTGTCTTCTTCCGAAAGATTTACTGCATCAGGAATACCTGCTGACTGGCGAGCTTGCTCTCCACTGACGATAACACCGCCGCCTATTACTCCACCACCGATGACACCTCCGCCACCGTTAACTACGACGCCTTCAGCTGCTTCGCCGGCAAAACCCTCGACAGAGCCATCGCCTATTACGCCACCACCGATGACACCGCCACCACCATTGATGATGACACCTCCGCCACCACCACCTACAAACTCAGGACGATCCTCCGGATTCTTTGATTCAAGCACCGGAAAAACCTCTTCCCAATGGTATTCCTTAGGTGGACGATCGAAAGCTGTGAGAAGGAACATCAAGACTTCTGTACCCATACCAATACACAACAATGCGTTACCCATCGGAAGATGAAGAATCTTGAACAATGCACCCAGGATTACAATCGCTGCACCGAAACTATAGGCAAAGTTGAAAAATCTCTGCCCCTTTTCGCCACTTAAGAAGCGTTCAATGCTATTTTTATATTTTTTTATCTTTCCCATTATCTATTGTGAGTTTTTATTTATGGTCCGTTTTATCGTGTTATTATCTCTTTTTTGTTCCTTTTGCAAATCCGATTTGTGAGCGAACGCAACGGAATCCTATGTAGCTACGTTGTTCGTTCTGATACTCCCACATTCTGATATCGCTTCTGACATTATGCGCTACATCTTTCCATGAACCGCCACGCACTATCTTGCGTTTCATTTTATATGGGTCTTCTTTTGCTGCATCGTAACGATACTCAGGATTCATATCGGCTGTCAGTTTATTGATACTTTCTGTATAAGCTGTCGAAGTCCATTCACTAACGTTACCTGCCATATCATACAATCCGAAATCATTGGCATTAAATGTACCCACAGGCGAAGTAATCAAGTGACCATCTCTTATGTAATCGCCCTCCATAGGCTTGAAGTTTGCATAGAAACAACCTCGCTCATCCATCGGGAGAGTCTCACTCCATGGATATTGACTTTCACTATTGCCTGCACGAGCGGCAAATTCCCATTCGGCTTCTGTCGGCAAACGATATGGCTCAATCATGACACCTTCCTTACCCAACGAGCGTCGGAGATAGTCGGTACGCCAGTTGGCAAACGCATTGGCTTGTTCCCAACTTACTCCCACCACCGGGTAATCGTTGTAGCCGGCATGAGAGAAATACATGCGAGTGTATGGCTCATTGTAGGCATTATCAAAGTCGTTAATCCACGCTGTTGTGTCCGGATAAACGTTTACAATATACGTATTTAAGAAATCATAGTCGCCTGTCAATCGACGAGAAACAGTCTCTCTGACAACACGCCATTCTTCATCAAAATAAGCTGTATCTTTTGAAATCATCGGCAATTCATCAGACACCGGGATGTCTGTGTTATATTCACGACGTTCCGGATCAAGACGATGCTTGCGCTTAGCCGCTGCTGTGTGATTGAACACCTCATATCGATAATTCAATTGCGTAGGATCTAATTCTCGACGTCCGGTAATCGGATTGGTGCGATATACACTCTCTATGGCACGCATCTCATCCTCATTGGCATTACGCCACGGAATTGCTTTATTCCAATTCAAATATGGTTTGACAGGATTACCCTCTTCATCCTCTTCGATTTTAAATTCTTCATTGCCTCCATATGCCGGGTCAGCAAGACGCTCTCTAATAATCGAATCGCGCACCCAAAAGACAAATTGCTTATATTTTGAATTTGTGACTTCTGTCTCATCCATCCAAAAAGCATCTACAGAGACTCCTCGCTGGTCGGCTTTTATGCCCCATACGCTATCATTTTCTGACGGGCCCATCTTGTAGGCTCCTCTATCGACAAGTACCATTCCATATGGTGCCGGCTCTGCGTATGCATACCCGCCTACACCTGTAACTTCTCCTCCTGAACTACTGCCTCGTGTTGACATGCAGGACACAAATGCTGACGACGCAACGACTGCTATCATTGCCACTGTCAACATCTTAAACTTGCTTTGCAAATATTTAAAATTCATCATATATCTGTTTTACATAATCCTTATGGATCTATGCTTGTTTTTATTCTTTCCTGATAGGTCTATCTTCATTTTATAACCGACAAGTAACTCATGGCTGCCACTGCTCGCTTTGGCTATCGCCGACAACGGATAATCGTAGGCATATCCGACAAAGAAATTCTTATACTCGGCTCCTGCCATTATCATGACAGCTTCTTTCCATCGATACCCTACACCGAACGACAAGAACTTGTTGTAACGTGCGCGTGCAGTAATCTCCGCTGAAAAGACACTGAAGTCGGTCTTTACCATCAATGATGGTTGTAATTCAAATAACGTATTTTTTAACGGAATATTGCTTCCTCCCATAAAATATAGCGTACGTGGCACCACCGTCTCATACTCCTGCGATGCTGTACTCTCAGAGCCTTCAAGACCCATCTTCACTGTCGGCTCGAGAAGATGTAAGCCCGAAACGCCGACCCAAAAATACTTGTGAGTATAAAAAATACCGGCTGAGATATCTACTGTGCCTCCCTTTAAATCCTGCGTCGGAATCGCTTGATCACTACTATCGTGATAATCGTCATCATCGGGAACTTCCACCTCTGAGCCCTTGAATTTCTGCTCAAAATAGCCTACCTGCGCACCAATGCTCAATTCGCCTTTAAAAAGCTTTATCTTATATGAGAATTGTGCATTAATGTTCAAGTTTGAAAACAAACCCATCGTTTCTGATTGCAAGCCGGCTCCGACACCGATACGCTTACCAAAAAGATTTAACGGCATATCCACCTGACCTAAAAACGATTGAGGTGCATTCTCTATGCCAAGCCACTGCAGACGAGCTCCTCCATTGATACGAAGATAGTCGCTCGAACCACTTGCCCCGGCATTGTAATAAGTCGGTATAGCCCAATATTGACTCAACTGTGCATCTACCTGTCCTTGCATATCAAAGACAAACATCAGCATCATTGCAACCAACACTATTATATTACGAAATATCCTCTTCATCACTCAAAATAAAATGTAAGTACTATCATGTTTGACTTCACCTTAGTCAAAGACTCAGTCATCTTCAATTTCTGTGGGTCATCAACCAAGTCCGGGCGATCATGCTTCAAAATGTCGGTCAATCCGAAACAAAATTTTATCTCCGGATTTAACTTAAAAAATGGCAGATAAAAATCACAACCCATGCCGATAGTCAAATAGGCATCCAACGCATTAAACTGCAAATAATCACTTCGCTTCTTACTGACATCGAGCGATCCCATAACGCCAAGTGTTACATACGGACGACTGTTCAAGTAACGCTCTCCCGAAATTTTCAAATCTAACGGTGCGACTACGTATGCTGTCTTGACATTCTGCTGTGCCTCTCCTCCTTTTGTCGTATCAAGCATCTTGACGACCTTATTCCCGAAATACATACCCGGCGAGAAACGAAGGTTAAAATGCTTATGTAAGCGCCAGTCGCCCAACACATTGACACAAAATCCGGGACTATAGCTCGGCACTTCGGCAAACCATGTCTCGCCGTCCTCAGTCATTAATCCATTATGCGTAAATTTTAGATCTTGCATGTGCATCCCGACAGAGAAGCCCAAATGCAAAGGCTTCTGATCGGCATACGGACGATTGAGCATTTTGTCTTGTGGACGAGCCAACGCAGCCATGCCACAACATACGACAAACATCAAGACTACCGACAGCCTTGACATCAAATCGTTTCGAAGTATATGATACACTTTTTCAACCATACATTTATCTTAACGCAAAATCCTCTTATTTATTGCATCGCCTCCGACAAACCCACCCTCATACTACATTATTGACAAAGGAGCCGACGGAGCGATACATCATCTCTCCACTCGACCCCTCTTAAGGTTACGGAAACTATATTATTTTGCTAATTACATGACTCCCGCACTATTTAGCTCCCTCTTGAATAAAGATACTATTTAATCACAATTTTTTGAATCAATTTATTGCCGGTGCTGTCTGTCGCTTTGATCACATAGATACCTATCGGTAATTCGGCTGTCGATAAGCTGACCGACTCTGAGCCCGATGCTTCAGCCACCTTCACTCCGTCAAACGTATAGATTGCCACATTGACCTTGCCCGTCGCGCCGTTGATGATCACAACATTTTCAGCCTGACTAATCAGCAATTCATTTTGTGTTACCTTTTCTATAGAATCCAATGTATATGAGACCAAAACTTGACCATCTATTGTGGTTTGTTTATATAAAACAGGAGGTAATGACATTCCTGTTCCGGAAGGAGTTGGGTAGAATGGGCAGAAAAAATAGTGTCCCATCTCAGATACTACACCTACACCTTCCACTATCCATTCATTTTCTCGTTCTAATTGAAAACGCTTTGTAAGACAATTGTTAATGCTGACATAATCAATTGCTGTAATAGCAAATTGGTTGTATAAACTATTATAAATATCACCAACTTTCAAATTAAAATCGTAAATCATTGTCTCTTCAGAATCATCAAATATTGAATAGACTTGTCGATTTTCTTCTCTCAGATAAGCAATGAGTGTACCATTGCTTTCTGTAATATCAGATTTCTCATCAAACTTATAACATTTTCGGTAGATTTTTCCATCTATTTCTTCCTCTCCGAGAAAACTGAATTTATATAATTCACCATAATAAGAATAATGCCACACTACTCCTTCTCGTACAAGCGGAGCGTATTCATAATCCAACGGTTCATCACTATAAACCTCAATACCATTTTCAATACATGAAATCATTTTTGTTGAAGCGCCGACTTTCATAAGAGGTTCGTTTTCAATACCATATATCATCGAACCAATACCTTCTATCCAGATGTCTGTTATATTTGGATCTTCAGCACAACACAAATAAATACATTTTCTTTTCACACCTTCAATTTCCCTGTAATCAATACCGGTAACAGTCAAATTTTCCCATGCTTGTTCTTCACTCCAAACAAACCGATCTCCAACTTGAAGTCCCATATCAAAAACAAGTCTTTCTCCTATGTATAATTTATCATCGCACTCTGTAATTACAACATTACCAGACCATTCAGATGGTTCAAACTCTGTTGCCGCACGCCATGACTTTGCTTGCAGAATCGCAATAATTTTCCCATCAACATTCTCAACTTGTGATATTTTGTGCTTATTTGTAAACCTAATGCATGTATCATCTGAACCATACATCATGCCATCAACAGTCCACTCTTTGCCCTCACTAATAAAGCAATTTTGAGCTTCAATAGCAAACGACACAAGTAATGACAACAAAATAATAATTATTTTATACTTCATTTTAAACATAATCCTATTTATTTGAAATTTCACCATGTGATACCTTTAGTTTTGCTCCCTTAACAACTTCAAACTCATTAGAATTCAAATAGTCAATTTTGCCATTATTCTTCAACTCAATAGAGCCTCCTTCTTTTGTTATAATTTGCACATGACTAATCAACCCTGAATCAACAATAAGTTTACCACCATTCATTATAGTTATTGCAGCTTTGGGATGCATTAATAACATATTTTTTATTACCAAGCATCCCCCATTACTTATAACAATATTTTGATGATAATATTGTGATTCTTCTAATATTTGAGTGTCACGAATGATTATCTCTTCCAGTATTTCAGGATTAATTACCTGAAGATTTCCGAATGAATCCAATGGGCCATAATCTAAATTATTATCATCACCATCTGGATCCAAAGGAATATAGCCAGGAAGATTTAATGGGCGCTCACCTAACCCCCAAAAATAAAAACCATCACCATCTTCATCAGACACAAAAATGTTATCATCTGAGTGAGACTGAGTTACAATTTTCCCGGACAAAGAATTAGTGCAATATAAGTCTGACCAATTAATTACAACATACGAATAACCTTCCATACCAAAATTCTTGCCATGACTATTTTTTAATAACCATGCAGTACTTCCGATAAGTTCGTGCCCTTCCGGAATAGTTATCCAAGTTTTTGTCTTATCTTCATTATTAATGAACCTTAATTCCGCAACACTTTGATTTAACTTTATTTATAAGTTCCTGAGCAACAAAAAGTTGCTCAGGATTTTGCCATGTCAGATTTTTCACTTATCTTAGTGTTGCAAATCAAAACAAGCGTAAA
>SUXG01000004.1 GCA_015061085.1 Bacteroidales bacterium
CTATCGCAAAGCGGTCTAGTATCTCTTTGGGCAACACAAGGCTCGCTAATTGTTCTAATATCTTTGTTTCCATATGGGTGCAAAGATAACAATTTTATTTATTCCCACACCTTTTTGCTACTGAACCTTAATATTTGCGATTTATAAAATTTATTATTAATTTAGCGACAAATTATATCGTTGTATGTAAAAAATGAGAGAGAAGACAAATGCCAAAGACATTGCTCCTCTCTAAATGTTTTCACAACGGAAAAAATCCTTATTGTGATTTGCTTACTTTTAGTATTGCGTCACAAAATTAGAAAAAATAATTTAAACATCAAAATATAATGAAAAAAATACTTGGCTTAGATTTAGGTGTTGGTTCATGTGGGTGGGCTTTAATACTTGTAGATGATGACTATTATCCAAAAAATATTTTAGGTATTGGAAGCAGGGTAATTCCTCTTTCTGCTGATGATAGTAATGACTTTTCAAGAGGTAATGCAATCAGTAAGAATGCTAACCGAACTGCAAAAAGGACCCAACGAAAAGGTTACGACCGATATCAATTGAGGCGTTTCACCTTAAGACGAATGTTGGAGAAACTCGGAATGTTGCCTGATGAATCTTTGGTTGGTTTAGATATACTATCACTATGGACATTACGTGCAAATTCTGCAAAGCAAGGTTGCAAGGTATCATTAAAAGAACTTGGAAGAATATTGCTTCATCTCAACCAAAAGCGTGGTTATAAGCATTCCAAATTGGATGTATCAGCAGATGCTAAGCAGACTGAATATGTGCGTAATGTAAATGAACGCAAATCAAATATTGACAGTTTAGGATTGACTATCGGTCAATATTTTGCATCCAAAATTAAGGAATCGGAAGTAGTACATGAGAATGGTAAGAGATTTTATACCTACCGAACAAAGGATCAAGTTTTTCCTCGCTCAGCTTATGAAGCAGAGTATGACCAAATAATGAAATGTCAACAAGCATTTTATCCAGAATTACTTACTAATGAGGTCATTGCTGAAATACGCAATATCATATATTATCAGCGTCCATTAAAGTCTTGTAAACATTTGGTTGCATTGTGTGAATTTGAAAAGAGAGCATATATCAACAAAGATGGTAAAACCGTATTTGATGGACCAAAGGTTGCTCCTTGCTCATCACCATTATTCCAAATTTGTCGCATATATGAGGCTATCAACAATATATCTATCTATAATCTAAGGCTGAAGAATAAGGCTTCAGAGCGAGATTTATTTGATGACCACATTTGTGGTAATAGATATGAACTTGATGCTTATCAGCGTCAGGAAATATTCGACTATCTATATAAGAATGACAAAATTACCGGAAAGTATATTCTGGAAAAAATACTCAAACTTAAAAGTTCCGATGGTTGGCGCTTTGACAAGTTGGTAGATAAAGGAATTAAAGGCAATACTACTTACACAAAACTTGCCAATGCTCTCAAGCGACTGCCAAATAAAGATGAACTACTACGTTTTGATATAAAAGTAGTTGATACTAAGATAGTTGATACAGATACTGGTGAGATTATTCAAGAAGTCAGTGCAGACATAATCAAGCAGCCTTTGTACCAATTGTGGCATGCAGTTTATTCAATTAAGGAGAGACAGGATTTAGAAAAAACTCTTCGACGCAATTTTGGTATCACAGATTCTGAAGTTGTTGATAGTCTATACAATATCGATTTCGTTACCGATGGCTTTGGTAATAGGTCTAACAAATTTATGCGTAAGCTCATTCCTTATTTAAGACAAGGAATGGTGTATAGCGATGCATCTACTCATGTAGGTGTAAATCATTCAAATAGTCTTACTAAAGAGGAAAATGAGCAACGACAATTGCTGAGTGTTTTGCCAAATCTCCCAAAGAATAGCCTTCGACAACCAATCGTTGAAAAAATTCTCAATCAGATGATAAACGTTGTAAATGCAATCAAGGCTAAATATGGCGATATTGATGAAATTCGAGTTGAATTGGCTCGTGAGCTAAAACAAAACAAAGACGAACGCAATCAAATGTCGTTAAATAATAGCAAGCGAGAGAGGGAAAATAAAACTTTTGAAGAGCGCATAGAGTCTTACGGTTGTAAAGCGACAAGAAGCAGAGTACAGAAATATAGAATGTACGAAGAGTCCGGTTGCAAGTGTATGTATTGCGGTCAACCGGTTGGAATAAAAGAGTTTTTGATAGGTTATAATTCGGAAGTGGAGCATGTCATACCTCGCTCACTTTTCTTCGATGATAGTTTTAGCAATAAGGTTTGCTCATGCCGTGCATGTAATCAAGCCAAAGGCAATATGACTGCCTATGATTTTATGCAGTCAAAAGGTGATAAAGAGTTTGAAAAATATCAAAACAGAGTAAATGAGCTATATGAAACAAAGAAGATAAGCAAGACAAAACGAGATAGATTGCTCACATCTCGCCAGAATATCCCAACAGATTTCCTTAATCGAGATTTGCGTGAGACACAATACATATCGAAGAAAGCAAAAGAGATTTTGTTGCAAATTTGCTATCATGTAAATACAACAACAGGCTCTGTTACAGATTTCTTCCGTCATGCTTGGGGTTATGATGAAATTCTCTCTGAGCTGAATTTGCCACGCTATAAGCAGGCGGGACTAACAGAACTTCAAGAGTTTGAACATGCCGGACAGAAACATGTAGAAGAAAAAATAGTCGGTTGGTCAAAGCGTATGGACCATCGTCATCATGCCATTGACGCTTTAACTATTGCGTTGACACGACAGGGATACATACAGCGTCTCAACAATCTTAATACTGAGCGAGATGCAATGTTTGCCGAACTCAATGCTCAAAGCGAAGACTACAAAATGAAACACACGCTGCTCCAAGAGTGGGCAAAGATGTGTCCTCACTTTGATGTTGGGAATGTATTGAGTGCTGTGGGTGATATTGCCGTGTCTTTCAAAGCAGGTAAGAAAGTTTCTACTCCTGCTAAGAGAATCAAATATGTAAAAGGCAAACGCGTTGTTTTGCAAGATGGTTTGCTAACGCCACGAGGCGCAATGAGCGAAGAAACCGTTTATGGTAAAATAAAGCAGATTGATAAGGATAAACCGCTTAAATATTTATTTGAGCATCCGGATCTCATTGTTAATCCGAAAGTGAGACACGAGGTTGTTGTGCGACTGCAGCAACATGATGGTGAGATTAAAAAGGCAATTGCATCAGTAAAAAAGAATCCTCTTTATCGTGATTCAGCAAAGAAGATTGAGATAAAATCGGCTAACTGCTTTAAAAACGAATTAGTTGTCAAATACAAAATAGACTCTCTGAAGTTGACAGATATAGACTATATCGTTGACCACGGTATCAGAGAACGAGTAAGACGCCGATTTGAAGAATGTGGAAATAAGAACGGAGATTATCAGAAAAGCTTTAAAGATAATCCTTTGTATTTCGATGACGATAAGCATATACCTATAAATTCGGTTAGATGTTTCACGGGTTTAGCTGAAGACAGAGTAAAGGTGGTTAAGAAAGATAGCCATGGAAGAGATATCGGATATGCAAAGCCTGGTAACAATCATCATGTGGCACTATATTCAACTCCGGAAGGTAAAATGGAAGAAAAGATAGTTTCGTTTTGGGAAGCTGTTGAGCGAAAGAATCTTGGTCTTCCGGTTATAGTAGATAATCCGGCAGAAATATGGGATAATCTAACCTCATCCGACAAGGAATATCCAAAAGATATTCTTACAAATCTGCCGGAACATGATTGGAAGTTCATTGTGTCAATGCAGCAGAACGAAATGTTTATACTCGGAATGTCTGATGATGAATATAATGACGCAATAGAAGCAAAAGACAAAAAGGCTTTGTGTGAGCATTTATATCGCGTCCAGAAGCTTTCGTTTGGCAAATATATGTTTCGTCGTCATGTTGAGACTAATGTCGAAGCTAATTCTGAGTCAAGAAATGCTAAAAAATATTATGAAATTCAAAGTTTTAAAGCTTTGTTTACATTAAATCCACGAAAGGTGTCAATAACATCGCTTGGAGAGATATTTGACTATTACACTAAAGAGCCTATTGTCTAACTATGATTAAGCAAACTCTATATTTTGGAAACCCTGCCTATCTTTCGCTTAAGGATAGGCAGTTGGTGATTCGGTTGGCGGATAAAGATCAATCAATTACACGACCGATTGAGGACATAGGTGTGGTAATAGTTGATAATAAGCAGATTACTTTGACATCCGGTCTGATAGAGGCTTTGCTTGGTAATAATTGTGCGTTGATAACGTGTGATTCATCGCATTTGCCGGTTGGGTTGATGCTTCCTCTCTGTGGTAACACTACGCAGACTGAGCGATTTCGACATCAGCTTTCAGCAAGTCTTCCCCTAAAGAAGCAACTTTGGCAGCAGACTATTTCGCAAAAAATTGCCAATCAGGCGCAAGTGTTAAAGGAGTGTTTCGGTGTGGAAGTTGGCAATATGCTCAGTTGGTCAAAGAATGTCAAAAGTGGAGATTCTGATAATCTTGAGGCTCGTGCTGCGGCATATTATTGGCGTAATATGTTTGATGACGAAGATGTTTTTATTCGAGACAGAGAGGGAGAACCACCGAATAATCTTCTGAACTATGGATATGCCATTCTTCGTGCCATAGTTGCCAGAGGATTGGTTGGTAGCGGATTATTACCAACTTTAGGCATTCACCATCATAATCGCTACAATGCGTATTGCCTTGCAGATGACATAATGGAACCTTATCGACCATACGTAGATGAGTTGGTGGTAAATATTCGCAAGGAGTTTGATAATACCGATTTTCTTGACAAGGAAATCAAAAAACGTTTACTATCAATACCTACGATAGAGGTCAGAATCAACAATCATCGCCGACCGCTAATGGTAGCTGTGACTGAAACTACAGCATCACTTTACAAATGTTTCTCGGGAGAATTGCGCAAAATTGCTTATCCTGAGCGATAGTAAATTTAATGAAGATTTTATGGACAGATTCAGCGAATATAGGATTATGTGGGTACTGGTATTTTTTGATATTCCCGTAGAAACAAAGAAGCAACGTAAAGCATACGCAAATTTTCACAAAGCTCTTATTCAAGATGGGTTTACGATGTTTCAGTTCTCAATCTATGTTCGCCATTGTCCGTCAAGAGAAAATGCAGACGTGCATATCAAGCGCGTGAAACTCAGTTTGCCGGAATATGGCAAAGTTGGTATTATGAAAATTACAGATAAGCAATTTGCTGATATAGAACTTTTTGAGTGTCTTAACAAAATGTCTCGTCAGCCATTGGTTCAACAATTAGAATTATTTTAGCGTTATAATCAGCAAGCGCATTACAGAATTGCAAAATGGATAATAAACAAAATCTGATGAAGAAAAACTTCATCAGATTTTATTTTCTAAGAAACCTTCTACTTAATTGATACCCAACGCGTTGTGAATAATCTGTTGTTTCTTATAGTGCAAAGTTACTAAAATGTAAGCAAATCACAACTATGATGCACGAGCATTCAAAGGAGGCTACGTTGTTTCTTATAGTGCAAAGTTACTAAAATGTAAGCAAATCACAACAACCTGGTGAATAGGTGATTTTCTAAGACCGTTGTTTCTTATAGTGCAAAGTTACTAAAATGTAAGCAAATCACAACTAACGACTGGTGGGGCGATGGCTCAGGAGGTTGTTTCTTATAGTGCAAAGTTACTAAAATGTAAGCAAATCACAACGAGTTCGATGGCTTAGGAGTACAGGCTATTGTTGTTTCTTATAGTGCAAAGTTACTAAAATGTAAGCAAATCACAACTCAACTTGCTGTAAGTTAGTCTGCACATTAGTTGTTTCTTATAGTGCAAAGTTACTAAAATGTAAGCAAATCACAACTTGCCACTGGCAGAGGACGAAACCGTTTCGTTGTTTCTTATAGTGCAAAGTTACTAAAATGTAAGCAAATCACAACTTGCCACTGGCAGAGGACGAAACCGTTTCGTTGTTTCTTATAGTGCAAAGTTACTAAAATGTAAGCAAATCACGAAGTAAGGCGAGGTATAAAAGTAAGACGGAGCGAAAAAACTCCGTCTTGTTTATTGTGTAAAAAGGGACTATCTGTAGGTCACTTCGTCAACATGAAGCTTTGCACTCTTCTTTTGAGAGGAGTATGGCGTCGAGGGCTGCAACTGTCGCAAGGTTCATAATGTCGCGTACGGGTGAGTTGACACTGATGAATTGTATCGGTTTGTTAAGTCCTATTTGGATTGGACCTATAGCATCGGTAAGACCCATTTCAAGCAATAGTTTGTAAGCAGTGTTTGCCGAGCTGAGATTAGGGAATATCAGCGTATTGACATCACGACCTTTTAGTTTTGTGAACGGATATACCTCATCACGCAGTTCTCGATTAAGTGCGTAGGTCACTTGCATTTCGCCATCGACACATATTCCCGGGTAGCGTTCGTGCAATTCTTTAATGGCAGAAGCAGTCCGAACGGCGACGTCTTCTTTGCGTGAGCCGAAGTTGCTGTAAGAAAGCATTGCGATGACCGGGTCGTGAGAGAATCGACAGACTGCTTCATGAGTCAGACGAGTAATATCGACAAGCGAATCAGCACTGTTGACAGAGTTGATACTTGTGTCGGAAATAAATAGCACGCCACGTTTTGAAGTAAGGATGTGCATCGTTGCAAAGTGGTCGTAACCATTCTTTATGCCGACAACGTTTTTAGCTATTTTTGCCAAGCTGCTCACTCCGGAATATGCACCTGCGATGAAAGCATCAGCATGACCTGTCTCTACCATCATCATGCCGAAATAGTCGCGATTAAACATTTTGTCTAATGCCTCAGCGTATGATACGCCCTCTCTGCATCGTTTAGCCGAGAGTATTCGAGCAAAAGAGTCGCGACGATTTGCCTCACGATCGTGGCGAGGATTGACAATTTCGATACCTTCAATATTGAGTTTCAAGCGATTGGCGCGTTTAGTAATCATCTCTTCATTGCCTAAGAGGATAGGGATGCATATCTTGCTATTGAAGAGTCTGACGGCAGCCTGAAGCATATTGTCGGTGTTGGCTTCTCCAAATGCAACGCGCTTAAGGTCGGATTTTGCAATTTCGGTGATGTGGCGCATCATCTTAGAGTCTTGACCCATGATGTCGCGCAGTTTGATGTCGTATGCTTCCCAATCTGTTATCGGTCGCAAAGCCACACCGGAGTCTTCAGCCGCTTTTGCGACAGCCGGCGCGACAGCTCCGAGCAATCGAGGATCGAGAGGTTTTGGAAGAATGTAGGTCGGGCCAAAAGTTGTGTTATTGAGACCATACGCTTTATCGACAACTGAAGGCACAGGTTCTTTAGCAAGCGCAGCAATAGCTTTCACAGCGGCGAGCTTCATCTCTTCATTAATCGCTGTAGCGCCTGAATCAAGAGCTCCACGGAAGATGTATGGGAAGCCGAGCACATTGTTTATCTGGTTAGGATAGTCACTACGCCCTGTGGCAAAAATCAAATCCTCACGCGATGAGATTGCTTCTTCGTAGGCGATTTCAGGATCAGGATTTGCAAGGGCAAAGACTATCGGACGCTCAGCCATAGACAATAGCATCTCTTTCGTCAAAACGTCTTTGACCGACAGACCAAGAAATACGTCGGCATTAATCATGGCATCTTCAAGTGTATGCAGGTCGCGCTCAGTTGCAAATTCACGTTTTTGCGAATTAAGATCGGTCCTATCCTTGCGAATTACTCCTTTGGAATCGCACATCACAATATTCTTGGGATTAACACCCAACGCCATGTATAATTTTGTGCACGACACAGCAGCTGCTCCCGCACCGTTTACAACAAGGCGTATTTCACTAATTTTTTTGTTTTGAATCTCCAATGCATTCAGTAATCCTGCACCTGAAATTATGGCTGTGCCATGCTGGTCGTCGTGCATAATCGGAATGTTGCATTCCTTTTTAAGCGTCTGCTCTATCTCGAAACATTCGGGAGCCTTGATGTCTTCAAGATTTATACCTCCGAATGTAGGTTGTAACGATTTGACAATTTCTATAAATTTTTTAGGGTCTTTTTCATCAATTTCGATGTCGAAACAATCAATACCGGCAAATATTTTAAATAACAATGCTTTGCCCTCCATAACCGGCTTGCCTGCCAACGCACCAATGTCGCCTAAACCAAGCACTGCAGTGCCATTTGAAATTACTGCGACAAGGTTGCCTTTATTGGTGTAACGATACGCACTCTGCGGAGTTTGCTCTATCTCAAGACATGGATAAGCCACACCCGGAGAATAAGCCAATGACATGTCATATTGTGTCGAATATGGTTTTGTGGGGACAACTTCTATTTTACCCGGCTTATTGGATTCATGATAGTCCAATGCCATTTCTTTTGTTACTGCTTTTCCCATTTATGTATAAATGTATATAGTATGTTTAATTGTTTGTATTAACATAAAACCCCAGACTTACAGCTTTTGTTTTTGTCAAATACCAATTTTTTCGAATTCAGATTTTTAATATCAATTAAAGATTCGAATTATAGTATCGTGCATCATATGTTACATCCTTACCCACAAACGGAGGTAATTCAAATGATTCTGACGAATTGCTTAACTCCACTTCTGCCAACACCAATGGGGAAAGATCTCCAACAAACTCATCGACCTCCCATGTCTTCCCTCCATATGGCACAAAGTAACGGGTCTTATTAATAACACGACCTATGCATAGACTCATTAATTCGGATGCATCTTCCATAGGAATGGGATACTCAAACTCTACTCTCGTGTCTCCAACATTTTTGCCTTTTATAGTCAGAAAAGCTTTATCATCGACTATTCGGACTCTGACTGTACGCTCTTTATCACGCGACAAATAGCCTTGCCTGATATGCGATGATTTTTCCGCCAACGCGCGATATGAATCGGAAACAACCAAATATTTTCGTTCAATCTCTAATGACATATTATGTTTTTTTACTTTTTATTCGGACAAAATTTGTAAATTTGCCTCAAAATCTGAAAAATAACAACTAACAATTACGCAAAGTTAAGGATTTTATCGAATATGTCAAATATGATTCGTCGACAATACAGTCTTTATAAGTCGTCAACCTTACGTGGCTACGTCATTGCCAATAAAAGCAATCGAAGTGTCGCTATGGTTGTCAAATGGATTGTGTGGATCGTATTCATTTTATTCGGACAAGACGCAAATGCACAGAGTAACATGATTCATGGCGTTGTAAAAGACTCCATAACATCTGAGCCACTTCAATACATAAACATCTATCTCAAAGGTGAAAATCGAGGCGTATTAAGCAATCAAGACGGCAGATTCAGCATCAAAGTCGGCAACGGAGAAAATTGCTTGCAAGTATCATCTGTCGGTTATAAATCCAAAGAGATTTTGATTTCACAAGAGTATAATGCTGAAATTGAAATTCTTCTTTCCCCTTCTCAAACAATGCTCAAAGAAATCGTCATCCGACCGAACAAAGAACGTTATTCTAAAAAAAATAATCCGGCTGTAGATATGATAAATCATATTCGCCAAAAGATGCAATTAAACAACCCGTTGCGTCATGATTATTATAACTATGAAAAATATGAAAAAGGCATAATTGCGCTTAACGATTTCAATGTCGATTCTACTTCAAAATTAGCTAACGGGAAATATGGATTTATAACTCAATACATTGATACCAGCGACATCTCCGGACGCCCTATATTGATAATATCCATGAGTGAAAAGACAGCGAAAGAGATGTATAGAAAATCGCCAAAGTCGCATAAAGAAATCATAGAAGGCATCAAAATCTCAAGCTTCATCGAAGTCTTCGATGAAAAGAGCCTCAAACGTTTCGTCGATGAAATAATGGGCGAAATCGACATATTTCAGAATGATATATCAATCATGCAAAACCGATTTGTCAGTCCTCTTTCCAATATTGCGACAAACTATTATAAATTTTATATCACCGATACAATACCCATTGACTCAGAAAAATGTATCGAATTAAGCTTTACACCTCATAATAAGGAATCTTTCGGTTTTATCGGCAGGCTTTATTTACCACTTGGCGACACCACAATGTTTGTCAAAAAAGCCATTCTAAATGTGCCTAAATCTATCAACCTAAATTATGTCAAAAGTATTTACATCGTACAGGATTTCATCAAAGCAGACGATGGGACGCGACTTAAAGTCAACGATGACCTGACAGCAGAATTTGAAATCGTTCCCGGCACACAAGGTCTATACTCACGACGCCAAATTGCCTATCGCGACTTTTCATTCATTCCCGATACCAAATATGATTCGTTCTTCGACAAAGAGGGCGATGTAATTATTGCTAAAAATGCTAATGAACGCTCTGATGAATATTGGAATGAAAAACGTCAACTTGCTGTCAACCACATAGAAATATCGATGAATGGATTCTTATCGCGTTTGCGTCAAATACCTTTTTTCTATTGGACTGAACAAGTGGTCAAAGTCATCATACAAGGCTATATTCCGACCGGTAAACAAAGTAAATTTGACATCGGACCGGTCAATACCATGCTAAGTTTTAATCGCCTCGAAGGCACTCGATTTCGTGTTGGAGGTGTAACCACAGCCCTACTTCACAATCAACTTTTTGCACGAGGTTATGTCGCTTACGGGCTGGCAGACCGACGTTTTAAATATGGTGCAGAATTAGAATATTCGTTCAATAAAAAAGAAAACCACTCTCGAGAATTTCCAATCCACTCGATAAAAGCTGAACATCGGTATGACATCGACCAAATCGGACAACACTATCTATTCACTAACAAAGACAATATCTTCTTGTCGCTCAAACGAAAACCAGATTATAAATCGACCTATCAAAGAATCTCCAAACTCAACTATAAAATGGAGAGAGAAAGTGGTTTTTCATTCGATATCGGTTTTAAACACGAAATTCAAGAAGGGACTAAATCGTTACCTTTTGAAGACGGATTTGGAAACATCAACAGATATTACCATCAATCAGCTTTTATGTTGACTCTAAGATATGCTCCCGGCGAAAAATTTTATCAAACAAAATCTGAACGTATCCCAATCAATATTGATGCTCCAATTTTTCAACTCACCCATGAATATGGACCAAAAGGAATGTTTGGTAGCAAATTCACTCTCAATCGCACTGAATTCTCGGTACAGAAACGATTTTGGTTTTCTGCATTTGGTTATACTGACATAATACTTAAAGCAGGTAAAGTGTGGAGTCAGGTGCAATACCCCGCGTTGATGTGGCCTAATGCTAACCTTTCCTACACCATTCAACCAGAAAGCTACTCGCTGATGAATGCAATGGAATTTGCCAATGACCAATATGTCTCTTGGGACATCACATATTGGGCCAATGGTGCTTTATTTAATAGAATACCACTGATAAAGCACCTCAAATTGCGAGAAGTTATAACTTTTAAAGGTCTTTATGGCAGCCTAACAAAAAAAAATAATCCAGATTATAACAATAATCTATACCGTTTCCCTTTTGACTCATTTGCAAAGCCAATGGGTAAAGATCCCTATATGGAAATCAGCGTTGGCATAGACAATATCCTCACATTCCTCAGAATAGACTATGTCTGGAGATTGACATATCGAAACACTCCCAATACAGACAAAAGCGGTCTACGAGTACAACTACACTTCACATTCTAAATCCACTTTTTATATTCAAATCAATAATAGATGAACTATTATTTATAATCTCGTTGATTATTCCATTGATTTTATGTAACTTTGCAGAAAATTTTGATATATGGGATTTTTTGGCAAATTATTTTCACGCGAAAAGAAAGAAAAGCTTGACACAGGTCTTCAGAAAACCAAAGAAGGCGTGTGGAGTAAAATCACACATGCGGTAGCCGGCAAAAGCAAAATCGACGATGATGTTCTTGACAACCTTGAAGAAGTATTCATCACAAGTGATGTCGGTGTTGAAACGACACTCAAAATAATCGAACGAATCGAAGCTCGAGTAAAACGCGACAAATATGTCAATTCATCAGAATTGAATCGTTTATTGTGTGAAGAGATTACAGAACTGCTTGCCGACAATCATCATCAAGAACAAAATTTAGACGATTTTGAAGTGCCAAAGACCGGTGAACCATACGTTATCATGGTCGTTGGAGTCAATGGTGTTGGAAAGACAACTACTATAGGCAAATTGGCTTATCAGTTTAAGAAAGCCGGAAACAAAGTAATATTAGGGGCTGCCGACACATTCCGTGCCGCAGCTGTAGAACAGCTTGACATTTGGGGTGAACGCGTCGGAGTACCTGTGGTCAAACAAAAAATGGGTAGTGACCCTGCATCAGTGGCATTTGACACATTATCTTCAGCAAAAGCACAAGGAGCCGATGTTGTAATCATTGACACAGCTGGTCGTCTACACAATAAAGTCGGATTGATGAATGAGTTGACAAAAATTAAAAATGTAATGAAGAAAGTTGTTCCTTCTGCGCCTCACGAAATTTTGTTGGTACTCGACGGCTCTACCGGTCAAAATGCGTTTGAACAAGCCAAACAATTTGTAGCAGCGACAGAAGTCAATGAGCTTGCTATAACAAAGCTTGATGGCACAGCTAAAGGTGGCGTTGTAATAGGCATTAGCGACCAATTCAAAATCCCAGTAAAATACATCGGAATCGGAGAAGGCATGGAAGACCTACAAGTATTCCGCCGTGAAGAGTTTGTAAAATCTCTATTTGGACAATAAAATCCCCTCGTAATGGCGAAGTTCAAGAAAGACAGAATAGACATTATAACCATGGGCTGCTCAAAAAATCTTGTAGATTCTGAGCAGCTCATAAAACGTTTAGAAAGTATCGGTTATAGCGTATTCCATGATAGTAACAATGTCATTGGTGAGATTGCAATTGTAAACACTTGTGGTTTTATCGGAGATGCCAAAGAGGAGTCAATCAACATGATTCTTGAATTGCTTGAAGCAAAGAAAGAAAAACGAATAGGACGAGTCTTTGTAATGGGATGCCTTACTGAGCGCTATCTGTCTGACCTTAAAGACGAATTGCCTGATGTAGATGGATTTTATGGCAAATTCGATTGGAATCAAATTATTGAACTTCTTTCAAAGGAAAAACAAATAAAGTGTGAAATTAATGCTTGGGAACGCACTTTAACGACTCCACCCTACTCTGCATATATCAAAATTTCAGAAGGATGCAATCGATTTTGTGCCTATTGTGCTATACCCATTATCACAGGGCGACATAAGTCTCGTCCTATCGAAGAAATAGAAGCGGAAGTCAAAGACCTCGTATCAAAAGGTGTTAAAGAATTTAATATCATTGCTCAAGACCTATCGGCATACGGTAGTGACTTATATGGTAAACTGATGCTTTCAGAGCTTATCGAAAAAATTGCTCTAATTAAAGGAGTTGAATGGATAAGGCTACATTACGCATATCCAGTAGATTTCCCTTGGGAAGTTCTTGATGTGATGAATCGACATAACAACGTCTGCAAATACCTTGATATTGCACTGCAACACATCTCAGACCCTGTGTTGAAAAATATGCAGCGTCGTATCACAAAGGCCGAAACACTTGAGGTTATCAATCGAATAAGACGTATTGTGCCGGATATAAAATTGCGAACAACACTTATGGTTGGTTTCCCGGGAGAAGGCGAAGACGAATTCAACGAACTTATCGAATTTGTAAAGGAAATCAAATTTGATCGCATGGGAGCATTTGCATATTGCGAAGAGGATGACACATGGGCTCAAAAAAATCTTAAAGACAGTATTCCTCAAGAGATAAAACAAGAGCGTTTGGATCAACTTATGGAAATCCAAGAGGAAATTTCTTTGTCACTAAACGAACAAATGATTGGTCGTAATGTTAAAGTATTAATCGACAGAATAGAAGGCAATGAATATGTCGGTCGCACTCAATGGGATAGTCCGGAAGTAGATCCTGAAATTCACATACCTATTGATAATACAGACTATAGTGAAGGCGACTTCATCAATGTCACATTAACAAAGGCCTACCCTTATGAATTGGAAGGAAAAATCTGTTGATATATCAATAGTTGGTGATAGTATAAATTTATCTCTCAACTATGATTTGAATTTCTTCGCCTATCGTGTTCCAGGTGAAAAGAGCGCTGTATTTGGTGCTTCAAAAAATATATCTTCTGATCTTTCTTCCAACGGCTTCATAATAGCACCATTCATTGAAGATGAAAATTCAAGCAAGTTTATCATTCCCTTTGACTATGGCACTGATATTCCTTTTGATGTCGCAAAACACAGAGAAAATTATTTCTTAGCCCATGAAGAAGGCACAAATTACGACGAATACATATCACAGGCAAACGACATAATCAATTACCTGAAAGACAACGGAGGCAAAATAGTATTAAGCAGACAGATAATCTTTAAGCAACAAATCAATATTGGAGAGACCTTCAAAACACTTACAGACAAATATCCTAATGCATTTGTTTTCTGCTTTTACAGCTATCTTACAGGTTTATGGATAGGAGCATCACCTGAATTGCTATTTTCATTAAAAGAAAATGAAATAAACATTATGTCGTTAGCAGGCACAAGACCAGTTGGCGCATGTTGTTCTTGGGACATGAAATGTATTGATGAACAACAAATTGTGACAGACTATATAGCTAACATATTATCAAGCAATGGGTTACATCCTTATATTTCACAGCCGTATGATCGTAAAGCCGGACCCGTTGAACATATTTGTACAGACATTAGAGCAAGATTAGAATCACATATTGATATATGGGAATTAATTGACAATCTATCGCCTACACCTGCATTATCAGGTTATCCAAAAGATAAAGCTGTCAGCATAATAAGAAAGATAGAAAAACATAATCGAAGATATTATGGCGGATATATTGGCATCAGGAATAATTCGGAATTGCTATTATACGTCAATCTTCGATCAATGGCATACGACGGAGAACAATGTGCAATATATGTTGGTGGTGGTTATACATCCCAATCAAATGCACTTGATGAATGGAATGAAACTGAAATAAAATCAAAAACACTTATTGATGTTATAGAAAATCATAATTTGAACATTCAATAAAGAAAAAATTTAATAAATCGCGATTAAATTACTGATTTATATAAATTTTTCACATAATTTATATGAGATATTTGAAGAAAAATCACTAATTTTGCAAACATTTTGTGAAGTCAATATATGAGACAGCTAAAAATTACAAAATCAATCACCAATCGTGAGAGTGCATCACTTGATAAGTACTTACAGGAAATTGGCCGTGAAGAGCTTATTTCAGTAAGTGAAGAAGTGGAGCTTGCACAGCGAATCAAAAAGGGAGACCACGCAGCGTTAGAGAAATTAACACGAGCAAATTTACGCTTCGTTGTGTCAGTGGCTAAACAATACCAAAATCAAGGTCTTAGTTTGCCTGACTTGATCAACGAAGGAAATTTGGGTTTGATACGTGCTGCCCAAAAATTTGATGAGACTCGCGGTTTCAAATTCATATCTTATGCCGTTTGGTGGATTCGTCAGTCGATTCTCCAAGCGCTTGCTGAGCAATCGCGCATCGTGCGCCTACCATTGAACCAGGTAGGTTCGCTCAACAAAATAAGTAAGGAACTTTCAAAATTCGAACAAGAAAATGAACGCCGCCCTTCTCCGGAAGAATTGGCTGAACGTCTTGACATCCCTGTTGACAAGATTTCTGACACGCTTAAAGTGTCAGGTCGTCACATCTCAGTAGATGCTCCTTTCGTAGAAGGCGAAGACAATTCTTTGCTCGATGTACTTCCTAACGATGATAGTCCTATGGCAGACTCATCTCTCAACCAAGAATCACTCTCTAAGGAAGTAGATCGTGCATTGCGTCAGCTTTACGACAGAGAACGTGAAATTCTCAAAATGTTCTTCGGTATCGGTTGCCAAGAGATGACACTTGAAGAAATCGGTGCTAAATTTGACCTTACACGCGAACGTGTACGCCAGATTAAAGAGAAAGCAATCCGTCGCCTTAAAGGACAAAAGAGCAAATTGCTTAAAAGTTATTTGGGTGATTAATTTCAGAAAAAACAACATTTTATGAAGAAGATGATCAAAATAGCGATGGTCTTTTTAACAATGTTGTGTAACACAACTATTACGTCTGCTGCTACGGTTGATAACACAATCATAGCAGCAGATGCCATTAATAGTCAACATATTGAACATCTTGATACATTATATATTAAACCCAAGAACAACCGAGAATCACTATTTCCTGAAAAATCTCAAAATTTAGGAATTCAATCTCATTTTTCTTGGGGTGCAGACATTGGCGCATCTATTGATGTCGGAGGTGACGATATGTCAACATTTGACATTGATGTAAATCTCGGATACAAAAATAAATTTTTCAGACTGATAGGCGTAGGAGCAGGTATTCATAGAGCTTTTGGAAATGGATGCAACTTCATTCCTATTTACGCATTAATAAGAACGTCGTTTAAAGAAAAGCCATCTTTGTTTTTCCTTGACTTAAAAGGAGGTTACTCATTTAATTCAATTGGTTATAACAATTCACAAGGCGGAGCATACGCAAGCATCGGATGTGGTATCAATCTTGCAATGTCTAACAAATTCAAAAGTCATATCATCTTAAGCTATGGCTATTTCGGCATGAAAGCAATTAATAATGCAGCTATTAATTTTGATGGCAACCACATCAATTATGCACAAATAAAGTTTGGCGTAAGCTTCTAAGGTTTACATCCAAAAATCTACTAATTAACATGACTCATTATAGTCTGGAATAAATTGTGCAGGATTACCCCATTCCCACACTCCGGGATAGACGGCTTGAAAGTTGAAGAGTGCTATGCCAAGGTCTATCAGGTCGGAGTTGCTACCACTCCCCACCATTGCTAGTATCTCTCCTTGACGATATTGTACTCTGACAGGCTGACGGTTCATCGATGATGGAGCACACAACATCGCCTCAAGTCCTGTATATAATAATGGTCTATTAGCCTGAATCTCTGAGATACTGACATCTGAGGTCAATATATCAGCAGGTCGCTTCTTGGAAATATGCATCAATGACTTTCCGACTTTTGCTATAAGTGTTTCTCTGCCTTTATCTTCGTAGCCTATTGCGATGAGAAATGGTATCTTCTCCCCTGCTCTAAGTTGTGCAGATGTCAAACCGGCATTGTAGGAACCTCCAACGTAGCATGTACCCAAACCCAACGAGACTGCAAGAGTCACCAATTGCTGAGCGCAATAGCCACAACGCTGATAGGCGTCGGGATATGACGGCTCTATGACACAAGCGACATAGTTACGGACATTTTGAAGCAATCCATAGGAATTGCGAAAGCCGTCGAATGGAGCGGCATCATCAAGTATCAACTGAAAGCGCATACCGGCTTCTACGGTGTTAATCATTGTAATCTCAGCCTTAATGGCATCGACTACGGATTTCTCGAGTGGTTGAGATGTGTAAGCTCTGACAGAGCGACGTGAACGGAGCTCGGAAAGTGTCATAGGGAAAAATAAGCCCCGCAGAAATGACTCCACGGGGCAATATTATAAATGAATAGATTATAGTTCTACTTCAAATTTGTCGAGGAAAGACATAGTGCTTTCGATGTAGTCCTTCATGACAACGTCATCTTCTACTGTAGGCACTTCCTTACGGTAAGCTTCGATAACAGTTTCAATGTAAGAAGAAGACTTCAATGGACGACGGAAGTCGAGACCTTGAGCAGCATTCATCAACTCGATACCTGCGATGTACTTGAGGTTGTCGATGATCTTATGCAACTTAGTAGCAGCATTAGCACCCATTGATACGAGGTCTTCTTGGCCGTTTGAGCTGACGATAGAGTCAGAAGATGCTGAGTAACAATACATCTTGTTTTGGCTCACTACAGCTGCAGCAGCATACTGAGGAATCATGTAGCCGGAGTTGAGACCTGGGTGAGCAACAAGGAATTCAGGAAGACCGCGTTGACCGAGGATGAGCTGAGCTGTACGGCGTTCAGAGATGTTGCCAAGTTCGTGAAGAGCGATGCCCATGTAGTCGAAGATCAATGCCAATGGCTCGCCATGGAAGTTACCACCTGATACAACCAAGTCATCATCAGGGAATACTGTTGGGTTGTCAGTGACTGAGTTGATTTCAGTGTGGAGGACGTTAGTCACGTGATACATAGCATCTTTCACTGCACCATGCACTTGTGGAATGCAACGGAATGAGTAAGGGTCTTGAACGTGTGCCTTTTCGCGAGCGATGATTTCGCTGCCTTCGAGGAGACGACGATAACGTTCAGCCGTCTCAATCTGACCGCGGTGAGGGCGTACTTGGTGGATGCAGTCGAAGAATGGTTCGATGCGACCATCAAATGCCTCCAATGAGATAGCACCGATGAGATCGAAACACTTAACCATGTGCCAACCATCGATAAGAGCCTTGATACCGTTTGCACTCATGAACTGAGTACCATTCAAAAGAGCAAGACCTTCTTTTGATTTAAGCTTGATAGGTCTCCAACCGAAGATATTGAGAATTTCCGAACCTTTGAAACGCTTGCCGTTGTGGAACACTTCACCTTCGCCGATGAGAGGGAGGAAAAGGTTGGCAAGTGGAGCAAGGTCACCGGAAGCACCGAGCGAACCACGATCGTATACAACAGGAAGAATGTCGTTGTTGTAGAAATCAAGGATACGTTGCACTGTTTCTACTTGAACACCACTGAAGCCCATAGACAAAGCGTGAGCCTTGAGAAGGAGCATGAGGCGAATGATAGTTTCATCGATAGGCTGACCGATGCTGCAAGAGTGGCTCTTTACGAGGTTTTCTTGGAGAGTAGAAAGGTCATCGGTAGAGATAGTGCGGTTGCAAAGCGAGCCGAAACCTGTAGTCACACCATAAATAGGCTTAGAAGTATCTTCCATCTTGCTGTCGAGGTAGTCACGGCAATGTTGGATTTTAGCGATAGCTTCTTCAGAAAGTACGAGTTTTGTCTTATCCTTAAGAAGTTGTTCTATAAGATCGTATGTAAGTTCACTTGAACCAATAGCGTAAGTATTCATAGTGTCTTCTTATTAGAGGTTGATAGAATTAAGGAGCTGTTGTTCCTTGAAATTTGCTTCAGCATGTAGCTTGTCGCACTGCAAAGTGAGTTCAGCCACCTTATCTGCATCCTTAAGAGATGAGAGGTTAATACGAACGTTGAGCAACGCACCGAAAGTAGCTGTGCGAGCACACATCATAGCTACGCAAGCATCTGTGATTGCGTTTTGGTTGCCCTTTGCAGCGATTACAGCGATAGCATCCATGATTTCTACAGCTGTCTTAGCCACTTCGAGAGGTACGAGAGCAGCCTTGAGAGTAGCTTCTTGGATAGCGTTAGAACGAGCAGCCTTTTCTTCGTCTGTTTCCTTTGGAAGTTTGAATGCGTCAAACACTACGTTGTAGGCATCAGCATCGTCATCGATGAATTGGAGGAACTTCACTTGAGCTTCAGCCATCTTAGGAGCCAAAGCCTTCATTTCTTCCTCTACTTCTACATATTTCTTACGACCGATAGTGAGACCTGTCACCATTTCTGCGAGTGCAGCTGACAAAGCACCGCAAAGTGCTGAGATGCTACCACCACCAGGCACAGGGTCGCTACCTGATGTAGCAGCCATAAAACCTTTAATATCGAGATCTTGTAATTTCATGATTTAGTTAATTTAATCGGTTTATAATTAATCGTTTACATTCACCACCTTACCGTCATGGATTGTCATCTTGACACAATTCATGCCGACATAATATGGCAATGTCTTATAGTTGTCGGAACGAAGCATCACAAAGTCGGCCTTCTTTCCGATTTCGATAGAGCCTACTTGGTCGGCAAGTCCGAGTGCTGCAGCACCGTTGATTGTGAGCGCTGTGATTACTTCTTCGATGCTCATCTTCATGTATATGCAAGCCAAGGCGATAGTCAATGGAATTGAGCCTGAGTAGCAAGAACCCGGGTTGAGGTCGGTAGCCAAAGCTACGGCTGCGTTAGAATCGATGAACTTTCTTGCCGGAGCAAATGGCTCTTTGAGTGTGAATGCTGTCAATGGCAACAATGTAGCCACAACGCCCTTTTCTGCCATGTCTTTGACGCCTTGATCGCTAACGTGCAACAAGTGGTCGGCCGACAAAGCACCGAGTTCGGCAGAGAGTTCTGCACCACCGAGAGTGACAATTTCGTCAGCGTGAAGCTTAATCTTATAGCCCATATCTTTAGCGGCATTAAGCAAACGTCGAGAGTCTTCGATTTCAAACACATTCTTCTCGCAGAAGATGTCGCAATTGGTGGTCAAATCCTTGAACGCAGGGAGCATCTCGTTGATGATGAGATCGACGTATTCAGCTGTGCGACCTTTGTATTCCTTAGGAGTAGCGTGAGCACCGAGGAATGTAGAAACGATGCGAAGCTTTTGGTCCTCCTTGTCAGCGAGGCTCTTAATTACTTCAAGTTGTTTGCGTTCAGTCGCAGTGTCGAGGCCATAACCGCTCTTAGCTTCTACGGTAGTGACACCCATTTCGACCATGCGATCGATGTGCCATTGAGCCTTTTCTTCGAGTTCTTCTGCCGATGCAGCGCGTGTAGCGTTGACAGATGACTGGATACCACCACCACGCTCCATAATTGACATATAAGTATCACCCTTTAGACGCCATTCAAACTCATCAGGACGATAGCCACCAAAAACGAGGTGAGTGTGAGAATCGACAAAGCCCGGGAGCAGACATCTGCCCTCAGCGTCGATTACTTCATAGTCAGCCACATTGACTTCCGGCATTGACTCTGCATCTCCAACATAAGTAATGATACCATCGTTGGCGATAACACAACCATTGTTGATTACGGTCAATTCCGACATAGCGACACCCTTACGAGCCGAGTCGCCGCAAGGGGTCACTATAGTTGCGTTTTTGATAATAATGTTCTGCATATATTACTCTTCCATGATGCGAGACTCAAGCACTTGAGCCATAGAGAAGTCTTCTATGCCGAGGTAGTATTCAGCAGTATCGATAAGTGCAGCCATAGGTACAAGACCTATAATTTCGCTACCCGCAATAGTTACACCCCAACGAGCAGCTTCAAACTTCACTGTTTCGAACACGCGATAGAGAGCTGTGCGAGTATAGTCTGTCATGTTGATAGATACTTGGACGATACCACGGTCAGAGAGTTCAACACCCATAGCCTTAACGAAACGGAAACCACCATTCATATGACGAATGCGCTTACCAATAGCAGTAGCAATGTCAAGACGATTTGTGTTTAGGTTGATATTGAATGCTACGAGTGGCATACGAGCACCTACTGCTACAGTACCTGCAGTCGGGTGACGTTGTTCAGGACCGAAGTCAGGGTGCCATTGTGGCTCGTGAATCTTTTCTTCCATACCTTCGAATTCGCCCTTGCGAATAGCAGCGAGGTTTTCGCGGTGAGGAGCTGAAGCTGACTTTTCATAAAGGAATACAGGGAGATTGTAGAGCTTAGCAACTTCTTCACCTACTTCCTTAGAAAGAGCGATACAGTCTTCCATAGAAGCGTTGCGAATAGGAATGAAAGGCACTACGTCAACAGCGCCCATACGAGGGTGTTGACCTTCGTGCTTAGTGAGGTCAATAAGTTCTACAGCCTTACCGATAGCTTCGATTACAGCAGCTTTCAATGGCTCACGTTCGCCCACTACAGTCACAACGCAACGGTTGTGGTCTTGGTCGTTAGAATAGTCAAGGAGCTTAACGCCCTGTTTGCCACGGAATGAGTCTACAATTTTTTCAATCTTTTCAAGGTCGCGACCTTCGCTAAAATTAGGTACGCATTCGATAATTTGATTCATAATGCTATATATTATAATGTGTTTGATTTGACTGATTATTTGTTGATAAGTGATTTGATGTAAGCGTCATCGGCTACAAATGGCTCTGTGATAGAGAAGCCTTGGTTGCCGTGTGAATCATTGAACTCAGAAACAGTTGACATAGCGTTTTCGTTGCGAGCCCATGAACGACGTGCCACGCCACCCATTACGTCCCACAACATTGCACTGCGGAGGATTTCATCAACACGCTTAGAGCCGTCGCAGACCATACCGAAACCACCATTGATAGACTTACCGATACCTACGCCACCACCGTTGTGTAGAGCTACGAGGCTCATACCACGAGCACAGTTGCCGGCGAAGCATTGAGTCGCCATGTCTGCCATTACATTCGAACCGTCTTTGATGTTGGATGTTTCACGGAATGGAGAGTCTGTACCGCTCACGTCGTGGTGGTCACGGCCGAGCATGATAGGACCTACCTCGCCATTGCGTACCATTTCGTTGAACTTGAGTGCGATGTTCATACGACCGACTGCGTCTTGGTAGAGGATACGAGCTTGTGTACCGACTACGAGTGCGTTCTTCTCTGCGTCGCGAATCCAATTGTAGTTGTCACGGTCTTGACCACGACGATTGACATCGATGCATGACATAGCAGCTTGGTCAGTCTTGATGAGGTCTTCATGTTTGCCACTCAAGCATACCCAACGGAATGGACCATAACCATAGTCGAAGAGCATTGGTCCCATAATATCTTCTACGTATGAAGGCCAAATGAAACCATCTTTTTCATCGATACCATTACGAGAGATTTCTTTAACACCTGCATCATAAATAGCCTTCATGAATGAGTTTCCATAATCGAAGAAGTAAGTACCACGAGCGACAAGAGCCTTGATAGCTTCGAAATGACGCTTCAATGACTCATCGACAAGAGCCTTAAATTTCTCAATATCATTGCTCAACAATTGTGTGCGTTCTTCGAAAGTGATGCCTGCAGGGCAATAGCCACCTTCATAGACAGCGTGACAAGATGTCTGGTCGCTGAGGAGCTCTACTTTCTTATTGTTTTCTACTGCATATTCGAGCAAATCTACAACGTTACCAAGATAAGCGATTGAGATTGGCTCCTTAGCTTCCATAGCCTTTTCAGCCAATTCAAATGCCTTAGCGATATCGTCAGTCACTTCTTGTACCCAACCTTGAGAGTGGCGTGTTTCGATACGAGAAGCATCGACTTCGGCAATGATAGCTGCAGCACCTGCGATTTCGGCAGCCTTAGGCTGAGCACCACTCATACCACCAAGACCTGATGAGATGAACAAGTGACCACGAAGGTCGCCATCTTGTGGCACGCCAAGTTTCATACGACCTGCATTGAGGAGTGTGTTGAACGTACCGTGTACGATACCTTGAGGACCGATATACATCCAACCACCTGCAGTCATCTGACCATAGTTGGCAACACCCATCTGCATAGCTTCGTGCCAATCGTGAAGGTTGTCAAACATGCCGACCATCATAGCGTTTGTGATGATAACGCGTGGTGCGCTTGGGTGAGACGGGAAGAGACCGAGAGGGTGACCTGACTCGATAACGAGTGTCTGATCTTGTGTCAACTCTTCAAGATATTGCATAATGAGGCGATATTGCATCCAGTTTTGACACACTTGACCTGTCTCGCCGTAAGTCACGAGTTCGTAAGGATAGAGAGCGATGTCAAAGCAAAGGTTGTTGTCAATCATCACCTGGAAGGCCTTACCTTCCACGCATTTACCCTTATATTCATCGATTGATTTAGCCTTCAAGTCGCCCTGAGGACGGAAACGATAGCCATAGATTCGGCCACGAGTGCGAAGCTCTTCGAGGAATTCAGGAGCCAATTGCTCGTGAAGTTCTTCAGGAATATAACGCAAAGCGTTCTTAAGAGCGACAACCGTCTTCTCTGGTGTCAAAGTATAGCCGCGGTCCGGCGCACGACGGATACCCTCAACGAATGTAGGATACTCCGGTAGTTTGTTTGAAAGTGTTATTCTCATGATTTATACAATTAGATTTCCTTTAATGCACAAAATTAATAAATTTTGTCCACATCAGCACCATATTTTTAAGATTATTTTACCAATTATTCTGATGAGAGCCAAAATAAAAAACGTTCGAGCCCAAATTGCGCACCCGAACGTTTCTATATATATGCAACTTGCCGTCTGACTATTGCTCCGGCTTCTGCTCCTCAGACTCAGCGGTCGATGTCTCGTCAGCGGTCTCTATAGTCTCCTCTTCTTCGACTATGAGATTGCGGAAACGGATTCTGCGTCTGACGTATCTCACCACCATCGGCACATGGCTGAGCACTGCGATGGAAAGCAACGATAGAAGATAGATTAGCGACAGTTTCAAGAGGATATTCTTGTTGTCTTTGGCAAAACTCATAGGGTCGGTCGATGTATCCTCAGTCATAAAGTCAGCGATGGCAATAGCTCTGAGCGAGCTCTTGAATTTCACTACCCCGTCTTCAAGAAACACCACTGCCGGATTGCCTCTTACAACTTCTTTGATAGATGTATCTTCGGCTATATAGATGTCATAGCTCGACATCGAGAGGTCTTCCCATTCTGATATTTCATCCGGTGTCGCAGCGGCTACTGATATCATGTCGATACCCTGCTGCTGACAATAGGCATAGAGCGAATTTATCTGATAGGTCGATGCGATACTCACCTCATCCAGCGAGGAATAGAACAAGATGACCTGGCGTCCCTCGTCGAGCACTACAGACTCTGTGACATCTTCATCATCACTATTAAATACACGCAACGATTTTGACGCGAATACATCTTTATCACCGACAACAGACACCTCTTTTCGCTCAACAAACTCCCACTCATCATCATCGGGAAGATTATCTACAGTAAACTCTTTTTTCTCTCCATCCTTGCTATAGATAAACAGCAATTCATTCATGTCGTCATCATCGTCAGCACTCAATAAGGTCTCACCTATTGGATATGGACGAAAATCAACCAAAGGTTGATATATATAACCATACAGTGCAACTACAACAATAAATAGCGTCGAGACTCCGACCATCAGCCATTGTAATGTCGGAATAATAAAACACCTTGAACGACGGGCAAAAAGCACCAGCCATCCGAGCATTACCGACAACACAATATTCTTCCAAAACGTCTCCCAATGGCTCATTATCAACGCATCGCCAAAGCATCCACAGTCGCTAACAGGATTCTCCATAGCAATCCATAACGTCAATGGAGTCATAATTAGCATTAACAACACAGCACCAATAGGAGCCAATCTACGATAGCACCCAAAAATGAAACTTACACCCAATAAAAATTCAAATGTAAATAGCGAAAAGACAGAAAAAAGCACAATACTATCAGGCAACACAATCTGCAATGCCGCCATATAGTCGTTAACTTTGTAGATTGTCCCCCACGGGTCTATAGCCTTGACAAACCCCGAGAAGGCAAAAGTCGCACCGACGACGAGTCGCAACAGCATCGTGAGCAACTCGTTCCACAACGGGAAAGTCGAACGCTTCGCTGTCACAGCAGTCTTATCACTCGCCATATTTTAGTTTTATAAGAGCAAAGATAGAATAATTAATCATATCCATATAGTTGGCATCGATACCTTCGGAAATGATGGTTTTACCCTCGTTGTCCTCTATCTGCTTTGTGCGGAGAATCTTTTGGAGGATAATATCGGTGTAGCTGCTGACGCGCATCAATCGCCAAGCCTCACCGTAGTCGTGGTTCTTAGCAAGCATCAAGTCAGTCGTCTGCTTGATAAGCTTATCGTAGAGCATAGTCGCCTCCTCTGCATCTATTTCCTCTCCGACACCCAACTCAAGTTGAATCAATCCAATAATGCCATAGTTAACTATACCGATAAATTCAGGCTCAAAACCCTCATCGACAAGTGCCGTACCGGTCAACTCAATAGTGCGAATACGATTAGCCTTGATATAAATCTGATCGGTTATACTCTTTGGGCGCATAATGCGCCATGATGTGCCATAATCCTTGAGTTTATTCACAAATATATCTCGACACATCTCTATTATAGCCGCAAACTGCTGGTCTGTATTTGTTTTTTCCATATCTATGACTGTGTTAAAGAGGAACGACTATTGATTCCTTGATTAATTAAATTTATGCTTATGGGGATACCCCATATTCGTTTGCAAAAGTAGTAAAAAAGTAAATATTGAGCAAGATATTTCGTAATTTCGATAATTTGTCTTATTTTTGAACAAAATTTTAAAACTACAGACAAAACTATGATTGATTTATTTGAAATTTTTGACTCTATCATATCACAATCACGCTCTGTCGATGTAGCAGAAAGTGAATTTCGCAAACAATTATATGAAGATGAAGAGCTTTTATCAGTATATAAAGAATGGTGTGAAGAATGCGGATACACTGAAAAAAAAGGATTTATTGAATATTGCCATCAATATTATGATGCTGAAGAAAGCAAATGGGATATATTAAACAATGACTATGAATAACGACAAGTCTATAAGGATGCTCGCTGAGTGGGAGCCTCAAGAGGCTATCATCATGGCTCTCCCTCACGAATATACCGACTGGGCTTATATGCTCGATGAAGTGCACCAATGCTATAAGGATATGGCACGCGCAATTGTCGAAAGTGGCGAAAAGCTAATTCTACTGGTCAAAGACAAAGTCCAAGCCACTAAGCTATTCAAAGATATACCGATGGACAATATTTTGATGGTCAAAATGCCGACCAACGACACCTGGACTCGCGACTATGGCGTTATCAGCATCGAAACGCCCGACGGCCTCAAAGCCATCGACTTCGGCTTCAACGGCTGGGGACTCAAGTTTGCCTCATGCCACGACAACCTTGCCAACCTTCGTCTGCGCGACATGGGACTCATCCCATCTGATGCCTATCGCAACCTCCGCGGATACATCTGCGAGGGTGGTTCGCTTGAGACCGATGGTCAAGGCACACTGCTGACCACCACAGAATGTCTCTGCTCGCCCAATCGCAACGGAGGACTCAGCAAAGAGGAAGTGGAGCAAGTGCTTAGCCGCGAATTGGGCTTCACACGCTACCTTTGGCTCGACCATGGCTACCTTGCCGGCGACGACACTGACAGCCACATCGATACACTGGCACGCATCTGCCCCAACGACACAATCGTCTTCGTAGGATGTCGCGACATTGACGACGAGCACTTCGAAGCACTCCTCAATATGCGCATGCAGCTTGAATCGTTCACCACAGCCGACGGACGTCCATATCGTCTGCTTGAGCTTCCGATGGCCGATGCCATGTACGACGAAGACGGAGAGCGTCTGCCTGCTACTTATGCCAACTATCTCGTGCTCAATGACCGTATCCTACTGCCGACCTACAATCAGCCCGACAACGACCGCGCTGCGACCGAGATAATGCGTCTCGCCTATCCCGGCTACCAAATCGTAGGCATCGACTGCTCTGCCCTCGTGCGACAACACGGCTCTCTCCACTGCTCCACAATGCAAATCCCTCAAGGACTACTATACCTATAATAGATAGCAAACTCATGTCACAACAGAATAAAACACTCAAAGTCGGTTTCGCTCAAAACAGCTACACCTCCGACATAGCCGGCAATCAAGCCATCAACGCAAAAAGCATACGTGACCTCGCAGCTCAAGGCGCTGAACTCATCGTGCTACCCGAGCTACACGACTCTCTCTACTTCTGCCAGGTGGAATCAGTCGACAACTTCGACCTTGCCGTTTCGCTTGCCGATGACTCAGCCACTGTGCGTTTCTACTCCGAATTGGCACGCGAATGTGGCGTAGTACTCGTCTCCTCGCTCTTCGAACGTCGCTCAGCGGGACTCTACCACAACACCTCTATCGTATTCGAAAAAGATGGCTCAATAGCAGGTCGCTACCGCAAAATGCACATTCCCGATGACCCTGCATACTACGAGAAATTCTATTTCACACCGGGCGACATCGGTTTTGAGCCGATACAGACTTCAGTCGGTCGACTCGGAGTGCTCGTCTGCTGGGACCAATGGTATCCAGAAGCAGCAAGGCTTATGGCTCTACGTGGAGCAGAAATACTCATCTACCCTACCGCTATCGGTTGGGAATCGTCAGACACCCCCGAAGAACAAGAACGTCAACGCGAAGCTTGGACCACTGTCCAACGTGGTCATGCAGTAGCCAACGGCCTGCCTGTAGTAACTGTAAACCGCGTAGGACACGAACCCGACCCATCATCTCAGACCAACGGCATACAATTCTGGGGAAGTAGCTTCATAGTCGGTCCTCAAGGAGAATTTATCCACCGTGCTTGCAATAATGCTACTGAGCACCACGTTATCGAAATCAATATGGCACGTTGCGAACAAGTCAGACGCTGGTGGCCATTCCTCCGCGATAGAAGAATAGAAGCATACTCCTCTATCCTCAACCGCTTCAACGACTAAGTATCTACATACAGTCAGCATTAAGTCAGTATCCAAGCAACAAGCAAAATTAGCAACACCCTCAACACATATATAATAACAGACAAATAAGTAAATATCAGAGTGCCTTTTATCATCACATAAGAGGCACTCTAATTATATCCAATAAAATCCTAACATGAATAACATTATAGTGGTATTAAATATATAAAAAACTGAATCGGGGGTAATGCGCCGTAAGAAGTGTTATGTCGTAAGAACTTGCATTTCGCAGTCAGCGCAATTAAATCGTAGTTGCAAGCGAATGTCTCCACTGGTGATGGTGAGTGGCTCGCGATAGCGTTTGATGACTTGTGGATTGTCACGCTTACACATTTTGAGTTCACGCAAGATGCAGTGTCGGCATGTCATGACGACGGTCGATGGCTGTGGTCGGTCGGAAGCTTCCATTGCAGTCTCTATCTGCTTGACGCCATGCTCTTTGTAGAACTGACGCGAGAGCGAATTGGCCACGTTATCGCGATAGTCCAATCTATCAACAGGAAATTTGGCTTGTCGGTCTTCGGGACGACGGAGATTGTGGCGATAGCGTGTCTTGGCAGTGGCAGTCAATGCCTCAATGAGTTCTCTTCTGACGTCGGTCAACTGCGACATCGGAATGAATGTCTTCGGGTCGAGAGCAGACTCGAAGTTGCGTAGTCGATAGATAGTGTTGCCGAGTTTTTCGAATGCGTTTCTCACATTAAGCGGCTTCTGTGCCACTTCTTTAGTGACATTCAGAGGCAGACGCACATGGTTGCCCATTTCGTCGGCAGCACTGACACCGGTCTCGTCGATGCGAATGTCAATATCTATTTTTCTGACGGCTGTCGGGCGTGACATCTGTCGGTCCCACTGAGTGTCGGAGGTGCGATAGAGCGTTGCGCCACGCGGTATTCTGACCGGTTGTGCCGGTATGATGCGACCACGCTCCACACGGTTGACACGGAAACCTGTGTACTCACCTTGCTCGTTGAAGAATGATATGCCGTCGCCGTTGTTAATCATAGAGGTGTCAGTCAACTCTTCGCCGAGCGATTTTGGCGTGTGGATTGAGGCTATGGATAGTTTCGGACGACGTTGGTCGACAAAATAGCCGGTAAATCCGCGGTTGAACGACTTGTCGGGTTGAGGAACGAATGACACTTCCGAGCGTCCAGACGATGCACGACGATAAAGGTCGGGGTGACTATCGATGACGTTATCGATGATGCGACGGTAGTGGGAAACGACATTCTTGACATAGGACTCGTCTTTGAGACGCCCCTCTATCTTGAATGAGCTGACTCCGGCATCCATGAGGTCGGCTATACGATGAGTGAGGTTGAAGTCTTTGAGCGAAAGTAGATGCTTGTCGCGACAGATAGTCTTCGAGTCGGCATCTCGGAGCGTGTAGGGAAGTCGGCAGATCTGTGCACAGTCGCCACGATTGGCACTGCGACCTCTGAGAGCCATGCTGGCGTGACATCTACCAGAGTAGCTGACACATAGGGCTCCATGAATAAAGACTTCGATAGGCACGTTGACACTATTACATATCTCTCTGATTTCGTCGAGAGTAAGCTCGCGAGCCAATACTATCTGTGAGAAACCTACGGCTTCAAGGAATTGCGCTTTACCGACTGTACGGTTGTCACATTGTGTAGATGCGTGTAACTCAATAGGGGGAAGGTCAAGTCGTAATAAACCCATATCCTGAACTATAATGGCATCAACATTGGCACGATAGAGCTGATGCACGAGTCGCTCTACATGTCGAAGTTCCTGCTCATATACAATGGTATTGACCGTGGTGTAAATCTTAGCATTAAACTGATGAGCGTAGTCGGTGAGTCGATGTATATCATCGATACTGTTGGCAGCCGATTGGCGTGCTCCATGGCTAGAAGCACCGATGTAAACGGCATCAGCACCATGATTGATGGCTTGGATAGCTACCTCGATATTTTTAGCAGGGGCAAGTAGCTCTATTGGTCGTGGACAACGTTTCTTGTCGCTCATCGTGGTAATAGGTTGAAAAATTGTTAGCGTTTGAACATTCTATCTATGCTGCGTTTGTCTTCACGCTCCTTAATTGACTGACGCTTGTCGTATGCTTTTTTACCTCGACCGACACCGATAACGAGCTTGGCATAGCCCTTTTCAGAAATGAAAAGTCGCAACGGAATAATGGTGAAGCCAACATCGTCATTAACTTTTTTAAGTTTATCGATTTCACGTTTGGTAAGTAGCAATTTACGATCGCGACGCGAGTTGTGGTTGTTGTAGGAGCCGTAGAAGTATTCAGCGATATACATGCCTTTGACCCACACCTCCGAATTTTCTATGATGCAGTAAGTATCAGTCAAACCGGCTTTGCCATTTCTTATTGATTTTATCTCAGTCCCTGTAAGGACAATACCAGCTGTAAAAGTGTCTGAGATCTCATAATCAAAAGACGCCCTTCTGTTTTTTATATTTATTTGACTTTGTTTCATTTGAAATCATTATGCTATTGGCATTATTGCTTGAAATATCTTATAAATTAAAATAGGCATACCTATTATCAATATTGATAATAGAAAGATATTAATATTATAGTTTTCTTGAGGCAATCTCAAGTATTTCACGCCTTTAATAATCAAATACAAGGTATAAATTGGTGTAAAAACTAATATCGGACCAGCTAATGGCAAAATTTCATACAAAAAATAGAACAATACCATTGAAGAAAGATTCATCAGTATGAAATTTTTACCAAAATCAGTCATTAGTTTTATTCTTACATCTTTTTTAAATATTAATTCAATCAAAAATAAAACTGAAAAATAACCTAAGAAGAATGAAATAAATGTTATAACAGCATCCTTAAGCAATACTGTCACAGTCAAGGTCGGATTATAAATCAATTGCAAAAACTCCCCGGCAGCAATTAGTGCTATTAACGGATAATATAATCTACTTGCAACTTCCTCAGGTTTATGTGCACCTGATTTTATATTTTTCCATCCTTGAATTGGAGAAATAAGCATTTTTAAAAATGCCGAAAATGGAGATTGCGCAGGTCTCTTTTTGTTCATATCATTAAAACTCTCTTTGCTCTATCTTTTGGATTTTATTAGTTGAAATTTTAACCAATTTAAGTTCTAGAATTAAAATGCAAAGTTATAAAAAATTATTTATTATTGCCAAATTTGACAAATTCAAATTTCATTATTACCGTATCAATAGAAAAATGTACAAAATCACTTTTAAATAGACATAAATAATTAGTTGAAATTTCATATTTTATTATTATCTTTGCACAATTCAAATAGCAAACTAAGATGCAAGAACCAAGAAAAGCAATTCTCACATTGGAAGACGGCTCAATATTTGAGGGCCTTTCTTTCGGCTATGAAAGCCCATGCGCAGGGGAAGTTGTGTTCAACACAGCTATGACCGGTTATCCTGAAAGTTTAACCGACCCATCGTATGAGGGTCAGATATTAGTGACAACCTACCCTATACTTGGCAACTATGGCGTGCCATCTGAGGATGTCAAGAGTGAAGAAAATGTCAGCGACTATTTCGAGTCAAGCCACATACATTGTGAAGCAATCATTTGCCAAGACTATAGTTGGGTACCAAGTCACTGGCAAGCTACCCGCTCTCTTAGCGAATGGCTCAAGGAGGAAAAGATACCGGGTGTTTATGGCATTGACACTCGTGCCTTGACAAAGTTGCTTCGCGAGAAAGGCTCATTGTTGGGCAAAATCACTTTCGAAGGAGGCGAAGATATCGATTTTCACGACCCTAACCAAGAAAACCTTATCGCCAAAGTCAGCACCAAGGAGATTGTAGAATATGGCAATGGTGACAAAACTGTTGTGCTCGTTGACTGTGGCACGAAGTATAATATCATCCGTTGTCTGCTCCGTTTGGGCGTCAAAGTGGTGCTTGTACCATGGGACTACGACTTCACTCAGATGGAATACGACGGCTTGTTCATCAGCAATGGTCCGGGTAGCCCTGAGTTTGCAGAAATCACAGTCGAACACATTCGCAAAGCGATGGAAATCGGCAAGCCTATATGCGGAATTTGTATGGGCAACCAATTGCTCTGTAAGGCAGCCGGCGCTAAGGTCTATAAGCTCAAATATGGCCACCGTAGCCACAACCAGCCTGTGAGACTCGTCGGCACAGAAAAGTGCTACATCACATCGCAAAACCATGGTTTCGCTGTTGACAACTCTACTATTCCTTCTGAATGGGAGCCGCACTTCATCAATATGAACGACGGCACCAACGAGGGTATCCGTCACAAGACTAAACCATTCTTCTCTGCTCAGTTCCACCCTGAAGCAAGTAGCGGTCCGAAGGATACAGAATTTATCTTTGAAGAATTTGTCAACCTCCTCTAATCCGTATCCTTATTAACAATCCTAAAAATCTCAGAAGATGACAACCAACGATAAAGAAATAAAGAAAGTGCTCCTGCTCGGTTCAGGTGCATTGAAGATCGGCGAAGCAGGCGAATTTGACTATAGCGGCTCGCAAGCTCTCAAGGCAATGAAGGAAGAAAACATCGAGACTATCTTGATCAACCCTAACATTGCTACTGTGCAGACAAGCGAAGGCTTTGCCGACAAAATATACTTCCTCCCTGTCACTCCTTACTTCGTTAAGAAGGTAATCGAAAAGGAACGCCCTGACGGTATTTTGCTCGCATTCGGCGGTCAGACTGCTCTCAACTGTGGCGTCAAGCTCTACGAAGAAGGTATCCTTGAGGAATACAACGTCAAGGTGCTCGGTACGCCTGTACAAGCTATCATGGACACCGAAGACCGTGAACTCTTCGTCAAGAAACTCGACGAAATTGACGTTAAGACCATCAAGAGCGAGGCTGTGACATCTATCGAGTCGGCTATCGCTGCTGCAGAACAACTCGGCTATCCTGTCATCGTGCGTGCAGCTTACGCACTCGGCGGCCTCGGTAGTGGTTTCTGCGACAACCAAGAAGAATTGGTGGCATTGGTCGAAAAAGCACTCTCATTCTCACCTCAAGTTCTTGTCGAAAAGTCGCTCAAGGGCTGGAAAGAAGTGGAATATGAAGTAGTGCGCGACCGTTTTGACAATTGTATCACAGTCTGCAACATGGAAAACTTCGACCCTCTCGGTATCCACACCGGCGAAAGTATCGTAGTCGCTCCATCTCAGACTCTTTCCAACGAAGACTACCACATGCTTCGTAAACTCGCTATCAAGATTATTCGCCACATCGGCATCGTCGGCGAGTGTAACGTGCAGTATGCTTTCGACCCTCAATCGATGGACTATCGCGTCATCGAAGTCAACGCTCGTCTCTCACGAAGCTCTGCCCTTGCATCTAAGGCTACAGGCTACCCATTGGCATTCGTAGCTGCGAAGCTCGGTCTTGGCTACGGCTTGTTTGACCTCAAAAACTCAGTAACAAAGTCGACATCGGCATTCTTCGAGCCTGCATTGGACTACATCGTATGTAAGATTCCTCGTTGGGACCTTGGTAAGTTCCACGGCGTACGTCGCGAAATCGGTTCATCAATGAAGTCTGTCGGCGAAGTGATGGCTATCGGTCGCACATTCGAAGAAGTAATCCAAAAGGGTCTTCGCATGATCGGTCAAGGCATGCACGGCTTCGTTGAAAACAAGAATATCAATATCCCTGACATCGATAAAGCTCTCAAAGAGCCTACAGATAAACGTATCTTCGTTATCGCCAAAGCATTGCGTCAAGGCTATAGCGTAGAAAAGATCCACGAGCTGACTCGCATCGACCGTTGGTTCTTGGAAAAACTCCAAAACATCATTCGCACATCTCGCAACCTCGAAGAGTACAACAGCATCGAAGAGCTCCCGGTCTCATTGCTCAAGCTCGCTAAGGAACAAGGTTTCAGCGACTTCCAAGTGGCTCGCGCCCTCTACGGCGACCGTATGCACAAAGAAAGCAACGCTCTCTCTGATGTCGTAAGAAACGTGCGCAAAGAGAAAGGCATTGTGCCGGTAGTGAAACAAATCGATACTCTCGCTGCCGAATATCCTGCTCAAACCAACTACCTATATATGACATATAACGGTACTCAGAACGATGTCAACTATCTTGGCGACAAGCGTTCAGTAGTTGTGCTTGGTTCAGGTGCTTATCGCATCGGTAGCTCAGTAGAATTCGACTGGTGTGGTGTCAACGCACTCCTCACTGTAGCTAAAGAGGGCTATCGTCCTGTAATGATCAACTACAACCCTGAGACAGTATCGACCGACTACGACATGTGCGAACGCCTCTACTTCGACGAATTGACCTACGAACGCGTAATGGACATCCTCGACCTCGAAGACCCTCACGGCGTTATCCTCTCTACAGGTGGTCAGATTCCTAACAACCTCGCTATGCGTCTCGACGGAGCAAATGTCAATATCCTCGGCACGCAAGCTATCGACATCGACAACGCTGAAGACCGCAACAAGTTCTCTTCTCTCTGTGACTCACTTGGCATCGACCAGCCACGTTGGAGAGAGTTGACATCAATGGAAGCTATTGACGAATTTGTCGCTGAAGTAGGCTTCCCTATCCTCGTGCGTCCTTCGTATGTGCTCTCAGGTGCGGCAATGAACGTCTGCTCTAACCAAGAAGAACTCACCAAGTTCCTCCAACTCGCAGCCAACGTCTCTAAGCAACACCCTGTCGTAGTGTCGGAATTCATCCAGCAAGCGAAGGAAATCGAAATGGATGCAGTCGCTCAAAACGGCGAAATCAAGCTCTATGCCATCTCCGAACATATCGAGTTTGCCGGCGTACACTCAGGCGACGCGACTATACAGTTCCCGCCTCAAAAGCTCTACGTCGAAACAATGCGTCGCATAAAGAAGATCTCAGGTCAGATTGCCAAGGCTCTCCACATCTCAGGTCCGTTCAATATCCAATTCCTTGCTAAAAACAACGACATCAAGGTCATCGAATGTAACTTGCGTGCTTCACGCTCATTCCCATTCGTATCTAAAGTGTCTAAGCAAAACTTCATCGACACTGCGACTAAGGTAATGCTCGGTCTTCCTGTCGATAAGCCAAACAAGTCGGCATTCGACCTCGACTGCGTAGGTATCAAGGCATCGCAATTCTCATTCTCTCGTCTCCAAGGTGCCGACCCTGTGTTGGGCGTAGATATGGCATCTACCGGCGAAGTTGGCTGTATCGGCGATGACACATCTGAAGCAGTGCTCAAATCAATGCTCTCTGTCGGCTATCAGATTCCTAAGCAGACAGTGCTCATCAGCAGTGGTGGCGCTCGTCAGAAGGTGGAACTCCTCGAGCCCGCACGCTTGCTCCACAAGAAGGGCTACACCATCTACGCTACTGAAGGCACCCACCGTTTCTTCGCTGAAAATGGCATTCCTTCTATCTGCGTCTATCTCCCTAACGACGACCGCAAACCTCAGGTGATGGATATGCTCCACAACAAGGAAATCGACTTCGTTGTCAACATTCCGAAGAACCTCACTGTCAAGGAACTCAGCAACGGTTATCGCATCCGTCGTGCAGCAGTTGACCTCAACATTCCGTTGATCACCAACGCTCGTCTCGCATCTGCATTCATCCAAGCATTCTGCGACCTCTCAATCGACGATATCAAGATTAAGAGCTGGGATGAGTATTAATAATAGATAAATCCTATAAATTGGGGTGTGGACATCTGCAAATGGTGCCATGCCCCGATTCTATTAAACTGAGAATCAATAATTTAATTTATAAACACTCATGAACAAATTCAAAATCACTATGAGCGCAATGCTTCTGTCATCAGCGCTTGTGGGTTGCCAAAACGGCTCACAGAAGGCTGACGAAGTTATCATCGAGAAGCCTGAGATTGAAATCAAAGATGGCCGTATCTCGCCTGAAGTGCTTGCAGCATTCGGTCGAGTATCTGAAGCTATCGTATCGCCTGACAAGACCAAAGTCGCTGTAGCTATCGGCTACGAAAGCATCGAGCAAAATGCTTCCAACAGCGAAATCCATGTCATGAACATCGATGGCTCTGACCTTCAACGCCTCACTCGCACAGCAGGCAGCGAATTCAACCTCCGTTGGATTGACGGGGGCAAGCGTCTCGCATTCCTCGCTAAAGACGACGAGAGCGGCAAGGTGCAACTCTTCACTATGAACGCTGATGGTACAGACCGCAAGTGTGTCAGCAAGGCAGAAAACGGCATGACTTGCTTCGAAATCTCTCCTGACCAGACTAAGGTCATCTATGGCAGTCTCATCAAGGCATTCGAGAAAGACGAAGCACTCTTCGGCGACCTTCCTAACACTTCAGGTCGTTATGTCACCGACCTCATGTATAAGCACTGGGACGAATGGGTGGAAGAAATCCCTCACCCTTTCCTCGCTGACTTCAACGGCTCAAGCGTAGAAAACGCTGTCGACATCATGAGCAATGAGCCATTTGAATGCCCTATGAAGCCTTTCGGTGCTGCAGAGACTTTCGCATGGTCGCCTGACAGCAAGAAGCTCGTTTACACATCTCGCAAGGTCACAGGTAAGGACTACGCTTTCTCTACCAACTCCGACCTCTACCTCTACGACCTCGAAGCTAAGACTACTGTCAACCTCACTGAAGGTATGCTCGGCTACGACACCAACCCTCACTTCTCTCCTGACGGCAACACTCTCGCTTGGATGAGCATGGAAACTCCGGGCTACGAAAGCGACAAAAACCGTCTCTATCTCCACGACTTCACTACAGGCGAAAAGCGCGACCTCACTAAGGATTGGGATTACAGTGTAGAAGGCCTCTGTTGGAACCCTGACGGCAAGTCTATCGTATTCCACGCCTACTACCAAGGCACTATGCCTATCTTCCGCATCAATGTCGAAAACGCTGAAATCGCAACCGTAGCTGAAGGCGTATGGGACTATGTGAACGTAGATGCATTCGACAACGACAAGGTGCTCGCTCTCCGTCACTCTATGTCTCGCCCTAACGAAGTGTGCCTCACTGCAAACGGCGAAACTAAGGACATCACTACTGTCAACGACGAACTACTTGCTAAACTCAAAATCGGTAACGTTGAAAAGGTGATGGTGCCTACTACCGACGGCAAAGAGATGTGCACATGGGTGATCTATCCTCCTGAATTCGACCCTAACAAGAAATACCCTGCTATCCTTTATACTCAAGGTGGTCCACAACAAGCAGTCAGCCAATTCTGGAGCTACCGCTGGAACTTCCAAATCATGGCAGCCAACGACTACATCGTCATCGCTCCTAACCGTCGTGGCCTCCCTGGCTTCGGTACTGAATGGAACGCTCAAATCTCAGGCGACTACGGTGGTCAAAACATGAAAGACTACCTCGCTGCTGTCGACTACATGAAGGAAAAACCATTCGTTGATGCCGACCACATCGGTGCTGCCGGTGCAAGCTACGGTGGCTTCTCTGTATATTGGCTCGCAGGTCACCACGAAGGTCGCTTCGCTGCTTTCATCGCTCACGCAGGTATCTTCAACATGGAAGCTCAATACCTCGAAACAGAAGAAATGTGGTTTGCTCAGCACGACATGGGTGGCGCATATTGGGACAAGAGCAACGCTATCGCTCAACGCACATTTGCCAACTCTCCACACCGCTTCGTCGATCGTTGGGACACTCCTATCCTCGTGACTGTGGGCGAACTCGACTATCGCATCCTCGCTTCTCAAGGTATGCAAGCATTCAACGCTGCCAAGATTAACGGTCTCGACACTGAAATGCTCGTATTCCCTGACGAAAACCACTGGATCCTCAAGCCACAAAACGCTGTGCTCTGGCAACGTGTATTCTTCCGCTTCATGGATAAGCACCTTAAGCCACAGCAAAACTAATCCGACGTTTCGATGACAGTCAGTCGCCTAAAGGCCGACTCGTCAGAACATAATAAAGGGGTTGCACCATCAAATGCAGCCCCTTTACTTATCTACAATTACTACTTATTATTTCTTACCTCGATTGATGATGTAGATACCTGCCATTGCGAGAAGTGCAGCGAAGAGGTATTTCCAATAGAATGGCTCTCCAAGACATAAGCACGACGACAATGCTCCGACCACGGGTATGAGCGAGTTGTAGATTGCTACTTTGCCCATCGGATTGAGTGTCAACAGCTTGTTGTAGAGTGCAAAGCCAAATGTCGATATAGATGTCAGCAACAGCAGTATGGTGACACCCCACGGCGTCACATTAGGCAACGAGCCATCCATCATCAGCCCCGGCACTACGAGCAACGCTCCTCCTATCGCAAGGCTATAGCCGGTGCCGACAAGGATATCCACCCTTCGACACACCCCGCGAGTCATCAAGCCGGCAAAGGCCGCACACGACGCTCCAAGGATTATCATACCATCACCCATAAATGTGAACTGTCCACTCTCACCTCCTCCGACATTTAGTGCCAAAATACCGGCAAAACCGATAGCACAACCGATAATCTTACGCAATGTCAAGCTATCGCTCTTGAAGAACATGCACGCAAGCAACACGAGAAGAAACGACCCAGATGAGTTGATAATCGCAGCTCTTGAGCCGGCACTGTTGGAGATGCCGATATAAAAGAAGATGTAGTGAAGCGTCGTATTGATGAGTGCAAACGCCACGACATAGAGCCAGTCGCTTGTCGTATTGACACGCAGACTCTTGCCCGAAAACTTGGCTATTGCAAGCGTTATCAAGCCCGCAACGCCAAATCGTATGCCCGCATAGAGCATCTTACTACCGGTCATGTCACCCGTAATGCCAAACTCTCCAAACCCCATCTTCACCAACGGGAATGCCCATCCCCACGCTATCGCTGCAGAGAGAGCAAATATCGCCACCCACAAAGGGCGTTCAAATATGCTTTGCTTCTTATTATTCATATATAATTCCTTAATCTATTATTTTTGGGACTGCAAAGATACGCAAAACGCTACAATCCTACAAATCCCCTACTCCTCCCCACTACATCAATTACATCATCTATAGCCGCTATAGTATTTATAGTATCTATAGCTTCTATAGCTTCTATCGCTTCTCCACCCTCATTTGTTATATTTTCCGTTAAATAATGTTAATTTAAGGTACTATGTATTGCATAGTTCTATAAAACATTTTACCTTTGCATCAGTTTAGTTTGTGAGTACCTAAAAACAAATAATATTTGGAGTATTCAAGATAAAGAGACTAAAAAGCTCAGCGACCGAAGACGATAGTGTCTCCAACGTCGTTAACTAAATCCGGGAATTTTCAGAAGTTCCCTTAAGAATTAAGAAACATCACACGATTCACATAACAAACTAAAAACTAACAAAGATGGAAAAAATCATCAAGCTCATCATCATCGCGATGACTTTGGTAGCAACCTCTACGTCTGCATTTGCTACCTCGTATCAAGTTAAGGGCGTACTCGTCGATAGTCTATTCAACGAGGGCGAGCCTTACGTCACAATCCGCATTTATCCCAATAAGAAAAATGCCAATCCGGTCAAAGTCGGTGTCACAGACGAGAACGGCAGATTTGCAGAGACTCTTGACTCTTCAGGTCACTACGTCATTTCATTCACTGCTATCGGTCGACAAGACACAACCTTAGACTTCGAAGTGACTGACGCCAACCCTATTGCCGACCTCGGACGTATAGTCATCAAAGATAATGAAGAAATATTGCAAGGTATCGAGGTTGTAGCACGCAAGCCTATTATTAAAGCAGAGCCCGACAAATTGGTTTACGACCTGAGCGAAGACCCTGCCACTAAGTCGAATACTATCATCGAAATGCTTCGCAAGGTACCTATGGTCACTGTCGATGGCGATGACAATATCAAGGTAAATGGTAGCGGAGACTTTAAGGTATATGTCAACGGACGTCCCGACCCAATGCTCAGCCAAAACGCCAAGGAGGTGCTTAAAGCAATGCCCGCATCTGCTATCAAGAAGATAGAGGTCATCACCGAGCCGGGTGCTAAATACGACGCAGAAGGTATCGGTGGTATCCTCAACCTTGTCACCGAAACTCGCACATCTACCGACGGATTTCTTGCCAACTTCACCGCAGCAGCGAGCAACCGCGATGCGACAGGCACTGTCTATGCTCGTGCCAAGCAAGGGAAGGTGACACTTAGTGCTAATTACTCCAACATTCGTCAGTTTGAAAACTCCCACTCCAACTATGGCGAACGCGAGATATTCAACTCAGCGACAGAGCATTACAATATCTCAAACATGAACATCGCCCAACATTCTCAAGTCCATATCGGCGACCTACAACTCAGTTTCGAAGCCGACACACTCAATCTCTTCACCCTCTCCGGCAATGTGGTGGGAGTCAAGGGCTTCGGCGTCATTGATGGTGATTTCCAAGCTCTCGACATCAACCGACAACGCACATGGTCCTACAAGTCGAAGATAGATGCCTATATCACTTATACGACCGCAAGTGCAAATGCTGCTTATCAGCACACATTCCGTCGTCCCGGCCACAACATCGTGCTTTCTTATCAGTACAACTATGGCAAAACCGGTCGCGACATGACCAACGACTACTTCGATTTCTACAACTACTCCCCTCTGCAAAACCACCGCAACGAAGTGACAACACCTTCCAACGAGCATACTATTCAGCTCGACTATGTCAATCCGTTCAGTCAAATGCACATTCTTGAGACCGGTGCTAAATACATCAATCGTCGTAGCGACAACTACTCTCACTATTTCATGTACAACGCAGGCACATTTGAACAAGACTTCAACCGCTCTGTCGATCTGCAACAATACCAAGATGTCGCAGCCCTCTACGCATCTTACACATTCAACTATAAACAATTTGGCTTCAATGCAGGTCTTCGCTACGAGCACACTCGCATGGGCATCAACTTCATGTCTGAAGGCTACGAAGATTTCTCATCGACACTCAACGACTTTGTACCATCGGCTATGGTGTCATATCGCATTGGCATGGCAGGTATGCTTCGTCTGAACTATAATCGCCGCATCACTCGTCCAAACATCGACTCAATGAATCCTTTCCACGACACAAGTGTCCCGACTAATGTACAGTATGGTAATCCCGACCTTACAAGTGTCGAAAACGACCAAGTGACCCTTTCGATGTCAGACTTCAGTCATCGCATAGGCTACACCCTATCGCTTAAATACAATCAGACCTCCAACATGATCAATCAATACACCTATATGGACAACTCCGTATTCTATACCACCTACCACAATTTCGGCTCGCAAAAGATGACCACTCTCAGCGGATATGCCACTTGGACCATCACCCCAAAGATACGCCTTAGCATCAACGTGGCTGTCAACTACACAGACTATAAAGACACTGAGATGCACATCGCTAACAGTGGCTGGAGTGGCAACATCGGTGGCGACTTCAACTACGATATGCCATGGAAGCTTCGTCTTAACGCCTACGGTGGCTACGGCACACAGTCCATCTCTCTACAAGGTCGTGGCACAGGTTGGAACTACTACGGACTATCCATCTCTCGCAAATTCCTCAAGGAAGACCGACTTGAAGTGTCTATAAACGCCAATCAATTCCTTACCCCTTACGTCGATTACGTCACCATCACCGAGACCGACGCATTCCGTTCGGAGCAAGTGTTCCGCAACAAGCAGTGGAAAGTCGGCATCTCCATCAGCTATCGATTGGGAGGATTGAAACAAGATGTCAAGAAAGCTTCCAAATCAATCATCAACGACGACCTCATCAAGAGCGAATCGTCGGGCAAACTTTAAAAATTGAATAATTTATTGATAATATATATGAACGTAGACAATGTAAAATCACAAATGCGCAAAGGGATGCTGGAGTATTGCATTCTCCTACTGCTCAGCAAGAAGAAAGCCTACGCTTCAGAGATAATCAGCGACTTCAGAGACGCTCGACTGATAGTTGTCGAAGGCACACTCTATCCTTTGCTCACACGCCTCAAGAAAGATGGCGTCTTGGACTATGAATGGGTCGAATCGACTCAAGGACCGCCGCGCAAGTACTATTTCCTCACCCGAGAAGGTGCTGAAGCTTTGGTCGAATTGAAACGAAGCTGGAACGAAATCAGCGCTACAGTCAACCACATAGAAATAACCAATCATCAATTACCACAGAAATGAAAAAGACTCTAAATATCAACCTCAATGGCATAGTATTCAATATTGACGAAGATGCCTTCAATATGCTCAGCGAATATCTCGACAACCTTCGCCACATATTCGAACGCAATGGCGACGATGCTGATGAAATCATCAACGACATTGAAGGTCGAATCTGCGAACTCCTTTCAGAAAAGATTTCAAATGAGCGGCAAGTCGTAACCATCAACCATATCGAAGAAATTATCTCTCGCATGGGACATCCCGACGAGTTTGGCGAGTCTGATTATAACGAAAATAAAGATACGACAGACAATCCGGACTCTGCCACCCCTCCTCCTTACACCGTGAAACGCAAACTCTTCCGTAATCCGAAGGATAAAATCATCGGTGGCGTATGCAGTGGCATTGCCGCATACCTCGACATGGATGTGACATGGGTGCGTCTGCTCTTTGTCGGACTCGGTTTCTTGACACTTACGACTATCATCGTGGTATATCTGGTGCTTCTGATAGTTGTGCCCGAAGCCAAGACAGCCGCCGACATCTTAGCGATGAACGGAGAGGAACAGACTATCCACAACATTGGCAAGACCGTGACAAATGCATACGACAATGTCAATCGTAAAACTCAGCCCTACATAGAGCAAGCCAAAGACGGCTCATTATTCAAGCGTTTTGCAAAAGGAGTTGTCAATGTCTTTAGTTTCATTATAAAAGTGATAGTAATGGCATTAGGTGTAGTGGCTATTCCAATTGTTGTCGCTTTGGCTTTGGCATTTGTCATCGTATTGCTTGTACTTATTGCGTTTGGTATAGCTGCTCTCACAATGGGAGGAACACAGTTTGCAGCGATGATACACACCGACAGCTTCGAACTTTTTGGAGCACTCACTCTTGCACTCGGAGTCATCATGTCGATCGGTATTCCGTTGGTAATACTCATTTTCAGCGTCTTCAAGTCATCAGAAAAGTTCAAGCCACTCTCTCGCAACACACGTATCACTCTTATTGTGCTTTGGGTAATCGGCATCATTTTATCGTCAACAACGATAGGATTTCTAAATTCATTATAAGATTTCTTTCAACACATCTATCGACAACGTAGATTTTAAAAGACTCATACTTTAAACGAAGAGAGACCGCTCGCAACGAGTAGTCTCTCTTAAATTTTTAGTTGATAATCAGATTTCCGATACTTGCAGTACCCACGCCCACATACGTATAAACTTGAGCAAACTGCTTGATGAAACTGAGTGTTGCTTTACGGGGCTTTACTATTACCTGACTATCCTCTGCTTCGTAAGAATTTGAAGTAAAGGTTTTATCCATAGGCATTTGCGTTTATAAACTTTATATTTAAATAACGCAAATATTCGGCTTAATATTATATCTTACGCAAAATTTATTTCAATTTTTTTAAAATGTCAATACAATATCTTTCTCTTCAGCAATTCGACGCATATTAAGGATTGCATATCTCATACGTCCCAATGCTGTATTGATACTGACTCCGGTAGCTTCTGCGATTTCCTTGAAACTCATGTTCTTATAGTAACGCATAAGCAACACTTCTCGTTGCAAATCAGGAAGAATTTTCACCAAATGCTTTACATCACTATGAATTTGATCTGTGATAATGACGTCTTCTATCGTTTCTTCGCTAAGTTCTTTCTTATTTAGAATATCGACATCTTCGACATCACAAGATTGCATATTTTCCGATTTTTCTTGACGATAATAATCGATTATCAGATTATGAGCAATGCGTGAAATCCATGCCGGGAATTTACCATTTTCCGTATATCTTCCCTGCTTGATAGTCATGATTGCTTTAACAAAAGTGTCTTGGAAAATATCATTTGCGATATCTTCGTTTTTTACAATCTTGAAAATATAATTGAATACTTTATCCTGATGACGTTTTAACAGGATATCGAACGCTTCATTATTGCCTTTAGCATACGACGCTACTAATTTATCGTCGGTAATGCTTTGTGTATGTACCATTTACTATATATTTTTTGATTTAGAGTATAGGTCTTTCGATAGGCAATTATGTTTTTAGTTAATATTAGTTTGTTAATTTATTGGCAAAATTATACAAAGATTTCTATTTGTGCAAATTTTATGGGTAGAAATTTATTAATATCGCTTTTTGCTTACTTTTTGCATATTAATTTTACTGCCACCCAATCTTTGTCTTCCTTATAGCTTACAACCTCTAAACCTAAGGCATTTGCAGCACGCTCAATCATTGCGATATCTGATTCATAAAAACCACTTAGCAACATTATGCCTCCAGGCTTCAAATTCTTTCGGTAAGAAGAAATATCTGCCAATATAATATTTCTGTTTATATTGGCAATAAATATATCAGCAGGCTGCAGTTCGTTAAGACGAGACGCATCACCGAGCAACACATCGACATTTACATTATTTAATTCGACATGCTCCAAAGCATTCTCGTATGCTCCCGGATCAATTTCAATACCTGTCACTTTCTCTGCACCGAGCATCGCCGATAAAATAGCAAGAATACCTGTTCCTGTACCCATATCAATAACACTCTTTCCCTTCATATCAGTCTCGAGAAGAGTCTGAAGAATGAGACTTGTTGTTGAGTGGTGGCCTGTACCGAACGCCATCTTTGGGTCGATTACGATGTCGTATTTAGCATTAGGCACATCTTTATGGAACGTACTATGGATAACACATTGATCTGCGATTACAATCGGTTGGAAATAGTTTTTCTCCCATTCCTCATTCCAGTCCTTACCTTCGATAAAGTCCACTGTCAACTTTGCATCAACCTCCATGGGAAAATCTGCAATGATTGACTCCACATCCTCCTTATTGAATAGCGTTGAATTGATGTAAGCTGTCAATCCTGTCTCATCTGGCACAAATGACTCATAACCACAATCTGCAAGGAAAGCGGCAAAGAGGTCGGTAATATTTTCATCACAAGGTGTAATGTCCAAACGTATCTGTTGATAATCTGTCATGAGTTAGGGCGTTTTTATTAAATTCTAATAAAACTTCTGTCGCGTCTATTTTTTGCGACGGAAGAGTGATGTGATTGAACGAATTGTCTTGAAAGTGGTCAACCCGACCAAGATATAGTCTATGTAGTTAAGACTGCGAGCCATTTTGCCGAGCACACCCGACTTAAACAAGCCTGTGCCCTCTCCTCCTTGCAACTTACCAAGGATAGTCTTTGACTTAGCAGCCTGAAAATCCGAAAGCATTTTTTCCTTGCAAAACTCAGCCTTCAATGCTATCAATGCTCGATTGTAGCGCAACTCTTCAAGCGTATAACCTTTGAATTGCTCAACCGGCTGAATAGTTTGATCATCAGTCTGTGCCGGCGTATTATTGTTTGTAGTGTTCTGTGTCATATCTTTAAAGCTTTTTATCGAAGAACAACTTTGAGACAAATCGAGCGATAGGATTTATAATCAGCGCCTTACGACAAAAATACACCACTACGGTCAAGACAACGAAGATGGCTGCCACCACGCTATAAGCGCCAACAGACGACATCGACTCCTTCAAAGCATCGACCAAAGCAAATGCCAAGAAGCCGATAGCAAATGCACTCAATGTCAAGCATATCATTACCAACAATACGCCGCTGAGCAATATAGTCAATTTTTCGGCAAGCGTCAGCTTACCATAGTTAATCTGTAGAGTCAGATACCTTTTGCCTTGACGTATCAACGACTGTATCTGTTGACTTAGATTTTCGTTCATAATTGCACTGATAAAATTTCCGACAAGGGAGCATCCTTCCATTACGTAAAAGGATCACTCTCTTGTCGTGTGTTATTATGTCGGGGTTATATCATTCGATTGAGCCTGAGAGTTCAGCAACAAGCTGATCGATCTCTGCATCGCTGATTTTCACACCTTTCTTGTTGAGCATGGCAACGATTCTTGCTCTGAGGTCAGAACCCTTTTCCGGAGCAAACAACAATGCTGTTGCGCAACCTACAACTGCACCGCCGAGGAAAGCATATAATAATCCGATATTCTTCATCTCTATGTAGTTTTGATGTTATTAAATCTGTTTATCTAATTGGTCTTCAAGTTCATCAACGAGTTCGTCCATCTTGTCCTTACGAAGACAGATACCCTTTGATTTGAGCACTTCAGCTATTTTACTACGAGTTTCCTTACCCTTTTGAGGAGCAAACAAAAGACCGACTGCAGCTCCGGCGATAGCGCCACCAACGACTGCACAAATTACATGTATAGGTTTCATAATCTTTTATTTTTAATGTGTTTACCTTATAAACAACGTTTAAATGGTTTTAGATTTCAAAGTTAATATATTTTTTTTATTAAACCATATTTAACAATCTATTTTTATATTTTTAATTCACGATTCACTAAAAATTAGCTAATTTTGCAACAAAATAGCTATCACGTATATATGGAGAGAGAATGTATTATAATAAAAGGAGCCAGAGTAAATAATTTAAAAAACATTGACCTCGAAATTCCACGCAATAAATTTATCGTTATCACAGGCGTCAGTGGCTCCGGCAAATCATCTCTTGCTTTTGACACTCTCTATGCCGAAGGGCAAAGAAGATATGTCGAAAGCCTTTCTTCATATGCTCGTCAATTTCTTGGGCGAATGTCCAAACCGGAGTGCGACTACATCAAAGGTCTTCCTCCTACCATCGCCATTGAGCAGAAAGTCAACACTCGCAACCCTCGAAGCACAGTAGGTACATCGACCGAGATCTATGACTATCTAAGGATGCTTTATGCTCGAATAGGACACACATTCTCTCCTATTTCAGGTTGTGAAGTAAAGAAGCACAACATCGAGGACATTATTTCTGCAATTTTATCATATCCGGAAGGTACGCGAGTTGCCATATTAGTAAATATTTCGTTAAGCCACGATAGAACATTCAATCAACAATTAGAAATATATCTGAAAGAAGGTTTCTCCAGACTTGAACGCGACAACGAATTTATCGATATCGTAGAATTATTAAACAGTTCTGAACCTCATTCGCATGAATATTATCGTCTGCTGATCGACAGATTGTCTGTGTCATCAGAAAACGATGAAACGAGCAGACTTGCCGATTCTATTGAAACAGCTTATTTCGAAGGCAAAGATGAATGTATCGTTAAAATATGGGGAAACGAAGGAGTCGAAGAACTCACTTTCTCAAAAAAATTCTCAGCAGACGGAATTGAATTTAGAGAGCCTAATGACCTTATGTTTAATTTCAACAACCCTTACGGTGCATGTCCCGAATGTGAAGGTTATGGCAAAGTGTTAGGTATTGATGAAAACTTGGTTGTCCCCAATAAGTCTCTTTCCATTTATGAAGGTGCTGTGCAATGCTGGAGAGGAGAAAAAATGAGCGAATGGAAAAATGAACTTGTAAGATTATCTGTCGAATATAACTTCCCTATTCACAAGCCATATTGCGAATTGACTGATAAACAAAAAGATTTTTTGTGGCGAGGCAACTATGTATGGCCTGGCATTGATGGTTTTTTCAAATGGGTTGACGAAAACCAATATAAGGTGCAATATCGTGTAATGAAAGCGCGTTATCGCGGTAAGACAACTTGCCCTAAATGTCATGGTTCAAGACTTAACTCTGATATCGAATATATTAAAATCGGAGGTAAAAGTATCACCGAATTAGTTAAAATGCCGATTGATACACTAATTCAATTCTTTGAAAACTTAAATTTAAGTCCTACTGATTCAACAATTGGCAAACGTCTTCTGACAGAAATCAACAACCGACTACACTATTTGCAAGACGTAGGCTTGGGCTATCTGACATTAGATCGCCTTTCTTCCAGTTTATCCGGAGGTGAAAGCCAACGCATCAACCTTGCGACATCGCTTGGTTCAAGCCTCGTCGGTTCGCTATATATCCTCGATGAGCCAAGTATTGGACTTCATCCGCGAGACACCGGTCGATTAATCACTGTATTACGCAAACTCCAAAAATTAGGCAATACTGTAGTGGTGGTTGAACACGACGAAGAAATAATGCGTGCTGCCGACTATATAATCGACATCGGCAAAGATGCCGGAAGATTAGGTGGAAATGTGACGTTTGCCGGAAATATAAATGAACTTACAACTGAGAGCGAAAATATTGATTCGCACACATTAAACTACCTTAACGGCAAATGCGAGATTTCGTATGACAAAATTCGTCGTCCGTGGAAGAAATTCATCGAAATTAAAGGAGCTCGAGAAAACAACCTTAAAGACATCGATGTAAAATTTCCTCTTGGCATAATGACTGTTGTAACAGGCGTTAGTGGTTCAGGGAAATCCACATTAGTGAAGGAAATACTTTTCAAGTCGTTAATGCGCCAAATTGGAGAAAGCGGCGATGCACCGGGCACTCACAAATCTATTTCCGGCGACATAAACTCTATCAATGCAGTAGAATTTGTAGATCAAAATCCAATAGGCACTTCATCACGAAGCAATGCTGCGACTTATCTAAAAGCATACGACGAAATACGTCGCTTATATGGCGACCTTCAAGCCTCCAAGCAGTTGGGCTTCACTGCTTCGCATTTTTCTTTCAATTCTGAAGGCGGCAGATGCGAAGAGTGTAAAGGAGAAGGCGTAATAACCATTCCTATGCAATTTATGGCTGACATCACAATAGAGTGTGAGGCTTGCAATGGAAAACGTTTTAAGCGTGATGTCTTAGACGTAGAATATCGTGGCAAAAACATTCACGACATTCTTGAAATGACCGTAAATCAAGCCATCGAATTTTTCTCCGAAAGCAAAGGTTCAATTGAACAGAAGATTATCAAACGCTTGATGCCTCTGAAAGACGTCGGCTTGGGATATATCAAGCTTGGTCAGTCGTCATCAACACTCTCCGGTGGAGAAAATCAGCGCGTGAAACTCGCTTATTTCCTATCGCAAGAAAGAAGCGGACACACTCTCTTTATTTTCGATGAGCCGACCACCGGTCTGCATTTTCATGACATCTCAACACTCCTCGTCTCTATGCGCAAGTTAATCGATAAAGGCAATTCAATCCTTATAATCGAACATAATATCGACGTCATAAAATGCGCCGACTGGATTATTGACATCGGTCCTGAAGGTGGCGAAAATGGTGGCAATATAATAGCGACAGGCACACCCGAGGATGTCGCTAAAACGCCGGAGTCGTACACCGGTCAATATCTAAAAAACAAACTTAATCAATCGTTATGATAATGAAACAAAGTTTATTAGCAAGTCTGACATCTATGCTACTTATAGTCGGTGGTTGCAGCAATCCCAAAACCATTGACAACAAGTCGGAGTCAGACAAAATGTTTATCGAGTTGAAAGAATTGTTAATACTTTATTCCGACAGTCTCAAAAATGCCTCTGATTCTGCATCGATAACGAATATCGTTGATCGCTATGAATCAGAACTCACTAAAACGATATATAAATACCCCGCTGAATCCGATTTGCTATTAACTCAAGGACAACAAGACACTATTGCTTCATTAACTGAAAATTTTGTCGCTATTAAGAGATTGAAATATTCAAATTTATTGCAAGGCAACGACAGCATTGCGACAGACAGCATTACTATAGAATAACATTCAAAACTCTATCGATATGATTATTAGCATTAATAATGAAATTATTACACTTAATGGTCGAACAAATTTAGCTGAATTGGCATTTAAGTATAATACATTCGGTAAAGATGTCATAATTGCTGTCAACGGAAGAATTATTCATCGCAATAGCTGGGACACAACTTTTGCAGAAGACGGCGACAACATCACTCTATTATAATAGTACAATTAACAAACAACATTAAAATCAAATAAAAATATGCTACAATTTATAACAAATTCCGACTCACAAATTAATGTGGTCGATCAAATAAAAGGGGCTATCGCAGGTGGTTGCCGTTGGATTCAAGTCAACATGAAAGATGCTTCTGACGATGATATTAAATGTGTCATCAACGAAGTAAAACCTTTATGTCAAGAATCTGAATCAATACTGATTCTTAGCGACAGAGTGGAGTTAGTAAAAGAATTGGAATTAGATGGTGTTCACCTTGACAAAGGAGCTATGCTCCCTACTCAAGCACGAGAAATCCTCGGCGCAGGCCCGATAATCGGTGTGGCTGCCAACTCTTTCTCCGACATTTCACAAATCAGATATTTCGACATTGATTATATCTCTGTCGGTCCATACAAACATCCGGAAAGCTCTACTGCGGACTCTCCTATCGTCAGCACTGATGATTACGCTTCCATAATGGCGCAAATACATGAGCAACAAATAGAGCTGCCGATTGTGGCATTTGGCGACATCGAGACTACTGACATTCAAGGACTATGGGCAACAGGCATCAACGGCATAGCTGTAAGCAATGCCATTGCCAACGCAAACGACATCTCTGCACAAACAGCCCAATTCATCTCCCTACTTGACACCCCCAACAAAATCGGCTAATAAATTCACAAAATACAAAGCATAATATAACAGCGAAAGGCGAGAGACCATCCGAGTCTCGCCTTTCGCTTATATAGTGTTTAGTTATCTGATAATGTAAATTCGACTACTTCACCATTACCTTGAATGACTTGCCATCAACTACGACAACGTATATACCCTTCGCAGGTACTTCAATTACGACATTACCATCAGTCGCAGTCACAGACTTAACCAACACCCCATCAAATGAGTAAATATTAACAATTCCATTCATCAAAATATTTTCAACTATTATCTTACTATCATTTGTTGAAACTATTAAATTATTTTTATCGATACCATCGACAGAAGATTCAAATTCCTTTTCAAGTATACAAATAAAATTTTGCCACGGATCAGTAGATTCATACTTATTCTTACAGTTGATTGGAACATATAATATCCCTTCGTATGCGGTTTCTTCAAATACTGTTTTAGTTTGACATACTGGTGGAGTTATTGATTTGCAATAAATCTTTGACAATCTATCACAACCGTAAAAAGCTTCATCACCAATAAAATTTACTGACTCTCCTATCTCAATTGAATATAAATTCTCACAATTACTAAATGCAGACTTTCCTATATAAACTACAGAATTGGGTATAGAAATTGATGCTAAATTACACTCTTCAAAAGCACTTTCTTCAATTGATTCTACCGAATTTGGAATTAAAATTGATACTATATCGCAACATACAAAAGCATATTGTCCAATTGTTGTAACAGTATTCGGAATTTTAGTATTAATACATCCTGCAATAAGCACATTAGTTGCTGTTTCTATTATTGCATTACAATTCTCACGTGAATCATATACTTTATTTTGGTCATCAACCTTGATTGAAATTAAATTCCAGCAATCTACAAAAGCTTCATCACCTATATAAATTACCGAACTTGGTATTGTAATTGAAGTATAACCACACTCACAAAAAGCTCCAGATCCTATATATTCTACTGTCTGTCCTAATTCAACATATTTTAAACTTTCACAACCTTCAAATGCACACTCTCCAATACTTATGACGCTATTAGGGATTTCAATGCTTGTCAAGCTTGAGCAGCAATGAAACGCATCGTTCCCAATACTCGTTACGCTATTAGGGATCACTATGCTGGTCAAACTTTCGCAATATTCGAACGCATATTCTCCAATACTTGTGACACTATAAGTGGTGCCATTGTAGTTAACCGATGAAGGAATGACAACATTGCCTACATATTCATCCTTATAATCGTTACCATAAGAACCTTTAAAGGTAACTGCAACCGTATTGTCGCTTGTTTTGTTGTAAAAAATACCATCGACTTCGAAATCGTGAGCGAGTGACGGTAGCCAACCGATGAGCATCATCGCTATCGCGACAAAGGCTCGATGAAATTTCAATCTTTTCATTTTTAATTTGTTTAGTTAATACAATTTTAATACTCTCTCTTTGTGTTAGCAAGTTGTTGTTTGTGGTTCATCGAGCCTCGGGGGAACCGTTAGTAATAGGATATAAAAATGGTGTGAGGTTCGTATTTAGTCTTATCCAATTCTCAGGTCTTGGCGTACCACAGCAACGAATAAGACGACAGCCCCACACCGAAGAGCGTATACGGATTCCCTCTCGGGAGTAGGTATAGCTACCGATGTAGGTGCCATTGCCAATTCATCTTCGTTGCTATTCAAACCGCCAAGTTCGAGAATTGAAGATAAAATTTCAATAACACCTTTTCGGCGGACAAAAGTCCACCATCAACAAATGTTGATTCTGCGAGACTGCCTCTGCCTCCTCACTTACTGAATCAGTTGCAAATTTAGAGAATATTTCAATTCCGCACAACAATTTTATTAAAGAAAATTAAAATTTATTGCTATACTACAGCATGATAACAGCGAAGGCGAGACCACCCGAGTCCCGCCTTCGTTTCTATGTAGCAAGTATTGCTATTTCTACCTTTGCTTATCAAGTCAATTGATACACTACTCTGCCCTTACTTCACCAACACCTTGAATGACTTGCCGTCGATAGCGACAACGTAGATGCCTTTCACTGGAGCTTCGATGACAACATCACCGTCAGTTGCAATCTCTGATGTGATAGTGCTACCATCAGTCGCATAAACTCTGACATTGCTTCCAAGCTTAGCATTCTTCACTACGATATTGTCGCCGATAGTCGCTACTATCACGTCATTACCATTTACGCCATCAATGCCGGAATAGACATTAATGCTGCAAGTTGCAGAAAGATTTGTGCCGTCGGTAGTTGTCGCTGTGATTACAACATTTCCCTCCTTGCGAATCTTAACCAATCCGTTTGCATTAACCGATGCAATAGCATCATTCGACGATGACCATTCCACTGATTTATAAGTTGCATTTTCAGGTAAAATATTGACTGACAATTGAACTTCTGAGTTTTCTTCTGCTTCAACACTATTCGGCGTTACTTCAATTGAAACTGCCAACGTCGGAACAACTGTCACTTTACATGTTGCTGATAAGTCCGAACCGTCGGTTGTTGTCGCTTTAATAATAGCCTCGCCAACAGCGATTGCAGTCACCACACCATTAGCATCAACTGTTGCTACTGCTTCGTTAGAAGATGTCCATGCAACAGATTTGTTTGTTGCTGTTTCAGGTAGGATGGTTGCAACGAGTGTCGCAGTCTCTGTAGCCTCAAGACTTACTTCTGTCTTATCGAGAGCGATAGAGGTTGCAAGTTCTTCTCCTGTAGTTGTTTTGCTATACGAAATATTATATAATGCTTGATACCACCATACATCATTCAGAATATCTCCTACTCCTAATAAATAATCTTCTGCAAATGTGATATCTACACCATATTCATTGTTATCGATTTGCATTACAATATTTCCTGTCAAATTCTTCTCTGAACCATCTGTGGTTTGTGCAACAACCATTTTGTATTGAGAATCTTCATACACTACTTGACCTAATGGCATGTTGAGTGTATTATCTGCAGCATTGTAGGTTGCGTATATCGGACTGATATATTCTGCATCAAGACCGCCAAACATACATACCGGATGAATCCAAACTTTGCCCTTTTCTGTTTCATCAATTGTGATGTTTACTTGCCACTCCTCATCAGGTTCTCCTTGGTAACCACTATGAGCAAAGGCATTATAAACACCTTCAAACTCAGCAGGGACTTCATCACCTTCTTCTTCGCCTCCTGTAGTTGTTTTGCTATACGAAACATAATATAATGCTTGACTCCACCAATTATCGTTAAGAATATCACCTACTCCTAAATAACAATCGTTTGCAAATGAGATATCTACGCCATAATCATTTTTCTCTATTTGCATAACAAAATTATCTGTCAGATTTATATCCGAACCGGTTGTTGTTTGAGCTATGACCATTTGGTTGTCAGAATCTTCATACACAACTTGACCTGAAGGCATGACGAGTGTATTATCAGCGGCATTATAGGTTGCGTATATCGGACTGATGTCATCGGCGTCAAGACCGCCAAACATACATACAGGTTGTATCCACACCTTGCCCTTATCTGTCTTATCAACAGTAATATTTACTTGCCACTCCTCATCAGGATAGTCTTTGAAAGCGCTTTTGGCAAAGGCATTGTAAGTACCCTCAAGGTATGACAAATCGCCACCCGGCTCATCTCCCGGCACATCATCCTTTTTAAAGTCAAATGTTGTCACTCCATTATTATATGCAATTCCGGTTATAGATTTGCCATTAATTGTGGTATTATGTACCCTCAATTTTGGTGATGACGATGAAGAGAGAGTCGTATTACCTCCGTAGGGATACAAGTCGCCAAATAAGTTAGACTCGTTCCAATCATCATCTGCAGGTATGAGTTTAAAACGTTGACGATTCGGATCGTCATTCGGTCCATTCCTATCCCATGCTTCTTTATTATAATCAACGGCGATTACCATCATACCCTCTGATGGGAGTGACACATCCCAACCTTTTTTACAGCGAGTTTCGATTGTAACATATTGATTTGCATTGGTCGATGTTATTTTATAAGCGGCAGCATTATCTGTGGTCAGCTCAGGCATTCTGATAGAAGCATTATCTGTGAGTTCATCAAACTCAAGCCAACCACAAAATTCGCGTTCGTAGGCATTATAGCCAATGGGGACATAACCATTAACACCATAGTTGCCATGAGCCATTATACTCCACCAACTCATACCCATTGCGCCGGAGTAATCAATATCGTAAAAGTCAGGCAAACCAAGTGTGTGACTATACTCATGACAGAATGTGCCTATACCATCAAGATTTAAACCTGAATTGCCATTCAGCTCTGCCGAACATGCATAGGCATTTAACGACACACCATCTAACGTTACTAAAAGACCTCCTCCTGAATAAACATACCACGCATGTGGCCAAATAGTCTCACCTGGGGCTCCACTACTCTCCGGATAGCCGGCATAAATCACATATACAAGATCTACCCAACCGTCACCGTCGTGGTCATAGTCCGACATATCTGCCAAACCTTGCTGACTTGCCAGTTGGCAAGCTTCAGCCACCATTTCGTGTGGTCGTATATCATTCGCTCCTTGGTAGTTTGCTCCATAATAGGCCATATTTTGGCTTAATGTGACAGGACCTACAACATCAAATTCCGGTTGGAACTTTCCGTAACTTTGTGCAATAAAGTAATCGCGAGCAGAACCAATAGAGCCATACTCATCGGTATATCCCACCTTATTCATCTTATCGTTGATGGCTTTTTGCGAGAAAGTGAATTTCTGATCCTGAAATTCAGCCAAGACAATAATACCCTTTACAACACCGTCTTTGCTTCCGGCATTCCTAACTGCACTACGCATAGACGCCTGCTTCCGGGGTAAATCAACGACTTTCTTCGCTTTATTGACTTTATACAATTCATTGTGGCGTTTCATTACACTTTTTTTGTCAGGCAAAACAGGTGTATTGGCTTTACCAACGATGCCGGCACTTGCGACAAGGTTATTTTGTGCATCTATTGTGGTATATCTATAAAAACCATCCTCGCACAATGTCACAGGAGTACCATCTACAGTGGTATAATAATGATAATACTCGTCACCACACAAACGAACACGTATTGTTGTTCCATCGGGCTGTATTACGACATATGGGTTTGGATTAGCAGGTACAGCTAATGCCTCCACCCAACACCATAGGCATGCCATAATAAGTAGCACTATACGAAATTGTTTTCTCATGGCTATTATTTTTATTAGTTAAATATTAGTTAATTAGTTTACTTACTGACTTATATATCAAAAAAAATCTATTTCGAATTACAGTCCTTTAAGGGAGAGGGAGATGCGTGAGCGTTCATAATCAACGCCAATGACTCTTACCATCAACTGTTGATTGACTGACACGACTGTGCTTGGATCTTTCACAAATCTATCAGCCAATTGCGATACATGGATTAAGCCTTTGGTCTTAATGCCTAAATCGACAAAACATCCAAAGTCTGTCACGTTGGAAACAATACCCGGAAGCAACATTCCTTCCTCTACATCATCAATGCTTTTAATTGACTTGTCAAACTCAAAGGTAACAAGTATGCTGCGAGGGTCTCGTCCGGGTTTGGATAGCTCCTCTATGATATCAGTCAGTGTCTCCACACCGACACCATTGCCAACATATTTTTCAAGCACTATAGAGTCTCTCAACTTTTTATCTGCTATCAAGTCAGTCACTTTGCAACCGCAATCTTTAGCCATTAATTCGACCAATGCGTATCGCTCGGGATGCACTGCTGTGTTATCCAACGGATTTGACGATGTCGGAATTCTTAGGAATGCCGCACATTGTTCAAACACTTTCGCTCCCAATCTTGGAACTTTCTTCAGTGAATTTCTGTCGGGAAACTCTTTATTTTCACGACGATAATCAATAATATTTTGGGCTAATTTTTCACCGATACCCGACACGTAGGATAATAGCTGACGACTTGCCGTATTGAGGTTTACCCCTACACTATTAACGCAACTTTCAACTGTAGTATCTAACTGATTTTTGAGCAATGATTGATCGACATCATGCTGATACTGACCGACTCCGATTGATTTTGGATCTATTTTCACCAATTCTGCCAATGGGTCGCCTAATCGTCGTCCGATTGACACAGCCCCTCTGACTGTTACATCCTTATCCGGGAACTCCTCGCGTGCAACAGCCGACGCTGAATAGACCGATGCTCCGTCTTCATTTACCATGTGAACGGCTATTTCCGAATCAAGTCCGATACTATCGATAAATTCTTTCGTTTCTCGACCGGCTGTACCCCTGCCGATCGCTATTGCTTCTATTTTATGACGTTCGACCAAATCCTCTATCTCATATTTAGCCACCATTCGTTCATGCGACGTCGCATGAGGATAAATTGTGCTATGCTCCAATAAGAATCCTTGGCTATCAAGACACACGACTTTGCAACCGGTGCGAAAACCGGGATCTATAGCCAATATTCTTTTTTCGCCCAACGGAGGAGATAGTAACAACTCTCGCAAATTTTTCGCAAATACACCAATAGCTTCTCGGTCGGCACTGCGTTTTGAGTCTGCGGCAAATTCATTCTCAATCGACGGACGCAATAGTCGTAAATATGAATCGTGAACAGCATCCTTGACACATTGTGATGTCTCACCTTCTCCTTTGACAAAAATTCGTGCTATCTGCTTCTCAGCATCATCGGCAGGCAATATCGTAACCCTAAGTATGCCGTCAGCCTCACCTCGGCGCATAGCAAGCAGACGATGAGCCGGGCATCGACGCAATGGTTCTTTGAAATCAAACCAATCACGATACTTTTGCCCCTCAGATTCTTTGCCTTTGACCACACGCGAATGAATCATTGCACTACGGGCAAATATCTTACGCAGTCTGCCTCGACTACGCTCGTCCTCACTCACCCACTCCGCAATTATATCCTTGGCTCCACTTATTGCCATCTCTTCGTCCTCTACTTCACCTGCGACAAAGCGTCGAGCATCAATCTTATCGCTCTTTTGCGACATAATGATTTTTGCCAACGGCTCAAGTCCTCGCTGTCGAGCTACTTCGGCTCTGGTTTTTCGTTTAGGCTTAAATGGCAAATAAATATCTTCTATCTGAGAGGGAGTCCAACTTGATGTGATTCTTTCACGTAACTCTTCTGTCATAGCTCCGGATTCTTCTATGACAGAAATTATATAATCCTTTCTTTTATTCAACTCTTTAAGTTCAACCACCCTCTCGCGTATTGAAGCGATCGTAATTTCGTCCATCGATCCGGTCATCTCCTTACGATAGCGCGAAATAAACGGCACAGTAGCCCCGTCTTCGAGCAAAGTAACTGTGTTTTTTACGTTGCGGAGCACAAGTCCAAACTCCTTAGCTATAATGTTGATGATTTGTTCCATACCATAAATAATATCATTAACCAATTTCAAAATTAATGACAATTTTTCAATAATGCAAATACTATAATACCCTATTAATCAAAAACCAAGAATCGTGAATGGTTTTATGAAGAAGTCCACAAAGGATTATAAGAAGGAGATACAAAAAGCAGAACAAATTTTAAACAGTTTACAGCAATGAGACCAAAGATTGACATTAACAAGCTCAAGCATCTTCCTATCATAGAAGATATGTTTGTCGATGAGTACGGAGCAAAAAGTACCGCTTCGCGAGATGAGTTCGATGCGAAGTCTCTTGCCTGGTACTGTGCAGAGGTGTTGAAAAACTCCCGTAAGGCTGCAGGAATCACTCAACAGCAACTTGCCGATAAGATTGGCAAAAAACGTAAGTATGTTGCTATGCTTGAAAAAGGCGAAACTGATATACAACTATCTACATTCATTATGATTTCTGAGGCAGTAAGTTTAAAATTCACCTTGACATACTGATTCAGTTATTCCATCAAATTATCACAGCACCCTTTAGCCTTATAAGTCAAAAGGTGCTGTTGTATTTTATCTTTTTTAAAATTGAACATATGACCGGGAAAGACTTGAAAAATTCTAAAAACCTAAGAAATCGTTCGACAGACATCAACTCCAAAGCTAACGTCACAATCCGATAAACCTAATTAGTAACAACCACGATAAATAGTCAATTATAGCATATCACTATTATCAATCTGATTTAGCAATATTGATCAATAATATTTGTTTTTTTTACTTATTAATTTTATATTTGCACAACATTAATTTTAGTATCAATGGCAACAAAAGATAAACCTTTATATGGTCTTGTTGGGAAGAAGTTGTCGCATAGTTTTTCGCGTCAGTTTTTCAGTCACAAATTTGAGGAGGAGCAGATTGATGCCGAGTATCTCAATTTTGAGTTACCGACTATCGAGCATCTAAAGGATATCATTGCTTCTCATTCTACGCTGAAGGGTCTTAATGTGACCATTCCATACAAGGAGGTGGTGATTCCGTTGCTTGACGAATTGAGTCCGGAAGCTGAAGCTATCAGAGCCGTCAATGTCATCAAAATTGTACATCTCAGCGACGGAAGTGTCAGACTCATCGGACACAACACCGATGTCATAGGCTTCAGAGAAAGCATTCGCCCTTTGTTGACTTCCAATCACGCCAAAGCTATGATATTAGGCACCGGAGGTGCATCTAAGGCTGTGGAACACGCTCTTCGAGCGCTCGATATCGAAGTGCAATTTGTCTCTCGTAGTCACGACAAATCTGCTATGACATATTCTGATTTGACAGATGATATTATTATCGACCATAAAGTTATCGTCAACACTACACCATTGGGTATGTACCCCAATATCGACAGATGCCCTGACATGAACTATTCGTCACTGACCAAGGAACATCTATGCTACGACTTGGTCTATAATCCTGAGAAGACAATGTTCTTAATCGCATGTGAAGCTCATGGTGCACAAATAAAAAATGGCATTGAAATGCTCACACTACAAGCCGAAGAATCTTGGAAAATATGGAATAACTAAAATTCAGCAATAATGAACACGTTGCTTGCCACATTATCACGTATGCCTTTTTTGATAATACTCTTGGGCGTAATTGCAGGGATAATTATTGGCTATCGCGACATTTCGTACATTATTCCTATATCAATAATTCTTTTCTCTTGGGGTGGTTGGTGGGCAATAACTCGATGTAGCAACACGCCACAACGAAGTCTGAAATTACGACATGGACACTGGATATGGGCGTTCACGCTTTTTACAGGAATCGGTATGTTATCCGCAACGTTATCATATCCCAAAGAAATAGATAACGACACCCTGACAACGACTAAATACGCATCAGCATCAGTAAAATCGAAAGAAACATCTGCCAATGGCGACCGACTAATTGTCGAGATTACCGGTTTTATCGACCACAACGGGAGTTATAATCATACATCGCCTTTTGATGTATTGATTTCAACTTCTGCCTCTGATTTAACTGTCGGCGACAAAATATCTTTCCCACTTGATTTAAAAATCATTGAGAACAATGGTAATTATCAAGGTTTTGATTACGCATCATATATGATAAACAGAGGAATAAGGTATCGGCAATATTGTCATCCCTCAGAACTGCACAGATACGATCATCAAAGCAATTGGAGAACCCTTTCTATTACAATACGAGATCGTCTTATCGAAATTGTTGAAAAATCGCATCTGCAAAAGAATACGCAAGAATTTGTCATTACAATGCTACTTGGCGATAAAAGCTATATGCCTGATGAAACGCGCCAAATATTCAGTAATGCCGGCATTGCTCACATTCTTGCGCTGAGTGGATTGCACGTCGGAATCATAATCGTACTCATCAGTTCTATCCTCTTTCCTCTTGGATTTTTCATCCATCGCAAAATAATTTATCTCATCACTATCGTTTTTCTTTGGATATTCGCATTCATCACCGGAATGTCGGCATCTGTAGTCAGAGCATCGATTATGGCGACATTCTATCTCTCTGCTAAAATATTGGAACGACAAAACGATAGCATAAACGCACTACTTGGCGCAATTACATTGATATTAATAGCCAATCCATCTGCCCTATATGATGTCGGGCTGCAACTGAGTGCGCTGACAGTAACCTCTATTATTCTATTTTCTGAAAAACTTAACTTTATTGACCGCTATAAACATCCCCGGTTGTATCGCATCTTTTCAACTTTCGTTATCAGCCTGATAGCTGTCGGTGGCAGCTGGATAGTAGTCGCCTACTATTTCCACATCTTCCCTTTAATGTTTATTCCCGCCAACGCAATTGTTGTGCCCCTACTGCCATTCTACATATCAATTACAATTATTCATTTAATATTATCATCGCTCGGTATGAATCTTGATTTTCTGATACTCATTATCGACACACTCTACACATGGCTTATTTCACTCTCTGAATTTCTCGCTTTTGATGGTGCTATAATTGAAAATATTTGGGTATCTCCTATTACAATAATTCTATACTTCATATCGATAACATTCTTTGCTATATGGCTATCCAATCGCAATCGACACAACCTCATCAACCTATCTTCAATAATTTGTCTGACAATTCTTTCTGCTATAATAATGCCTACCGATAAACCCCGAGATGGTTTTATCGTACAAGATCGATGGGATTCAAATCTCATTCGCATTTACGAAAACGGATGCGACTCACTTATTAAAATACCACATGACACAACGATTGTTTATAAAATCTACGATAAGCAAATTGTGTGTATTGATGAAAACTCTATAAGCAAGTCTGAGAGAAAACGAGACCGACAAAAATCGAAAAACGAAACCAATACATCAATAAATTACCATTATAATTGCGATTATGTGGTGCTATGTAAAGGCTATCGAGGCAGTATTACTCACCTACTTCGCCACTACGATGCAAAACTCATCGTACTAATGCCTGAAATTTTCAATTCCAAAGAGCAATCTCTTGTGCGTGAAGCACAAAGACTAAATGTCCCAATTCATTCCGTTGACAACAACGGAGCATTAAAATATCTCGTGGAATGAGATTATCCCTCCACTTGTCTTTACCATCAAAGTATTGTCGCTATACTCCACACTTTCAGACTCTCGCTCGAAAGGATATATTTTATATGATTTTATGATATCATTTATAATAGTCAATTCGACTATCGAAAGAGCATGTTCTACTATGTTTTCTTCACAATTCTCAAGAACACATCGACTCATATATCGCTCTATTCTCATTGTATTTTCATTCTTAATGATGCTGCCGGATCCAAACTTTCCGGTCGAGGCATATTATTTTGACTTTTCTGCTTGATTTCATTTGACTCTATACCTCTGCCTCCAATCGAATCATTTAACACTTCTTCTGCTTCTTTCTTCTTATAATTAGGATTAAATGAGCGTTGATTAAAAATTTGCGAATAATTAGACGACGTCAATGGCAATTTCTCTATTCTTATGCTATCAATAAAAATGACTTCTCCTTTATCCGGATAAAATCTTGCATAACCATAGATACGCTTAATATCCATAGTAGAATCCGTCTGCAATGTCATTTTGCAGTTAGGAGTATTCTGAGCAAATGATCTTGTAATATAGGATGTTGTCCCATTTTCATAATCGACTGCCATAAACATACTGACTTCTGTTCTATCGTTTGCTTTTCGAAACTGCCAATTAAATCTATCGCCTGATGTAATATTGTCTTCATTTGGACGTAATTGAAACGATATTAAATGCAAATCTTCATTCTTTGATATTCTACTTATCGGAGTTCCATGCCACAAATTTTGTGAATCGTCTAAATCATTCGATGCTATTTCCCCGGATGTTTCTGCTCTTTTATATGCCGACTTTAATTTTATATCTAATTGCTTTTCGACATTTGCATATAGCTTTACGTATTCGTCAATATTACGACCATACCAGTTTAATGAAGAATCAAATTCAGCCTGTGTAACTCCATGTTTCTTAAGTATCGACTGGCGCAACACCTTCTTCGCCGAATCTGATAAGAAGATAGCCGATCCGGCTGTAAGATATGCTTCACTTCGGTGAATATCAACAAGCAACGCAGTCATTTCTCGTTCACTAAGAATCATATCAGGACGTTTATCACATCCAATTACGACTACTTGAATAAATAATATTAACCAAAGTAATTTTCTCATACCTTAATTTGCACTATCTACTCTATCTTCTTTTTTTAATGACTGCAAAGCAATATTGACGTCTTTCGAATAGAAAAACAACAAAAAAAATACACCTACACAAATAGCAGAATCGGCAATATTAAAAATGTATTGAAAGAACTCAAAATGTTGACCGCCAACAATAGGCATCCAATCAGGCCAATAGAATGAAAAGAAAGGGAAATACAGCATATCGACCACACGTCCCTCAAACCATCCGGCATAACCTCCATCCGGGGGCAACATCTGAGCTAATTCAGGCGGGTAAGGGTTATTAAACAGCTGTCCATAGAAAACACAATCGAAAATATTACCTGCTGCCCCGGCTGTTATCAACGACATAGCAACAATGAATCCTGTTCGCAGTGATTCTTTTGCACGAATTTTCAATAAAAAATATATAAAAAATCCAACGGCAATAATTCTTCCAATCGTAAGAACTATCTTATTCCATAGTTCAAGACCGAAAGCCATTCCATTGTTTTCTATAAACTTCAAGTGAAACCATGAAGTTATCTCATAGTCTTCACCCATATAAAAGTTCGTTTTAACCCATATTTTAAAAGCCTGATCTGCGATGATTACTAAAATTATAATCATCGCAATCAGACATCCTCTATTTATCTTCATCAGAGAAATTTACTTACTTTTGTTTTGCACCAATAGAAAGGGTTGCATGAGGCACAGCACGTAAGCGATCCTTAGGAATAAGTTCTCCTGTTTTACGACATATTCCATAAGTCTTATTCTCTATTCTCACCAATGCAGCTTGCAACTTCTTAATGAAATCTAATTGACGTTTAGCCAAATGCTCTGACTCAGACTTTAATAATGTGCTATTTCCTTCTTCAAGTACATTAAACGAACGAGAAGTGTCGCTGACATCATTACTATCATCATTCAATACATTAGACATCAATAATTCATATTCTTTATTTGCCTTATCAAGCTTAGCAAGTATTAATTCCTTAAATTCTTGCAATTCCTCATCAGAATATCTTTTCTTATCATTCATATTGGTACAGTTTAAAATTGTTCTTTAACTTTTAATCACAAGGATTTTAACCATAATTCCATCAATGTCGAGATCTACTGCATTTACATCGTCAATAGAATCTACGATATTGATTTCATTAGCAAGGACTTGAGTTGAAATATACTGTCCAAAAGCATTAATAGTAGCATCAGTCTGCTCGTGATGAGTGATATTAACAACGACCTTATCTGTTATCTCAAAATCACTGCTCTTTCTGATGTTTTGGATTCTATTTACCAACTCGCGAGCCATACCTTCATTACGCAATTCTTCTGTAACGGTAACGTCAAGAGCAACTGTGATATTTCCATCATTTGCAACAAGCCATCCAGGTACATCCTCCGGAATAATTTCTACATCTTCTGTAGTTACTATTGGAGCTTCAGGCAATTCTGTAAATGTGTAGCTTCCGTTACGTTCTAATTTAGAGATTTGCTTTTGATCCATTTCTTGGATTGCTTTTCCTAATTGTTTCATAATCTTACCATAACGTGGACCAAGTTTCTTAAAGTCGGCTTTTACACGTTTAATAAGACCACTTTCTTCATTATCAACAATTTTAATATCCTTAACGTTCACTTCAATTGCGATAAGATCTCTCATAGCTTCAACCATTGCTCTCTGATTTGCATCTACTACAGGTACAAGGAGAGTTTGAAGTGGTTGTCGCACTTTAATATTTACCTTACGGCGAAGAGCCAACACGTTGGATGTAATATCTTGAGCCAATTGCATTTGAGCTTCAAGTTGATTGTTCACTTTATAATCCTCTGCTTTCGGATAACGAGAAAGGTGAACCGTTGTATATTCTGCGCCTGTAACCGGTTGCATCAAATCTGAATATAGTTTATCAGCATAGAATGGTGCGATTGGAGCCATCAACTGTGCGATTGTCTTCAAGCAGACATAAAGTGTTTGATATGCAGACAGTTTATCTTCATTCATATCACCTGCCCAGAAACGCTTACGATTAAGTCGAACATACCAATTAGACAAATTGTCATTGACAAATTCTGAAATTGCACGAGCTGCACGAGTTGGTTCGTAATCATTCAATGATTCTTCTACCTCTTTAACCAATGTATTCAATAAAGAAAGAATCCAACGATCGATTTCCGGACGTTTAGCAAATTCCACTTCCGACTCTGTCGCAGTAAATCCATCAACATTTGCATATAGAGCAAAGAATTTGTATGTATTATATAATGTAGAGAAAAGCTTACGGCTCACTTCTGCCACGCCATCTTCATCATATTTCAAATTATCCCATGGCTGAGAGTTCTCAATCATATACCAACGCACAGGGTCGCTACCAAACTGTTCGATATTTGAGAATGGATTGATAGCATTGCCCAAACGCTTTGACATCTTATTACCATTCTTATCAAGCACAAGACCATTAGAAATTACAGCCTTGAATGCTACATTGTCAAATACCATTGTACCTATTGCGTGAAGTGTATAAAACCATCCACGTGTTTGGTCAACACCTTCTGCAATAAAATCAGAAGGATATACTTCTCTATTATCAAAAACATCTTTATTTTCAAACGGATAGTGAATTTGAGCGTATGGCATTGCACCTGAGTCAAACCACACATCGATTAGGTCAAGTTCACGTTTCATAGGCTTGCCGCTTGCTGACACCAAAATTACATCGTCAACGTATGGACGGTGAATATCAATTTTGTCATAGTTTTCCTTTGTCATTACACCCGGCTCAAAGCCTTTAGCAGTAAAGATGTTTTCGCTCATGAAGCCAGCCTTTACAGATTCGTCGATAGCTGCACAAAGTTCTTCGTATGAGCCGATACACTTCTCTTCCTTACCGTCTTCTGTACGCCAGATAGGCAATGGAATACCCCAATAACGACTACGAGATAGATTCCAATCCTGAAGGTTTTCGAGCCACTTTCCGAAGCGACCTGTACCTGTGGCAGCAGGTTTCCATTTGATAGTGTTATTGAGTTCGATCATGCGATCACGAGCCGCAGTGGTACGAACAAACCAGCTATCTAATGGATAGTAAAGCACCGGTTTGTCAGTACGCCAACAATGTGGATAATTGTGGACATGTTTTTCAATTTTGAATGCTTCGCCTGCTTGCTTCATTTCCATACAGATGACGATATTCAAGTCTTCATCCTTTTCAGCAGCTTCTGCATCATACTTACCACCTACATTATATTTAGGAGAATACGCATTTTTAACAAAATCTCCTGCATGATGAGCATAGTTCTCTTCATTTACACATGCAGCCACAAATTCAGGAGCACACTCATCAATTGTATAGTACTTACCAACAAGGTCAACCATCGGACGTGTTTCTCCTTTCTTGTTAATCATAAACAATGAAGGGATTCCTGCTGCCTTTGCCACCTTGGCATCATCAGCACCGAAAGTTGGAGCAATATGTACTATACCTGTACCATCATCTGTTGTCACATAGTCACCCGGAATTACTCGGAAGCCTTCTGCTTCTAATTCCACAAAGCGATCTGTGCCTACTGTAAAGCAACGTTCAGGATGCTCTTCTGCAACTTTCTTCACAAAATCAGCTGCCAAGTCATCAACTTTTTCCAATGGTTTAACCCACGGCATAAGTTGCGTATATCGCATGCCAACGAGCTCTTCGCCTGTATATTTGCCCACCACCTTGTAAGGCACTACCTTATCGCCGGGGTTGTAGTCTTCGAGTGCAATCTTCGCACCATCAGCTTTGAAGTAAGCCGACATGCGAGATTCAGCCAATACTACTGAAATCTTTTCGCCATTATATGGATTATATGTCTGAACGCAAACGTAGTTAATCTTTGGGCCGACGCAAAGCGCAGTGTTAGATGGCAATGTCCAAGGAGTTGTTGTCCATGCGATGAAATAAGGCGTACCCCACTGTGTCATTTCCTCACGAGGATTCTTAATCTTGAACAATGCAGTTACTGTAGTATCTTTCACATCGCGATAGCATCCAGGCTGATTAAGTTCATGAGAACTTAGTCCTGTACCTGCACCCGGTGAATATGGTTGGATAGTGTAACCCTTGTAAAGATAACCCTTTTTATAAAGTTCCTTAAGAAGCCACCACACAGTCTCAATATAGCGATTGTCGTATGTAATGTATGGATCACTGAGGTCCACCCAATAACCCATTTGATGAGTAAGGTCAGTCCATTCTTTAGTGTATTTCATCACCTCACGACGACAAGCAGCATTATATTCATCAACAGAAATCTTCTTACCGATATCTTCCTTAGTGATACCGAGAGTCTTTTCAACACCTAATTCAACCGGGAGACCGTGAGTATCCCAACCTGCTTTACGCTTCACATGAAAGCCCTGCATTGTCTTATAACGACAGAATATATCTTTGATAGTACGAGCCATAACGTGGTGAATACCCGGCATACCATTTGCTGACGGTGGACCTTCGTAGAACACAAATGAAGGACAACCCTCACGTTCTGTCATACTCGCTTCGAAAAGATGATTCTCATCCCACTTTGCCAACATCTCTTTGTTGATGTCGGAAAGGTTAAGCTGTTTGCTATATTCTGTGAACTTCTTCATATACTTATATACTTATTTTATATTTGTTGTATTTGTTAATATTTATGATTAAAATTTTGAGCCTTTAGCTCCTTTTGCTCCCTTCACGCCTCCACCGAGTGAGAAGATGTTTTGGTCGTAGGTAAATGTCTTTTGATCTGTCAATCTTTTACGTTTAAATGCCAATTCAACCAATCTATCCATCAATTTCTCAAAACTGATGCCGGTTGCCTCCCACAAATAGAATGACAATGAACCCGGAATTGTATTAATTTCATTGACGTAAATAGAATTGTCTTTTCTATCAATCATTACATCTATTCTACTGACTCCATGACATGATAAAACTCTGAAAGTCTCGCCAGCCATGTGACGTATCTTTTCGCTTATCTCAACAGGCAAATCGGCCGGAATACGCTTTTCGCTTGCTTGCATTCCTTTTGCAGACTTACTTCCTCCCATATATTTATCTTCATACGACAAGAAATCTCCTGTCTTAATTGGCTCTTCACAAACACTTGATTCGTGTTCATCTGCATCTCCGAGCACAGAGCAATTGATTTCTTGAAGTTGCTCAATCATATCTTCAACGATGATACGTTGCGAGAATTTCTCTGCATGATTCACTTTCTCAATCAATTCTTCTCGATTTGAAGCTTTACCAATGCCAACGCTTGAGCCTAAGTTTGCAGGTTTGACAATCACCGGATAACCTATCTTTTCTTCAATTTTAGCGATCAATTGTTCGCGTTCATTAAACCATTGGCGATCCGTAAACCACACATAGTCAACAACCGGAATATTACATTCCTTTAGAATCATTTTCATTGTGATTTTATCCATACCGTTTGCACTTGACAATGTATTACATCCTGCAAACGGAATACCTATTGTTTCAAGCAATCCTTCAAATATTCCATCTTCTCCATTTGTACCATGTAGCACAGGAATTGCAACATGAAGCTCCTCTATAATTGTATTACGCTTAGAAAACATTGATGTCTCGGCCTTATATAAATTATAATCGCCATATTCAGGACGCATAAACACTTCTGTGCATTTATTTGTCAACCCCTTCATATCCTTATAATTACGAATATCAAGAAGATCATTACCTGTGTACCATCTACCTTGTTTAGATATATAAATTGGCACTATGTTATATCGTTCAACATTAAAGGCATGTATCGCCTGCAAAGCTGAAATCACAGAAATTTCATGTTCGACTGATCTTCCACCGAAGAACACAGCTACATTTGTTTTCATATTTAAATCTTATAAATTATCTAATAGTCAACAAATTACATCCATTTGTTAACACGTTACAATTAAGTCGCAAAATTAATAAAAATCTGCGACTTTTACAACCAAAATCAACTCTCTTATTGTATTTTTTATAAAATTCTATTAAAGCAGAAAATTTTCTTCCACTCTAATTAATCTTTCAGATGAATTTAATTAGACAAACACAGTTCATAACGACTGTCAAATTATAAGTCTGCCTCTCTATGTATAATAATACACATGCATATTTCAGGTAAAATAGAACAAAACTTTCACTCTTCAATTAGCACAGGATTTTAAGTCCCTCATTTCTACTGAATTTCATCAATAGTCTCAAATAAAAAATTGGCGCGATGTTTGTTGTTACTACATAAATTTAGTATTGGTTGTTATTAATTATCACATTGAATAAAAACCACCATATTTATTTAAAATATGAATAAATTAGAAATACATAAATCGATTAGCCAAGTTAAGTCATTACTTAACGAACATCGGGTTAAAGAGGCTTTTTTCTTAATGAACGAGCTTAATGGCAAAGCCGAACAGTGGAAAATTTCTGATGAACTCAGACGCATGGAAGAGACATACCGATATATGATTCATTATATGGTAGAAGGAATTGACGACCCATATAAAGACAAACTATATTCAGACATGATTTCTAGAATGTCTGTTATCACAGATGAAATCGAAAGGAATTTATTATGTCAATTTGCAAACAACACGTTATATCTCAATCACTTACACAAACACATACAGCAACCACACGACATCAAAAATTTAATTCTTAATTATTCTGTAATCAATGAAAAAATAGGACTATCTTCTGAAGTTAGAATGATTGATAACAGCATTTTAAAAGACAAAGAAAAATTATTATCCGATATTTTCATTGCGATTTGGTTAATTCAACATTTATCGGATAAAGATTATCAAACTATATCTGACTCCTTAAATTCCGATAGCTCCACTTACGAATTAAAATGTCAAATAATTTCTGCAATTTTATTAGGTACTCTACAGTATTATGATAGTAGAAAAATTGAATTATTATTAAATATCTATCACTCTACAAACGATAAAAAAATAGGAATAAGGGCATTAGTGTGTGCTATCCTTACTATGCATCACTATCGAGAACAAGCATATAAAGACCCTTCATTAAGAAATATTTTAGAATCTTTGACAGACAAGAATGATTTTTTGTCAGATGTCAAAAGCATTATTTTTGATTTTATACGCACACGCGACACTGACCGAATCAGTAAAAAAATGAAAGATGAGGTCATTCCTGAGATAATGAAGCTTCAGCCTGAAATCATGAAACGCTTTAAAAATTCAGATTCCGACACTGAACTTGAGCTTGATATTAATAACATGGATGAAAATCCCGAATGGGCTGAATTGCTTGATAAAAGTGGACTCGGCAATAAATTAAAAGAACTGAGCGAATTACAAATGGAAGGTGGTGATGTTTTTATGATAGCATTTTCAAATCTTAAGAATTTCCCATTCTTTCATAAAGTCAGCAATTGGTTTCTTCCATTTAGCACATCGCATAGCGAATTGGTTGCATTAAGTGAAATAAGTAATGAAAATCTGATGAGTCTGATTTGTGGAGATTCGATAATGTGTGACTCCGACAAATATTCGTTTGCCATATCAGTAGCACAAATGCCTCACTCACAACGCTCAATGATGATACAACAAATGGATGCTCAATTTGAGCAAATCAAGCAACATAATCAAAATAGTTTAGAGCATAGTCTTACTTCAGACTACAAAACAGAAGCATCAAAATATATAAAAGACCTATATCGTTTCTTCAAACTATTTAATCGCCGTTCTGAGTTTATCGACCCATTTAAATCACCTATTAATTTTATTTATCTACCAGTGATTGGCAATGGTCTTGCAAATGACGAAAATTTGAGATTAATCGGAGAATTTTACTTTAATCGAGGATATTACAACGATGCTTGCGCACTATTTGTAATAATTGAGAAAAGTGGAAATTGTGACGACTTAATATTGCAAAAGATTGGATTCTGCCATCAATCAGAAAAAGCATACAACAAAGCTTTAGAGTACTATAAAAAAGCAGAAATCTTAAACCCTGACAATTCATGGCTTATTAAGAAAATCGCTTTATGTCACAAAAATCTTATGCAATATGACCAAGCTGCCACTTACTACAAAAAAGCACTTGAAAAAGATGCTTCAAACCTAAATTTAGTTATGAATCTCGGTCATTGTCTTCTTCAATCCGGTCACATAAATGAAGCATTAAAATGTTACTATAAAGTGGAATATCTTGACGAAAAAAGCAATCGTGCGCTTCGCCCTATCGCATGGTGTGAATTTGAATTAGGCAATTACGAACAAAGCAGGAAGTATTATAATAAAGTAATTTCCAATAATCCAAATGCACAAGATTATATGAATTTTGGACACTTAGAGTTGGCTTCAAAAAATTTATCCTTAGCACTATCATTATATGCTGATAGCATTAAGAATTCTTCTAAAAAAGAATTTCACAAATCATTTTTAGAAGACTCTGAACAGCTTATCAGATTAGGTGTTAAAGCAATCGATCTCCCGATTATAATTGACAAACTTTTATATGATTTAGACAAATAATCTGATTTTAGATTATCTAAACATGAGATTTCCACAGATTCATAGCACTACTGTAAATATCCGATAATTTGCAATCTATCCATTCATTTGGGCTGTTACGACATCGGCTCTTTTACTCACGATTATTTATTTTTATTTTATAAGCAAAATAACTAAAAAGGACTGATTCCATTTGCAGGATTCAGTCCTAATTTTATTTCTCAGAAACATTTATCGGACACCAATAATTCTTTTGTTTATTCACACTAAAAAACTAAGTCTTTAAATGTTTATCACTTTGTGATGCCATAAACCATGATAAAAACATGCTATCTTACAATGTATAACTAACACCAATATTAAGATAGACATTATAGTTATTCATATCTATTTGACGTTTGTCGGGATTAAGCACACTTATAATACCCCATGTTAGATTAGCGTCTATTGCTAAATTACGATACACTTTAAAAGAAGCTCCAATTTCGGCACCAGTATCAAATTTTTGTAAATCTTCAGAATAGTTATAATCTGCTTTTGTTATACTTATGACCGGGTGTAATGGAGTTTCCCTGATTTGACCTTCAATCACCTTTCCTGTGAAATTTCTATCTATCGCATAGGCAAAATACCATCCAGCATGTAGCTCCCATTTTTTGTTAACACGATATATTGCAGATAAAGGGATTGTCAGATAACCCATTCGTGTCTTATTTTTAATATCTCCCGTAAAATATCCTCGTTTCATTCCCAATACGTCTCCAGATTGAATGTTTACTGTCATAGGCCAATTTTTAACTGTAATACCTGTTTCCATACCTTTATATTCAAATCTGATTCCTGCACGTATACCCCATGAATGATTTAGATTCATTGTTGCATATCCTGCAATAGCCAAATTTGCAGTAGGTTTATAACTATTAATAGCTCTAACATCTGATGGTAATCCCATAGGAGATGTAGCTCCTAAATTAAATCCGGCTGCTACATTATATTCAAATTTCTTTAATAAAGGTAGTGTCGTATTCTCTGCTTTTGAATATATGCAGGATACCAACACAATAATTATTAAGATTGAAATATTTTTCATCTCTATATAATTTTAAATATCTGATTCACAAACGATATTAACATCATCAATTAATAATACACTTCCGGGAGCACCATCATATATGTCTCCGTTTCTACTTGCTGAAAAGATAATAGATAGATTATATCCACCGGTTCTTAATAGTTTTTTATCAATCTCTTCTGTGTATATAAATTCTAAATCAAAATCTATATATCCTTCTCCCGGCGTATCATAACCACCATCAGTCATTTCTGCTCGTGCTACAATATTAGGGCTATTCTTGATAGTATAACCATTCAAGTGTGTTACTTCTGAATCAGTTTTATACAAGATTGCTTGTATGCGACAACGATCCTCTACTTTAGTATGGAATGTGACCCCTCCAGATCGATATTTATATTTGCCTGTTAGTCGAAGAGGCTTTTTCATAAAGGGTAAACCAAATTGGGTTGACTCAAGCGGATCAAACTTTGTACCATCAAATTGTCCAATAAATAAATTGCCGGCTGCTATTGGTTTGTAATAATCTCCCGTAAGTTTCGTTATCAATTTTGCAGCATTCTTTCCACTTGCAACATCTATGGTTGGTTGAGTTGGGAATGCAGTATAATCATCGTGTTTTCCAACCAAAAATGAATATGGTTCATTACCACATGACCAAAGATAAAGAGGTTCTTGCGAATCCGAATCCAAATCATACGGCAACATATATTTTTCATTATCCGGACAATACCAATTATCAAAACTAAAATATGTTGGTAAATCCTTAAAAAATATTCGTACTTGATAACTTTTCTCCCATTCGCCATCTTCACTTGTTACGGTAAATGTACGAGGTGTTGAATAATCATGTACATCAGCAGGATTGGGGATAATGGTTGCACCTTCTGAAATAATATACGACAATATAATATTAGACGGGTCCACTACTGAAGCATCTACATATACATCAATATTTGTTGATGTATATACTACATTTAAGATGCCCTCCTGAGTGGAGAGCACCTCTAAAATATCAACTTCTATATTTGGTTTTTCATCCTTAATGCAACTTGACAGACACAATAGCATCAGTAAAATTGCATGGACTGACACGTATTTCATCGTTTATTATGAAATTTAATTATTATTGTTGACGAAGAACGACATTGCCTTCGCAACTGATAAATTCATCAGTTGTGATTTTTCTTCCTGTTGCTCCCCATGGACCAAGTTTCATCACTGCAATATATTTAGCAGGATCTTCCATTACATTTACGTTAGGACCTACTGGATCTAACAAACGCATTGAGTGAGGATAATTTTCATCAAATAGCATATTACGATAAAGAATCATCACACCTTCACCCCAAGCTTTTCCGTCCCACTCAAGGATATTATATCCTTTTTCATTGGCTATTTTTTTAACTTCAGCATAGTTTTCAGCATTTTTATCAGCTAAAATATAGTTAGCAAATCCATTTACATCTATTTTAGTTTGATAATCACTGATTGCAAGTGGAGTATATGTTTCTGCATTACCTACACATACAGACCAATAACGCATATCAGCAGTTGCAAATTCAGATACGGTTTTAGGATATGTTGGAGCTTTAAAGTTAAATACGATCACTTTATTTTCTTCCAAAATATTACGGCTATAGCAATATTCTGATGGTCCATTAGGGTATGCATAAGAGAAAGGTGCACGGAAGAAAAGAGCATTATCTGTTGATGTAAATGCTGCTCCAGGTAGTTCCATTTCTCCACGAATACCACTCATTATTCTGGCAGGAGCATCTAATTCTTTACCTGTTGTAAGATTAATTGCTTTGATTCTTGGCATCTCTACTCCTCCATTTATACCACCTTCTGGAATGTAGTAGCGAAGCATCGTACACACCTTCTTTACATCTGCATCAAACCAGCATATATTTGCCTTATCGCTTACATATGTGTCTGGCGCATCAGTAGGAAGTACATATATAGTGTATTTTTGATTTCTTTCAGTTGTTTCCTGACGGAATGTGTTGATATAACCATTGTCCGCTTCAATTTCAACATCTGTTAAACTATATCCTTTTTCACAATAACTTGTTTGTGCTTCATCATCATAGACATTATAACTCAAAAAACGTGCATTAGGAAATTCGCCTTCAATAATTAGTCCTATTTCAGGATTAGCTTCTGCATCAAATGTATATTCCCAATAAAATGCAAAATGATCCGGATAGAATTGAAGTTGCATATTGTCGCCTCTCAATACTTCTCCCCATAGGTTTTTACCTAATACTGGTTGTTCTGGATCGTCATCACTACATGATGATAAACTCAACACTGCACAGAGTGTTAAAATTACAATTTTAAAATTTTTCATTTTGTACTATTTATTATGTTAAAATTACGATCACAAAATTACAACTATTTGCTTATATGGGCAATATATAATTTTGGTCATTTAGTGTGATTATTCAACAAAAAGACTCAATTAAAATAATAGCATTTCATATAATGGCACTGATTAAGGGGAATCACATAACATGTAGTTATCGTTTGTGAATCTTACGTACTATATCAATCAAAACGCAATATTAATACGAAAATAGTAAGGCTATAAACTTTAAATAATTTTGTATTAAATTCTTTAATAATTTTTAGGACTATACCGAATGCTTATTATTTGTATTTATTAAGCTGTGTTTCAATCTGTTCAACAGTTTCGCAGAATGATTTTTCAATACCCATTCTATTTTCAACCGTCTTAATACCATAAAGCACTGTAGCATGCGTTCTACCCAATTTTGCACCTATCATTGTAGATGATAAGTCAGTGTATTTATTGGCAAGATACATTATGACTTGTCGGGCATCAGCTATATTACGCATTCTGTTTTTTGTAAAAATCACATCCGGATCGAAATTGAAAGCAGCAGCAGTTGTCTCAACAATCATATCAAAGTTTATTTTTTTCTTATTGACTTTGATTGTGCTTTTCATGACAACTTTTGCCAATTCAGCAGTTACCGGAAGATTTAGAATTGTCGCACGAGTTATCAACGACATAACAATACCTTCAAGTTCACGCACTGAATCAGTTGCATGCTCGGCAATCATATCTATTACATCATCAGGCAATGACAATCCATTTTTTGCCGACTTGTGATGTAGTATCTGCTTACGCAATTCCAAATCAGGCTTTGGCAATTCTTCTGTAACCCCCCAACCAAAACGGCTAATCAATCTTTCCATAATACCATCTAACTCAATCGGTGGACGGTCACTTGTCATAATGATTAGTTTTCCTTTATGGTGCAAGTGGTTGAAGATTGGGAACAATGCTTTTTGCGTACCACTCTTACCCGCAATCTCCTGAATATCATCAATCAACAAGACATCGATACTTTGATAAAAATTGATAAAATCAGTCACCTTTTTATCATGCACAGCTACACCATACTGATTTTCAAACAAACGTGCAGTGATATAAAGGACCCTTGCAGAAGGTTTTATTTCTTTTACTCGGATTCCGATTGCTTGAATGAGATGTGTTTTACCGACTCCCGTAGAGCCATGTATAAACAACGGATTGAAATCGACTTTATTCGGATTGTTTCCAATATATTCTGCTATTGTATGTGCTAATTTATTACTGTTGCCTACACAATAATTATTAAAGTTATATATTGGGTTTAACTGAGAATCGATATCATCATATTCGACTATTGAACTCTTCTCCGAGCTATCGATTATTATTGATGAATTAGGGTCGTTTTTAGCAACATTTAAAGTATATTGAAGTTTAACTCCTTGTCCAAAAACCCTCTTCATAGCGAGAGAAAGAATTTTGAAGAAGCGACCTTCATATTGCTCACGGAAATAATCTGATGGCAACGACAAAAGCACTGTGCCATTGTCAAAGCCACGACATACTGCCGGCATAAACCAAGTTTCAAACTGGTTTTCTGTAATATTAGCCTTTATTATTTCAAGGCATTTTTGCCATAGTTCGTCATGTGTTGCCATAATTCATTTAAATATTTCCGAAAAGGACTACAAATTTCGCACAAACTTTTCAAAAAAAAAAGTACTAATTTATTTGTATTTTTTAATTATAATCTAACATACCTGAAAATCAAGTAGTTGCATAATTCTTTAATCTCATATATTTCCATTCAGCTCTTACTTATCTATAAGCACTTATATATCAGAATATTACCCTCAAATTCCAAATTATACTCATCTATTGTTTCAGTCTATAATCGAGATATTACGCCGTTTGTTCTTAACTCAAAACATTTTATTATTTAGAATGATTCTAAACAATAAAGTTGATTATAAAATCTGCTGTATCCATTATACCGAATACAGCAGACTATATAATTATAATTATAATAACTTAATCGAAATATAGCGTTTTGGATTGCGCTTAATATCTACTATTAACGAATCCACATCTGCTGCCACACGATTTAATTTGTTATACAATTCAGGATCATTCATAAGAAGACCTAGAGTCGAATTTTGATCGTTTAGCTGATCAGAAAATTTCACAAGATTAGATGTTGTTGCGTCAACATTAGCCATTGTCGATTGCAACGGAATAGCCTTTAACTGAGCTGAAAGCACTGCAAGATTTAGCACCACAGTATCAAGATTTGTTGTGATTTTTCCTGCATTATTCATTACTGTTGGCAATTGGTTGTTCATTGTATGATTTAATCCCACCGTAGCCAATTCAACATTTGAAGTGATTGCATCAAGGCGCTGAATTGAAGTCAATAATGCAGGATCTGACACCAATAGATTCAGATTATACAACAACGAATCAACCTTAGGCAAAATATTTTCTACAGCCGGCATTAATCCTCCTGACAAAGCCGACATCAAATCAGGGACCACTGCTGTCTGCACATTTCCTCCTATAGGTATTTTCTCAGAAGCTTTACCCATTATTATTCTTATCGACGCTCCATTCATCAAACCGGATTCGATGACAGCACGAGAATCTATAGGCAATGATAATTTTTCATCCAATGCAAGCACTACATCTATTTCACCAGGACTATTAAAATCAAAATTTATTTCTCTCACCTGCCCCACTTTATAGCCATCTATTGTGACAGGAGCTGCGATCTCCAAGCCTGCAACGTTACTATACGACGCGTGATAAAAGTTTGTTGGTTGAAACAAGTTTATTCCTCTCAAAAAATCAATTCCAAAGAATAGAACTACTAATGCGACCAATACGCATATCCCAATAATAAATTCTTTTGTTACAATCTTTTTCATTCTATTTTTATATTTTTTATTTTACAACTTTTGAATCCTTCATTACATACGCATCCGGAATTTTTGCTACCACTGTTTTAAGAAGATTTTCCATCTCTTTTTCATTCTCACTTTCGCCATATGTATAAAGGTATTTTCCATCTTTGAGTTTACATTTTATAGGTTTCAATCCGCAGAAACGTTCATCTCCTGCTCTTAACTGTTCATCCGATGTCAATATGTGAATTTTATAGACAGTCGTTCTTTTATTAAGTTTAGTCTTTGACGAACGCCTTGAATCTTTATTTGACAATTCTGTTTTGGAGGTTTTAGAGACTTTCGTCTCTCTCTGTTTTGTCAAATCTTCTTTTTTATACTTCTCTACGGAAACTGACTTAACTTGTTTGCTATTATTTGATGCTACAAGTGTTTCCTTTACATCAACTTTCTTTTCTACGCTTGATTTAAATTTCTTACTTGTATTGTTATTTCCTTTTTTTATAGCCAATGTATTATCATTGTCTGGTTCTTTTTCTACCTCAACATCATCTATAGTAATTTCATCACCTTCATTGATTTGATAATATGGTTGCCTACATTCCTTGATTACAGCCACATCATAGGTTTGTTGCTCGGATGCTTGCTTTGACTCCATCGAACGACGGCGACGTTTCCCATTTGTGTTTGATGCTTGAGTTGCAGATTTTGATTGTTCCGGAGCTTTCTTACGTTTGATGCTATCGTGGTCGTTTGAGCCGATGACTACTTGCGCCGAAAAATCTGACACATTGTCTTCTTCCAATACATTATCATCTTCTTCCTGAGCAATTTTAGCACTATGAGCCTTAATGTTGCCGTAATAATTTTTTATAGCATTAAAGATACCTTTTGCCAATTGTTTCTGTCCATTCTCAGATGCTAAATATTTGGCAGATATTGGGTTACATATAAAATCTAACTCCACAAGTACTGCCGGCATTGACGTAGCCCATAGTACCCAAAATCCGGCTTGATGCACTCCTCTATCCTGACGATTTGCTACGCTTGCCAATTGCTTTTGAATATCGTTGGCAAGTTTGATACTTTGCGACATATTTTTCTTTTGAGAGAGTTCAAAAATGATATACGACTCATCTGAATTTGGATTAAATCCCTGATATGTAGTCTGGAAATCTTTCTCTAAAGTCATTACTGCATTTTCGCGTCGCGCCACTTCCATATTCTCATCGTCTTTATGAAGCCCTAATGTATATGTTGATGCTCCACAAACCGTACGACGATTTTTATTACTCATTGCCACAGAATTAGTGTGAATAGAGATGAATAAATCTCCGTTGGCTTTATTCGCTTTTTCAGCACGTTGTTGGAGCGTCAGATAAGTATCTTTATCACGAGTATAGACCACTTTTACATCGTCTAACTTCTTCTTTATCAAACTTCCTAACTCCAACGCCACAGCCAAATTTATATCCTTTTCTTTTACTTGATTGTCAACAGCACCGACATCCTTACCACCATGTCCTGCATCAATCACAATCGTGAATTGTTCGGCCGAGACAGAAACGAAACATATTAAAAGCATCGTAACAAGAATCAGACTACGACGCAACATATTATATAGTATTGACATTATAATCCCAATTTATAATTTTCAAATGGCAAAGTTACAACAAATTATGCAACACACAATACCCTATCCTCCTTTTTGACCACAACCTCATCCATATTTAACCAAATTTAGCATCATTCGACAATTTCACTCATAGAATAAGTCACATTTACCTATGATTTAAATTCCTTTTAGGTAGAGATTACTATGAGTATATTTAGTCAAGAAGTCGACCATAGTCATTCCATTCCCCATACATTTTGCCTTTGGCTGTTTCTGCAATCAGATGCGATAGCGAGCGATGATATGCTTTAGGATAGCGTGTTTTGGCAAAAGAGATATTATAGGCGCGTATTCGCTGATATAGTGGTGGGAATTTCTTAAATTTTGTCCACACTTTTGCTTCTTTCAAAGCTTTTTCGATGTCGCTATCAATTTTGAAACTACGCACTCCCATCGGTGGCAATACTTTTCTGCCTGCCATTGTCATCAAGCCTAAAGCTTCAAGACGTCTCACTCGTTGCTTGTTCAATTCAGTCCATGCACTATTCTTCCTTCGTGGCGAAAAGCGTTGCATTGCAACCCCCTTAATAGTTCGTGCAGTACTATCTATCCAACCGAAACATAGCGCTTCTTCCACTGCATCAAGATACCACAAACAATCATCATGTATCGGTCTTCCTCGTTTAACCGGCACCCAACATTCTGTTTCGCTATTAGCATTCTGCATGAGCCACTCTCTAAAAGCACTACGAGATGTGATATTTAAAATATTCTTTTCCGACATGATTGCCTCTATAATCTGATTTTTAATTCTTTTATAAACCACCTATTTTATTAATATCCGTGTAGTCGAAAGTTTGCTTTGAGCTTCTACAGTAAGCAGATAGACTCCCACATTCAAATTGTGAGACACTCTCGCTATGTTTCCATCGAATTCTGACTTTGCTAATTCAATTCCATCAATGCTATATAATTTCGCTATACCATCAGAATCAACAACATTCATCACCACCTCAATTTCACAATTAGAAATCTGACGCACTATTGCTTTTAATTGAGTCGCAACTTTTTTTACATCTGAAAGCCTAGTATAAATATATTTCAATCCGTTATAAGCATCAATTTTACCGGCTCCCACTTTGCTACCGGCACTTTCAACTGCAGAATCTACAAGAGATGAATTTTCTATAATTTCAACTATTTGGTCTCGAGTCAAATCCGGTTTGGCTTCAAGCCATAGAGCTATGACTCCGGCTGCAAACGGACATGCCATCGATGTGCCGGTTTTGGTTCCCCAATAATAGCCATCCGATTCATTAATCAGCAAATCAGAATATATCGTTTCACCTGATGCCACTGCTGCCACTACATTTGTGCCGGGTGCCAACACATGTGGTAATGTCTTGTCACTACCGATCAATGGCCCATAGCTTGAATAATTTGCCACTGCACCATGATTGCCAAAATAATCCTCATTCAAAAAATTTTCGTTGCCTTCAATATCGACTACAGAGTTGCGTGCATTCCATGAACCGACCGAAATGACATACGGAGATGAGCAATAATCGGAAATCGAATTATTAGGATTGCCATTAACAAAGCCTTCAATACCATACGATCTAAAATAACATGTCGATGCATTCGTTTCAAGCAACACGTTTGCTCCCTCATCCGACTTTAATGAAAAACCAAGAACATATTGGGAATATTCGTCTATACCTTCAAATTCTGTAAGCAACTCTATAAGATGTTTTCCATTCTGATTTGATATACCTCCGGCAATCAGCACCACACCATCAAAATAGTGAGCCAATTCAGGCAACAATGATTTCTCAGGCATTTGGGTATCTAATAACATCAATGTTTCAGCCATTTGAGGGTGTGTCTGAGTATTAAAATATTCTGAAGTATATACTATTTCACGAGAGTCAAGATCAATCACATGCAAACATATTTCTGTCATTTTTTCATCCTCACTCCAGACTTGCATATATGCCGATTGTGCCGGAGTTCCATACATTGCTCTTGCAAAACATGTTGATAACGGTTGGCTATCATTAGAAAAATTCTTTGTCAATGAAATAAATGAGTTTGAAGGATTGCCATCATTTCCGGCTGCAAAACATACTATCTGACCATTGTCAGATAGTCTTTGAGCCAAGAAATCTGTCATTTCGCCGGTACCATCATGAGGGCCCAAAACAGAGCCGAGGCTCAAACTGACTACCAACGGTCGCTTAACTTTTTCGGCATAATCTATTGCTGCATCTATTCCGTAAATTATTTCGTCATCATATAGCTTTCCACCCATTGTTGTCAACACCAAATCAGCATCCGGTGCAACTCCATAATAAAGATTTTGAGGACACTGCCCGGCAGCAATGGAAGCTGTGTGTGTACCATGACCTTCACATTCGTAATCTATAGGAGCAGAAAGCATTTGGCTTGTATCAAAGTGGTCAGCCACAAATGTATAATCCTCTGTCTCTAAAGCACTTTGTGTAAAAACATAATCCTTTATACGAGACTGTCCTTGGGCATCATTAAAAGTGATATGCTGCGGATTTACACCTCCATCTACTATACCGATAACAACGCCCCTTCCGGTGTAAGGGATAATGTCATCATTTATCGCCACTCCACTATGGAGTTCATCCACTCCCGAAACCTGTCGAGCAACATCCAACGTTGGATATGCCTGACGTGGACGTCGATATGACAATACATTTTTATCATTACTTATCATTTTTGCCATATCAGCAGGTATCGTTGCGTAAAGTATGTTTCCTGATTGATATGTAACTAACATTCCATTTTGTCGGTATGGCTCAATATCAAAATCTTCATTAACACTTAAAATCACACCTACCATATCACTCTCAACGACTCTCTCAAATCGTTGAGACATCCACAATTTACTGCTTAAAGGCTGAAAATTTGACATATTGTCAGCATGACTGACAAAAGTGACACCAACCATCAGTGGTACTAAATATTTAATTATTAGATTCATAAATTCGCAATTTTTAGTACACAAAATTACAACATTTCTTCTATTTTATGAAGCATTATAATATTTTTAACAACTTTCTACTTTTCTATTGTGTTATAGCTGACAATGAATAAAATTATTTGGCACAAAATATGCAACAATGCCAATCAGAAAAATTATTAAAACTTTAAAAATTATATAAACTATGAACATTAAACCATTAGCAGACCGCGTGCTTATCCGTCCAACAGCGGCTGAAGAAGTAACAATCGGTGGAATCATCATCCCAGACACAGCAAAAGAGAAACCTCTTAAAGGAGAAATCATAGCTGTAGGCAATGGTACAAAAGAAGAAGACATGATTCTTAAAGCAGGCGACATCGTGCTTTACGGAAAATATGCCGGAACAGAAATTGAACTTGAAGGCGAAAAATTCCTCATCATGCGCCAATCAGACGTTCTTGCTGTTATCGCATAATGACATATTACTCATAAAATATAACTCAAATTAATTAATCATGGCAAAAGAAATCAAATTCAATATCAAGGCTCGTGAAGAGCTCAAAAATGGTGTCGATGCTTTGGCTGACGCTGTAAAAGTGACACTCGGTCCTAAAGGTCGCAACGTTATCATCGAAAAGAAATTCGGTGCTCCACACATCACTAAAGATGGTGTATCAGTAGCTCGTGAAATCGAACTAGAAGACCCATTCCAAAACATGGGCGCTCAACTCGTAAAAGAAGTAGCTTCTAAGACCGGCGACCAAGCAGGCGACGGTACTACCACTGCTACTGTACTCGCTCAAGCTATCGTCAACGTCGGTCTTAAGAACGTCGCTGCAGGCGCCAACCCAATGGACCTCAAACGCGGTATTGACAAGGCTGTGGCTAAAGTGATCGAAGGCATCAAAGCTCAAAGCGTAGAAGTAGGCGACGACTTTGACAAAATTGAAAATGTGGCTCGCATCTCTGCCAACAACGATGAAGAAATCGGTAAACTCATCGCTGAAGCTATGCGCAAGGTAAAAAAAGAAGGAGTTATCACAGTTGAAGAAGCAAAAGGCACAGACACTACTGTAGAAGTTGTTGAAGGTATGCAATTTGATCGTGGCTACATCTCTCCTTACTTCGTAACAAATACAGAAAAGATGGAGTGCGAAATGGATAGCCCATTCATTCTTCTTTACGACAAGAAAATTTCCAACCTTAAAGACATGCTCCCTATCCTCGAACAGACTGCACAATCAGGTCGTGGTCTTCTTATCATCGCTGAAGATGTTGATAGCGAAGCATTGGCTACATTGGTTGTCAACCGTCTCCGCGGTTCGCTTAAGATTTGCGCAGTAAAAGCTCCGGGATTCGGCGATCGTCGCAAAGAAATGCTCGAAGACATCGCTATCCTCACAGGAGGTAACGTAATCAGCGAAGTAAAAGGTATGCGTCTTGACCAAGCGACTATGGCAGACCTCGGAACTGCAGAAAAAATCACTGTCAATAAAGACAATACTATCATCGTAAACGGTGCCGGCAATAAAGAAATGATTGCTGCACGCATCGGTCAAATCAAGGCTCAGATAGAAGCTACAACTTCTAACTACGACCGCGAAAAACTTCAAGAACGCCTTGCTAAGCTTGCAGGCGGTGTGGCAGTGCTCTACATCGGTGCTCCATCTGAAGTAGAAATGAAAGAAAAGAAAGACCGCGTTGACGACGCTCTCAGCGCAACTCGTGCTGCTGTAGAAGAAGGTATTGTGCCTGGTGGTGGTACAGCCTACATCCGATGCCTTGCTGCTCTTGACGGTCTCAAGGGAGAAAACGAAGATGAAAACACTGGTATCCAAATCATCCGTCGCGCTATTGAAGAGCCACTTCGCCAAATCGTTGAAAATGCCGGAGTAGAAGGTGCTGTAATCGTTCAACGCGTAAAAGACGGAGAAGGTGACTTTGGCTACAACGCTCGCATCGGCGAATTCCAAAACTTCTTCGCAACAGGCGTTATCGACCCTGCTAAGGTGACTCGCATCGCTCTCGAAAATGCTGCAAGCATCGCCGGTATGTTCCTCACTACAGAATGTGTGATTGCCGACAAACGCGAAGAAAATGCCGGAGCTGCAATGCCGGCTGCCGGAATGGGTGGAATGGGCGGCATGATGTAATAATCATCAAAGGATTTAGAAATTTTTATAATTCCTTCAAATACAATTATGGTCGATTCTCAGGAGTCGACCATAATCTTTTTATACTATTCGGTCAATTGAATCTTCAATAGCTATTTATGACATTTCTAATGACTATCATAAAAAATGTTTGCAATTTATTGGTATCAGATAAAAAAGAATCTCAACCACATTAAATCAACGATTGAGACACATTTTATACCCTTTTTGATTTTTATCTGATACCAATATAATTAATAATGTAAAAGCCACCGAGAGCTTTTCCCGATGGCTTTTAGCTATAGTTAAGTTATTATTATGTGTGATTAGTTATTGCACGATTATCAGATGATGACTTTACCAGTCTTTGTTCCTACTTTGATAAGATAAATACCCTTGACAGGAGCTTCAATACAAATTGTATCACCTACTGATTTTTCGCTTCTGATTAGTGCGCCATCTGCCGAATAAACTTTCACTTCCACACCATTAGAAACATTCGCTATAATAATATCGTTGCCTCTAGTATTTATTACGACACCGGCATCTGCATCAGCAACTCCTGTTACGATATTTCCAATTACATTTGCAGATGTCGGAGTAAAGAAATGTTCTTCGCGATTAGATTCAACAAATGCAATGTTATCTAAAGTGATTTGACTTGTTCCCGCATAATTTTCTGCTGCTCTTACAGTCAAATAGACTAATTCTCCATCATAATCGGAGTATTCATTAAGTCCCAGTGAGTAGCTCAACAATCGTATAGCACCATCATTACGCAATACCGAAATCAATGCATGATCATTGCCTTTTCTTTCCGACAATGTCATCATGAAGCCATTGCTATCTTGACACAATTCTATACCTTCAGGCAATCGGATATCGACTTGGAATGCTGTAAAGGCATTAGTGTTATCCAATTTTATTGCAAGCTGCTTAGTTTCGCCTGCATCTATAACAAAGTCTTCAATATACAATTGGTTATTACTATTGTCATATTGTGGAGCTTTGAATAGAGTTCGCGATGACTGTGATGGACTATCCAAGACAAGATTTACTAATAGTATAATATCTGTAACATTTACTTTTCTATCAGCATTAATATCTACTCCAGCCGGCACAAATCCTTGAATCTCATCTCCAAGTATATAACTTGCTGTCACAACTATGTCACTAATAGTAAGTAATCCATCATTATTCGCATCACCAAGTATTGACATAACACTTACTTCACACATATCTTTCACATCTGAACCAGCAACTTCAGCAACAATTATCGTCTTGCCAACGCCATTGGCTGTTACCACACCATTTTGATCTACTGTTGCCACAGTATTATCCAACGATGACCAAACGACTGTCACAAAGTCAGTTGCTATTTCAGGAATAATACTTGTCAAAAGTTGTGAAGTTTCTCCAATCTTGAGTATAACCTCCTCTTTATCTATATCCAACGATGCAACTTGTATCGGACTAACTGTCACAAGACAAGCACTAATCAAATTCGATCCATCAGTTGTTGTAGCCGTTATTACAACCTCTCCATCTCTTAGCGATGTCACCTCTCCATTTTGATTTACGATAGCTATGCTTTCATCTGAAGATTTCCAATATAATGTTTTATTTGTAGCCGTAGATGGAAGCACTGTCGCCTCAAGTTTCATGGTCTGTGCTATTTCCATTGTTAATTCCGACCTATCAATAGACACTGAGTTTACCGGAATAGGAATAACATTCCATGAGACTCTGATGTCTCCATTATGCAAACCATCCATAAAACGTATCTGATCACTTATTTGCCCTGATGGTATGTGTAATGTGTATGTTCCAGGAGTCGTAACAGCAGGATTTATTTCGATATATACAACATTATTATTTCTACCTATTGCAGAGATTGGAATTTCATTACCATTTGCATCTTTAATAGTAGCACCTCTAATTGTACCATTCAAATACACTGTTTTTGAAAAACCTATTTCTACCTTATCCAAATATCCTATTTCACCCTCTGCCGGAGTAATTTCACTTGGGAAAAGTCTTTCTGGTACAATTAGCCATGAACGATTTATAATTTTATTTGTTCCACCAGATGCACCGATAAAATATCTTGGAGGCACATTCAAGGTGTACGTTTTTCCGACTGTCCACCCACTACCATAATTCGGGGAGCAGATTATAGTTGCAGTAAGACCATCATCGCTTATCTCTACTCTAAAATCTTTTCCACAATTATCAGGGTCGTCACTCACTATTGATATCTCATCTATAATAGGCTTAAATTCACCGGTATCCGGATCAACCTCACTTATTTCCGGATCAATTAATCCCACTTGAGGATTAACGACAACCGACTCATTAAATGTAATTGTAATACGACTCAGGTCTGACACTTCAGAACCTACCGGCTTGATTTCTTGTGGGACTACAGGAGGAAGCACCACATCCCAAACTAAGTCAAAAGCACGATTTTTCATGCTTCCATACGAATCATTGGATAAGACTCCTGCAGGAAATGAAATAGTGTATCTTCCGAGTTCTGTGATTGATGGTGAAACTGTTCCCATCAATGCACTATTATTGTTTGCGTCTTTTGTTTTATAAGTAGTAATAGTCCTAACTACACTACCATTTTTGTCACGCATGTAAAGAGTTGGGAAAGAACCTCCGTTAGAGACTATTATATCGTTTGGAAAACTGATAAGTATATCTTTAATTTCTTGTAGTTCCCCTAGAGTAGGACTCACATTGCAATATGTGAATGTTTCTGGCACAATTGTCCAACTACAAGATATCGCTTCATAAGATCTATTATTTGAACTTGACACAAAATAACCTTCCGGGATAGTCATCGTATAAGTCTGACCAACTGTCCATCTTGAATAACTTGGCGAACATGTAATTGTCGCTGAAAAGTTATCAAGACTCATATTTACGGAAATATACGCTCCATAATTATTACCATCACTATTACTTCTAATCGAGATACTGCCGGCATTGGCATTGATATAAGCAGCTTTTGGGAAATTAATTGTAATCTTACTTAAACTTTCTGCGTCACCGACTGCAGGTTCTATTGAAGTATAAGTAAAATCAGCCGCTACATCAAAAGTAACATATTCTTTTGCTATATTTTCTTTTATTGATGTAATCGGCATTTCTGTATCTTGACCATTCCAACTCTTCATACTTGGTGTCGAAATATCCAAAATCTCATCTACCCCTAAATTACCCGGATATGGTGCTGTATAAGAATCTACATTACCATATGACGATGGATCTGATGTGGGTATTTGATAGCTTGCATTAGCAACAACCGGATAGAATTGTTGCTTATGAGAAGCATTTATAGTATTACTTCCCTTTTTGCTTAATCCTTCTGAAGCGCGATAAATCATTAATCCATGACCAAACAAGTCGGTATCGAATCCCTTTTGAGAACGATATTCCAATAGGAAAAACTCATTACTCGTTTTTGTATTGATTCTAACAAAGCCATCTTGTGATTTAGCTGATAATTTATGAGACGAAGCTCCATTGACAGTCGTCACGTTAGCCCAACCAAAATCATATATCTTAGTGTATGGATTAAAGTGAGCCGGACAAGCCCCTGCTCTATTCCAATTACCTTCTGCCATCAAATCCCATGAGCCTGTACCGGGATATTCCCCATTTGTTGCATAGTCCGTGTCATAAAAGTCGGATGTTCCCAATACGTGACCTATTTCATGGCAAATTACACCGATGTTTGTAATCAAACTATCACTATTACCCCTCAATTCCGGGGAGCAAGAATAGTTTGATAATCTTACACCATCAACTGTCATTGACAATGTCCACGAATGAGCCCATATACAATCTCCTCCTCCTCCTGCTTCTTCTCCATAGCCAGCATATATAATATGCACACCACTATAATTAGCAAAATTCACATCATTATTTGCCATTCTTATAGCTTCTTCAGCCATTTCTCGTGGTCGGATATCATTCGCTCCCGATGTCGTATTTGCTCCGTAATATGCACGGTTGTTTGAAAGTCGATAGACTCCTGCAACATCAGTTATCAAATCCAATTGTCCAAACGAATTTTCTCTATAATAGTCACGCACACTACCTATACGTCCATTCTCAGTATAATCAACTTGATTTACCAACTTCTCAAAATCCGATTTGCTTTTTTGAAAAGCACAATCCGGATAATCAACAAGAATGAGCAACATTCTGCGAGTTCCGGTAACAGCCTTTTGTGGTCCTGATGTCCTTTGTATTACCCTTGACTGATGCAATAACTTTGCTGCATTTCTTTGGTTAAGCGAAAAAAACAATTTTTTGGGTGTCGACTTTAATTTCCTTTGCACTTCGATTGGACGCTTTCCAATGTCAGTCGCAACCATTTCAGATGGGACTAAATCACCTTTAGTATCAATCTTCGCATACACTAAATTGCCAACTTTATCATAGAGTAATGTGTAACCATCTTCCGTCTCAGCCCATTTCAAATTTTCGTCACCCCTCAACTTAATCTTGACCACACTGCCGTCAGGCTGCCTGAAGTCAATCATACCGGGGTAAGCCACTGATGCATTACACAACATAATGATATTGCTTAATAATATTAAAGCAACAATACGCCTACATTTCTTTAATAATTCCATACACTATGTTTTTTTAAAATTATACTTATCATTACGTCTATTCAATAAATAATAGACGCACAAACATTAAGCAGAAAAACAAAGTCAATATCAAATTAAAAATTTATAGTTTTATCATCTCACTATTATAAAACATAGTTCACATTTGCAAATATAACTATTTTTTTTATTATAACAAATTTTATTGTTTGAAATGTAGTAATTATTTTAAGAATCAATCATTTATGTGACATACATCACAATTTTAAAAATTTCATATTGTATCAAACTATATTGCTTTTATACTGATATTCTACGATAATTTATATCAAACTATCCTTTATAAATCACAAATTATGATTTCATCTATCAATCAACAAAATCTCACGATTTCGCATTGTTCGCCCCAAATGATCCATATTGTATGCACATAGCGTATCACCATTATCCAATGCAACATTCCAATAATATTTAAATGAAATATTTTTCGCACTAACTTCATTGCTTCCAATTGCACATAATATTCTATCTAATAAATTCGCAGCAGGGAGATGATTTCCTACTGTTATATTCAAATCATTACCTATATTTTCTGATGAAAAAAACAACGGATATTGCCCCATAAGACCAGCTGATCCCTTTATTAATGACCATTTTTCAATTGGCAAGAATCTATAATCACTCGGCAAAATCAGAATATTTGTATAATCATCATTAAAGCCATAATGAAAAGCATAGCTTCTATTGCCATAAGATGAAGCAATTGATTTCGGTATATCAAATGCCCACCATGGAATATTTCTTGAATCAGTTATGTCAATATACGCAATTGGTCTTTTAGTCAATTCTACTTGTCGGCACACCTCTTTTATCTCATTTGATAACAACATTTGCCACCTACATACTTCTATCATTGAGATAAGCATTAATATCGACGTAATGCTACCAATTAATATTTGGGGAGATTGCCACCATTTAAATGTCAAAACAAGCAATCTAAACGATAAAATAATAGCTACCAAATCTGTAAACCATAATCCACGATGAACAGTTCCACTCGCAATAGCTATTGCATAACTGAATATTATAACAAAAACATAAATTGCCTCTTGTTTAAGAATACTAATCAAATACTTTAATCCTCGCCTAAATCCGACAAAAATCAAAATTACAACGAGCATCCACACTGACTCCAATTGCAATATACTTTCTTTTATGATAGACAGTATAGATCCATTAGATTGCTCGACAACTTGACTTTGAAGACGACTAAAAATCCCAGGTGTCATAAAACAAAAAAGTGCTCCAACAGCAAGAGTACAAATCAATCGAAATCGTCGTCTTCTATCGGTTTTATCAATCACAAGTATAGACAGACATGCAGCAATCATTGCAAATGTAAATCCTTCATGAGACATTCCTATAATCAGAACTATCGGCCACTGAATCCATTGATATTTTGACGAAATAAAATTCCTTTTTAGGAATATTTGAAAAAATATCAATATAAAAACCGACACCCACACATAATTGAGCATAAAATCGCTTGACGCCATATTATCATACCATGGCAACATCGTCCACAAAGCTAATGCAGACATGCCTACAATATGAGTTAACTTCAGCATACGTCTTCCTGCAATAGAATATGCAGTAATCAAGACTAATAGTCCGACCATTAGACCATGACTAATATCGACTACTAATTTAGGAAGCAGATTTACTAAACATTGTATATAATTAGGCAATCTGCTTGTAATTTTTATGTGATGATAATATATTGCACGACAAGCATCGCCAAAGTCTTTTATAAAATCACCCTCACTATACCAAAATCGAACATCTTCACCCGGCAACCTCATGTATTGTAAATCATCAGTCCATGGCACACATGCGTACCGCCACGCCACAGCGATAATTGCAACACAAAATAAGATTAGCAGACTCACATATTTACTGCTTCGCTGGGCAAAGATATTCATTTTGAAACTTTTAAATTTCTAATAGTCCTAAATTAATTTAATTTAGAAGTGCTTATTTGCCTGATTATATTTTTCCGACAATATCATTTATGTCTTCGATGCCATGGCGCTTGCAGTAGTCAGTCATATAATCCACAATTTCCACTGTCACTGCCGGATTGATAAAATTAGCCGTTCCGACTTCAATTGCATTTGCACCTGCAAGCATAAATTCAAGTGCATCACGACCATTCATGATACCACCGAGTCCGATTACCGGAATATTTACAGCCTTAGCCACTTGCCATACCATACGAACTGCTATCGGACGAATACAAGGACCCGACAAGCCACCGGTAATTGTGCTAAGTATAGGAGCTTGTTTTTCTACGTCGATAGCCATTCCAAGGAATGTATTAGTGAGTGATACTGCATCTGCACCTTCTGACTCAACTGCTTTAGCTATCGATGCAATATCTGTCACATTAGGCGACAATTTGATTATCATCGGTTTGGAATATGCCTTTCTCACAGCTGCTGTCACTGATGCTGCTCCCTCGCATGTCGTACCAAATGCCATACCCCCTTGCTTAACATTAGGGCATGAAATATTAACTTCAATACCATCTACTCGCTCAAGAGGCATTAACTTTTCACATACAGCAACATAGTCATCAATTGATGCACCACTTACGTTTACGATTATCTTACACTGATAGTCTTTGATACGAGGATATATGTTGTTGATAAAATAATCGACACCCTTGTTTTGCAATCCTACAGCATTAAGCATTCCACTCGGAGTCTCTGCCATACGCGGATATGGATTTCCTTCTCGATGATTGAGAGTTGTACCCTTAACTATTATCGCTCCGAGACGGTTCAAATCTATAATATCGGCAAATTCTTCACCGTAACCAAATGTCCCTGATGCTGTCATCACCGGATTGTTAAGCACCAATCCTCCGCCTATATTTACTTTTAGATTTCCCATTTCAATTCCTTTATATTAAATACCGGACCTTCTGAGCAAACGCATACATTACCTTTTTTAGAATCTTCCACGCAACAAAGGCAGGCTCCAAGTCCACATGCCATTTTATTTTCTAAACTTACTTCACACTCACAACCTTTTTCTGTTGCAATTTTTGCCACTGCTTTCATCATTGGAGCAGGACCACAACAATAGATTTTATCAATTTTTCCCTTAAGAACTGAATGCATTGTCACAAATCCTTTTTCTCCCGCTGAAGCATCCTCTGTAGAAATAAACACTTCTCCAACTTGACGGAACGCTTCAAGTTCTAAGATGTCGGTGTCTTTTCTGCCTCCAAGAAGGAAACGAGGACTATAACCATTATCTTTTAGAATTTTACCCCAATAGAGCATAGGTGCCGTTCCCACACCACCACCGATAAGAAGCAAACTGTCATTTTTATCGTTAGGCAGAGAAAAGCCCCTTCCGAGAGGCAAAAGAATATTTAACTCATCACCCTCTTCGGCATTACAAATTGCATGAGTTCCTTCGCCGGCATCTTTAACAAGCAGCCACAGAAGTTGCTTGTCATAGTCAACAAAATTAACTGATATCGGACGTCTAAGGAACGTATTTTTCGATTTATCAACTTGAATATTCACAAATTGACCACCTTCTATCAGTGGCATATCCTTACCGATAGGCGACAATTTAAGAAGAGTATATCCGTTGCCGAAGTTATCCACCTCTGCCACCTTAAAGTCCATTAAATGTTTTTTTGTCATAGTTATATTATGAGTTGATATGTGTTTTTAAAGTTTTCTACCACCAAGAGCAACAAGCAAATTAGCCAATTCAGAACGCACCGACTTCAGTCTGTCAATGATTTCAACTCGACGCGAAACATTATGCTTGTTAGAACGCAATTGCTCTCTTGCCGCCTCAATTTTAAGACCTTTATCCTTTATCAGATAGTGAATGATGCGCAATAACTCTATGTCTTGCGGTCGATAATAACGAATGTTATGACTGCTTCGTATAGGCTTTATCATCGGAAATTCTTTTTCCCAAAATCTTAATGTCGATTGAGGCACATCAAGAATTTCTGCCACTTCCTTAATCTTATAGTATTGCTTACTTAATTCTTCCATAATCATTCAGCATTAATCCATCACAAAGCCTGCATTTTCAGCCGACTCTATCAAACTATTGTATTGTTCCGGTGTAACATCAAGGTAATAATAATTCACAGGATTTTGAGGTTCATCTTTAAATCTAACTTCGTAATGAAGGTGGGGTCCTGTAGATTTACCGGTGCTACCCATCTCTCCGATTTTTTGACCTCTCTTGACGGTTTGTCCCGGTTTGACATCGATTTTATTTAGATGGGCATAACGTGTAAGATAATTATACCCATGATCGATATCAACTTTATTACCATATCCGGAAGCCCATGCTGCCGCAGCCACGACACCGTCAGCTGTCGCATAAATCGGAGTTCCGGTTGCATCCGAAAAATCTATACCTGAATGAAAACGAGTTCCTCCATAGACAGGGTCACGCCTATAACCAAAACCGGATGATATTTTTAAACTTTTAATCGGAACAGGAACAATTGCAGGTATACATCTTACTTTATCTTTCTGCTTATACGCCATTTCTCTAAGATGCTCAAACGACAATGATTGTGCATACAATCTCCTTTCCAAAAGACTAACTTGCTGAGTCAATTCTGTCATCAATGCGACATCGCTAAACTTTTTGTAATCTTGATTTCGTTCTTTATCCAAACCCGAATAACGCTGACTTCTGCTCATAGGATCCATCTGCATCATAACTCGATAGAAATTATCATCTCTATTTTGAAGAATGTCCATTATCTTATGTGCATCATCCAAACGATTTTGCAAAACATCATATTGAGCCTTTAGCGTTCTATTTTCTTCTATCAGCAATTGCTCACGAGGTGATATCAGATACAACTTAGAAAATAAAAAGAAGATAACAATACCAATAATTAATCCGAACACAATATGTCGCGCGACACTCCATATCCTTTTTTTCAATGAAGGATAAACTCGTTCGTAATTATCTGTCGTCGGATTATACCTATAAAATATCTTCTTACTCATGTCTTGACAATTCGTAATTCAATAATTCATTTGCAAAGATATATATTTTTCTCCCATAATCAAAAAAGAAATTCATATTACTCCCCTAAACAACCTATAACAACACAAAACTGCACAAAAACAAATCGAATGAGCATTTTTTCGACTAAAATTTATCGGTAATTTGTAAAAAATTGTTACCTTTGCAGTCTGCAATGTGATATGTAGCAAAACATATAAATCTATCTATCGCAAATTGCAGTTGATTTAGAACGAAAAAACGCAGAAATAGATAAACTATGAAGCTATTACAAGAAAAATTAGCACGCTACGATGCTCCGCAAAGAGCAAAAGCAGCAGGTATTTATCCTTACTTCCGTCCTATCTCAAGCGAACAAGACACAGAGGTGATGATAAATGGTAAGAAAGTTCTCATGTTCGGATCTAACAGCTACATGGGATTAACTACCCACCCAAAAGTAATTGAAGCAGCTGTCGCTGCAACAAAAAAGTATGGTACAGGATTAGCAGGATCGCCATTCTTAAATGGTACGCTTGATATACATAAGCAACTTGAAGCTCGCCTTGCTGAATATATTGGTAAAGAAGATGTGATGTTATATTCTACTGGTTTCGGTGTAAACCTTGGCGTTGTATCTACACTTACAGGTCGAGAAGACTATGTAATCCTTGATGAGCAAGACCACGCATCTATTATCGAAGGTCGTCGCCTATCATTCTCATCATACTTGAAATACAAGCATAACGACATGACATCTCTTGAAGACCAACTCAAGAAATGCAAAGAAGATAAAGTAAAACTTATCGTTACTGATAGTGTTTTCTCTATGGAAGGCGACGTTGCCGATCTTCCTAAAATCATTGAGTTAAAAAAGAAATATAATGCAACAGTAATGGTTGATGAAGCTCATGGTATCGGAGTGTTTGGCAATTGCGGTAGAGGTCTATGCGACCATTATGGCGTCACTAAAGATGTCGATCTTATCATGGGTACATTCAGTAAATCATTCGCTTCATTAGGTGGATTTATTGCGACAGACAAAGAAATCACTAACTATTTGCGCCACCACTCTCGCTCATACATCTTCACTGCAAGTATTACGCCAGCATCTACTGCAGCTGTAAATGCAGCTCTTGACATCATGTTAAGCGAACCGGAACGCCAGCAAAATCTTTGGGATTTGACAAATTTCGCTTTAGAAAATTTCAAAGCTATGGGATGCGAAATCGGACACACTTCTACTCCTATCATTCCTCTTTATATTCGTGATGACTATAAAACCTTCCAAGTAACTCGCGACTTATTGAATGAAGGTGTATTTGTGAATCCGGTTGTATCTCCGGCTGTTGCTCCAAATGACACACTAATCAGATACTCTCTTATGGCTACCCACACAAAAGAACAAGTCACTCGTTCTCTTGAAGCAATTGAAAAAGTATTTAAAGCAAACGGCGTTTTAAAATAACTCATTGATTTTAAGCAAAATATATTATTAGGCATATTTTAATTATTAATATGCCTAATTTTTTTACTCTAAAAATGCTTATTTTTCATTATTTTGAATTATATTCGCAGAAAATTTATTTCGAAATTAAAACAACAATATATTATGGTATATCGCTTTAAAATAGTTTCAGACGAAGTTGATAACTTTCGCAGAGAAATAGAAATTGACTCCGATGCAAATTTTCTTGAATTAAGAAATGCTATTCTTGATAGCGTCGGTTATTCTAAAGATGAAATGAACTCATTCTTTTTATGCGATGATGGTTGGCAAAAATGCGAAGAAATCACATTAGAAGATATGGGTAGCAGCAGCGACGAGGATATTTGGATTATGGAAGATACTCACATTAACGAATTGGTCGAAGAAGAAGGTCAAAGACTTATCTTTGTTTTTGATTACCTTACTGAACGCTCTTTCTTTATGGAGTTAAAATCAATCATTACCGGCAAGACTTTAATGGATCCTCTATGCACACGCAAAGAAGGCAAGGCTCCTGCACAACATATTGACCTTGACGAGTTTGATGCAAAAATGGACAAGAAAGCAGCTGCTGCATTAGAAGATTTTGATGCTGATTTTTACGGCGACAGCGAATTTAATGAGGAAGAATTAGGCGAAGGTTTCGATGACCTCACTTTCAACTAATACATTTAATTCTTATACTACATAAAAAGGACTGAGATGATCTCAGTCCTTTTTAATTCCAAAACAATTAAAAATTTTCTTAATACACGATTTCTTTTTCGTCGGTATTAAATGAAGCAAAACACCCTTTCCTCTCTTTTCAAAAAACAATATATGTTCTTGCATTACAAAGGCAACATATTTATTAAACTCCATGACTCCTGTCAATCGCTTAACAAGCATACGCCTAAAAGGACTATATTCATCTACATTTTCGACAACTATCTCCCCACCATCTATTCTCATAGGATGATGCTCTTTTAACAAGTCCATAAAATAAGACAAATTTAGCATACTGACATCCTCGGGTGGTTCTTTAAATTTTTTATATAGTTCTTTTATGACTGCTTTTGTTACCATTACTTCCTCCTATTTTAAGGTACGTTATACTATAATAACACGCAACAAGCAAAATTGCTCACTACAAAACAAAAAAAATGAAGTAATTTCTGAAATTACTTCATTTTTTAATACTTAATAACCTAATTGTTATCCGAGGAACGCAAGAAGCACACCGGCAGCTGTAGCCGAACCAATTACACCTGCCACGTTAGGACCCATAGCATGCATCAACAAGTAGTTGGTTGGGTCATACTCAAGACCAACGTTGTTTGAAATACGAGCAGCCATAGGCACTGCAGATACGCCTGCGTTACCAATAAGTGGGTTGATCTTGTGATCCTTCTTGAGGAAGACGTTCATCAACTTCACTGAAAGCACACCTGAAGCAGATGCGATGATGAATGCCATGAAACCGAGTGCAAAGATACCAAGTGTCTTTGGTGTCAAGAACTGTGACGCTTGAGTAGAAGCACCCACTGTCATACCGAGAAGGATGGTAACTATGTTGGTCAACTCGTTGCTTGCTGTCTTAGCAAGACGTGTTGTCACGCCACTTTCGCGAAGCAAGTTACCAAAGAACAACATACCCAACAATGGAAGACCTGATGGCACTACGAAACATGTCAAGATAAGACCCACGATTGGGAAGATAATCTTTTCGTTTTGAGTCACCACGCGAGCAGGCTTCATCTTGATGAGGCGCTCCTTCTTAGTAGTGAAGAGACGCATCACAGGTGGCTGGATCACAGGCACAAGAGCCATGTAAGAGTAAGCCGACACTGCGATTGCACCAAGCATCTCAGGAGCGAGCTTAGATGTCAAGAAGATAGCTGTCGGACCGTCAGCACCACCGATGATTGCGATAGCACCGGCTTCAAGAGGCTCAAAACCGATAGCCAAAGCCACCATGTAGGCACCGAAAATACCAAACTGTGCACACGCACCGATAATCATCAATTTAGGGTTGGCAAGCAATGACGAGAAGTCAGTCATCGCACCGATACCCAAAAAAATCAATGGTGGATACCAACCGTAGCGCACACCATTATAAAGAATATTCAACACCGAACCCTCTTCGTAGATACCGATTTCCATACCTTCTTGGAAAGGAATGTTACCGATAAGCATACCGAAGCCGATTGGCACAAGCAATAATGGTTCGAAATCCTTCTTGATAGCAAGCCAGATGAAGAACATGCCGACAAGAAGCATGATGATGTTACCCCATTCGCAGTTAGCGAAACCGGTAAAACCCCAGAATGTGTCAATGCTTTGGCTCAAAAAGTCGCTAAAGCTTGAACCTGTCTGATTTAAAATCATAAAACAATCTTTTTAATGCCTTAAAATCAAACTAATATTATTCGATGATCATGATGTCAGCACCTTCGAGCACTGAGTCACCCACACCAACGAGAATTTGCTTCACTGTACCACCCTTTTGAGTGTGTACGTCATTTTCCATCTTCATAGCCTCAAGCACACATACTGTGTCACCTGCGTTAACAGTATCGCCTACATTCACACGGAAGCTCATGATTGTACCAGGAAGCGGACTCTTAACAGCGCTTGCAGAACCTGCAACAGCAGCCGGCTTAGCGATAACCTTTTCGCCAGACTCTGTGCGTGGAGCAGCAGCAGGACGCTTAGCTTGCTCAGCAACGACCTTAGCCACCTTTGGAGCAGCAGCCTTGTCCATTTCGACAGTGTAAGCTGTGCCGTTTACTTCAACGTTAACCTTGTCGCCGTTGACATCGCCCACAGCAACTGTATAATTCATTCCGTTGATTTTATACTTGTATTCTTTCATCTCTTAATTTATTGAAACTGTGTTTAGAATTATTTTTTATTTACTTGTGGGATCTCACGCATGTTGTAGATCTTAGAGTTCCAAGGAGAGTAAGCTCTTTTCATGCGTTTGATCGTGAGCACTGTGTCTTCTGCATCGTGAGCATCGAAGTGTTGAGCAAGAGCCATAGCGATAGCTGCAATCACTTCGCCTGAGTCTGCCTCTTCCTTACCTGCATCAGCCTTAGAAAGGCCCTTCGCTTCAGATTTCTTCTTAGCTTGCGAGCGAGACGACAATTTACCGAATACCAAGAAGAGAAGGAACAATACCACCAAAGCAAGCACTACAATCACCATTGCCATGATTGTAATTGTGAAACCATGAGGATCGTTTTGCTTGATGTTTTCCTCTTTCTGAGCCTGATTCATCACGCCTGTTGCAGCTTCAGCTTCGACAGCTTCTTCTACTTCAGCAATTTCAGCGACTTCAGCAGCTTCGACAACCTCAGTGGCAGCCACAGCTGTATCAGCGTTCGCGTCCAACGATGGGTTGGCATAACCCATCGTTACGACTGCGAAACACATCGTCAAAGCAATTATAATTTTTTTCAACATTGTATTTACTTTGTTACGCGTGAATATTACAAAGGAATGTTACCGTGCTTCTTAGCAGGGTTAGTGAGTTTCTTAGTTGCAAGCATTTGCAATGCACGAATTACGCGGAAACGAGTATTGCGGGGTTCGATAACGTCATCGATGTAGCCGTATTTAGCTGCATTGTATGGGTTAGCAAACAAGTTTGTATATTCGTCTTCCTTTTCTTTTCTCACTGCTGCAGGGTCAGCAGCTTCCTTCATTTCCTTAGCATAGAGTACGCTTACAGCACCTTCGGCACCCATTACTGCGATTTCAGCTGTTGGCCATGCGTAGTTCATATCACCACGAAGTTGCTTACAACTCATCACGATGTGGCTACCACCATAGCTCTTACGCAATGTAACAGTCACTTTAGGCACTGTTGCTTCGCCGTATGCGTAGAGAAGTTTTGCACCGTGGAGGATAACGCCGTTGTATTCTTGACCTGTACCAGGGAGGAAGCCAGGAACATCAACCAATGTCACCAATGGAATATTGAATGCGTCGCAGAAACGAACGAAACGAGCACCCTTACGAGAAGCATTTGAGTCAAGTACACCTGCCAATACCTTAGGTTGGTTAGCAACGATACCTACTGACTGACCATTCATGCGAGCGAAACCTACGATGATGTTCTTAGCGTAATCCTTTTGCACTTCAAGGAATTCGCCATTGTCAACGATAGAGCCAATCACTTCATACATATCGTATGAGCGTTTTGCGCTGTCAGGTATAATTTCGTTGAGTTTATCTTCGAGACGATCGATTGGGTCGTCGCATGGTTGAAGTGGAGTTTCTTCAAGGTTGTTTTGTGGGATATAGCTCATGAGCTTGCGGATCAAAGCGATAGCTTCTTCTCCATCTTCAGCAGCAAAGTGAGTAACACCAGACTTAGTTGAGTGAACTGTTGCTCCACCAAGTTGTTCTTGTGTAACATCTTCACCTGTCACAGTCTTCACTACAGCAGGACCTGTAAGGAACATGTAAGAGATGCCTTTTGTCATGATTGTGAAGTCAGTCAATGCTGGGCTATATACTGCACCACCGGCACATGGGCCAAGGATAGCTGAGATTTGAGGAACCACACCGGATGCAAGAATATTGCGTTGGAAGATTTCAGCATAACCACCAAGTGCATTGATACCTTCTTGGATACGAGCACCACCTGAGTCGTTAAGACCGATGATAGGAGCACCCATCTTCATTGCAAGGTCCATAACTTTACAAATCTTTTGAGCCACTGTTTCTGAAAGAGAACCTGCGCTTACTGTGAAGTCTTGTGCAAAAACATATACCAAACGACCTTCGATTGTACCATAACCTGTCACAACACCATCACCAAGATAGTGCTTCTTGTCCATACCGAAGTTTGTGCAACGGTGTGTCACAAACATATCGAGTTCTTCAAATGAACCTTTATCTAAAAGTTGATCGATTCTTTCGCGAGCAGTGTATTTACCACGTTCGTGTTGTTTTTGGATAGCTTTCTCACCACCACCGATACGAGCTTCTGCACGTTTGTTGATAAGCTCTTGAATTTTATCAAGTTGTTTGCTCATTGTGTTTCTATTTCTTTGAGTGTTAGTAATTTCTGATTATTTATTTGGATCTTCACAAAGTTCTGTCAACACTGCTTGTGTGCATTTTGGATGAAGGAATGCAATCTTAAGACCATCTGCACCATTGCGTGGAGCCTTATCGATCACTTGAACACCCTTTTCTTGTGCTTCTGCCAATGCTTCAGCCACACCATCTTCTACTGCGAATGCCATGTGGTGCATACCACCCTTGCCACCGTTCTTTTCAATAAACTTAGCGATTGTGCTGTCTTCTGATGTTGCTTCGAGAAGCTCAATCTTTGTGTCGCCTACTTTGAAGAAAGCTGTTGTCACTTTTTGATCTGCCACAACTTCTGTCTTGTAGCATTTGAGACCTAATACTTCTTCATAATACTTGATAGCTTCTGCCAAATTAGGCACTGCTATACCAATGTGTTCTACATGTGTAATTTTCATGTCTTTAATTATTTTAAAAGTTAATAATATTCATATTATATGAATTTTAAACACATGTATTTACAAAAATACATATATTCTCTAATTCACTGCAAATATACGAAATATTCGTCAATTAATCATCAGCATAATACAATATTTTTAACATTACATCTGACTATTTTTTACATATATCTCATATTATACTATTAATAAATATATAATGACCAAATCAACTTTAAAATAATAATTATAAACATCTATACTATTGCTTGGTATAGACTATTTCCGAAACAAGCGAGTAAAGAAGAATTCATGGAATATCAGCAACGTTTATTGAATGGCGAGGATGTCAGCAACTACCATTTCAAAGGCGAAGTGAAAGACTTACCCCGTAACTTCAAAGATTGGTACACCGATAACACCGACCGAATAGCAAGAGCCAAATCACAACCGTACTTCTTGCGAGACAATCAAAAGTTGATTGAGAAGAATGTGCCAATAGCTCAATATGGTCATAAGGCAGGAGCAATGATAAAGGCTGATAAAAAGATTACTGATGACACGATAATTGCAATGAATAGCAATTACACTGTTGCATCTCTTACCGCAGAACAACGATATAATGCTAAAGAAGTGGCAGAAATTGTCGGTGCAGACTTGAAGAAACCAATGAAATTTGCTGATATTGATAGTGGTAATGTAAATCCGAAAATTGGACAATCTGATAAATTCGATATTAATTGTGCACTTTCAGTTGTCACAGCAGAAGCGAGGGCAAGAGGAATAAATGTGCAAGCACTCGGAGTAATTGAACCAAAGGGCAAAAACAAGCCTATATCTTACCAATTAGGAGAGGATATGACTATGGCATGGATTGATGCAAAAGGCTCAACACCAAAATTATTAAAGCATGATATTAAAGGCAAATATAATGAAGCATTAACACACATAAATTCGATAACTAAGAATAATGGCAGATATTACATCGGATTTGATGGTGCAGAAGCAAGCCACGCATTAAGTGCATACCGAGTTAACGGCAAATTGTATATCTATGACCAACAAATAAATGGTTCTTATGATTTGAAGAAGATATTAAAAGAAAATGGCGCAACATCTTTTGAAGTGTTACGCCTTGATAATTTATTATTTGACACTGCTTTTATTGATCAGTGGATAATAAGCCTGTAATTTTTTGACCGACTTTAGGTCCTAAATACATACAAATTGAATAGTGTGTTCGAGTCAATTCACCTGATTTATTAAAGAAATAAAAAACGGGAAAACCTGAAAAGCGAGGTCTTCGGTCTTTCCACTTGCCATAATGGAAATAATGAATACCGTCAAATTCGGTAGCATATATCAGATAATGCGCACCATATTCAGTGGCGTGTTTTATTAGTATTTGCTTCTGCTCTTTAGTTATGCAACCCTCGGGCATATTGTCTAAAAATACTTTCATATCTCAAAATTTAAATGGTTATATTCTTTGTCTGACATCATTATTAACTCACAAGCTTCGATAAATGATTCAATAGCTTGTTTGTAGGTTTTTCCTACATCAGCAATGCGAAATCGTTGTTTGCAACTATAAGTACACCAATAAGGGTGCTGATAGAAGATGAACACCGGTACTTTGTATGTTCCAATCATCAAATAAATAAGCTTTACACTCTTGATATACTTCTTTGAATGCTTCATAGTGTTAAACGAAGATAGATTATTATTGCAAGCAAAGCAGATGAAATAATACATGAGATAGCAAACCATTTATCCCAATTGATTGGGTTGTATAATTTGGGGTTGCTTTCCAAATACGCCTCGCCTTTAAAGGTCAATTCGCATGACACGATAACACCACCGGAAGAATAAGCCACCCACAGGAAACCACGTCTTGAAAGGCTTGTCACTGACCAACTGAACATTGCATAAGACATATCTTCGGGCTTATCGGTAACACCTTGTTGCAAACGTTTCATTATTAGCTTCTCTTGTTTCGTTAACTTTATTCTCATTGCTTTGCTTGATTTTATGCAAAGATAGAGCAAATCATTGAGAAACGCCCTATCTTATTGAGTTTTTTATTAACATCAATAATATTTTGAGGTATAAATATGTTTTTTGCTACATCTTCACCTTTTGTCAAGAATACTGAAAACAAAAGAGTCAACCAAAATTACTTTAGTTGACTCCTTGTAATATTTTAATTACATTTTTAGAATGGAAGATCGTCGCTTTCATCACCTACCGGAGTAGCAAACGGCGCTTGAGCAGATGGTTGAGCATATCCTGCTTGTGGTTCCTGAGACACCATAGGTGCAACTTGTGGTGCGCCTACCTTTTCAGCTTTCCAACCACGCACGTCAGTGTACCAACGTCCGTTAAATTCACGACTTTCAAGGTCGAAGCTAACAGTCACCTCATCGCCAAGGCTTAAAGGATATTGATCTACTCTATCTCCAAAAAAGTCAAATTTTACTTTTCTTGGGTATGTATCATGTGTTTCAAGCACATATTCTTGTTTTTTCCACGCATTGCCTGCCTTTGATGTTCCTTGTTGCAAGTCTAAGACTTGGATAATCTTTCCTGAAATTTCCATATTCGTTTCTTATACTTTTATTTTCTTTTATTTATTTGCAAAATTACTCAATGCTAAAATAATCTCCAAATTTAATCTTGTATTTTATGCTCTGACTTTTGTATTTCTTTACATACTCCACCTTGCATAAAATTGATTATAAGTCATTTATTCCGATTTACGATATTCTCTCCATTTACTTATCAAATTGAGCATATCTTCCGGTATTGGCGTATCGAAATCTAATTGTTGTCCGGTTTTAGGATGTACAAATCCCAATGTCTTGGCATGTAACGCTTGTCGAGGGCATATTGCAAAACAATTATCGATAAATTGGCGATATTTCGCAAAAGTTGTTCCTTTAAGAATTTGGTCACCACCATAGCGTGCATCATTAAATAAAGGATGACCTTTATGTCGCATGTGTACGCGAATTTGATGCGTACGGCCTGTTTCGAGCACACATTTGACTACAGACACATATCCAAACGACTCTATGACTTCATAATGCGTCACTGCATGCTTCCCTATCGTTGGATCGTCAAATACAGCCATTTGCAATTTATTCTTTGGATTGCGAGCGATATTACCAACAATCGTTCCTTTATCAGTCTCAAAATCGCCCCATACGACTGCAACATACTGACGCTTAGTCGTTTTATTAAAAAATTGCAAGCCCAAATGAGTTTTTGCTTCCGGTGTTTTAGCGACTACTAATAGTCCTGAAGTATCCTTATCTATTCTGTGAACAAGACCCAAACGAGGATCATTGACATCATAATCCGGATTATCCCTAAAATGAAAAGCAAGAGCATTGACTAATGTTCCATGATAATTGCCATGTCCCGGATGAACCACCAATCCTGCCGGTTTATTAACGACCAAAACTTCATTGTCCTCATATACAATATCCAATGGAATATCTTCCGGTATTATCTCCAATTCATACCTCGGACGATCCATTACGATGCTTATCACATCGCCGGGCTTTACTTTGTAGCTGGATTTTACAGCCTCTCCATTGACTATAATACAACCAGCTTCTGCCGCTTGCTGAATACGATTTCGCGATGTCTTTTCCATTCTTGCCACCAAGAATTTATCGACACGTAACAAGGCTTGTCCTTTATCGGCAAGAAACCGGAAATGCTCATACATTTCACGTCCGTCTTCTGTGGTATAGATCGATTCTGATTCTATACCATCCGACTCTCTCGACGAATAATTTATCACTTCTTCGTCATCTATGTTCTCAGTCATTTCTACGCTTTCCATGATAATGATTATTCCAAGAGAGTGTTATATTCTTCTTGCTCACTCTCTGATTCTTCTACATATTGATTCTCTATTGGTTGGGCTTCAGACTCAACAGATACTTCGCTTTCTGAAGTATAGTTTTCAGAGTATGAATCATCATATTCCATACCATACTCTACATTTAACAATGAATCTGTCAGCCTGTCAACCTTTCCATCACTTACTTCCAATACAATAGTCGAATTAATCGGCACTCTTTGTCCGGGACGAAGTTTTTTGCCTCCGACTCTGACCGATTGTATGAGATTTTCATATTTACCAAGGCGATAGACCACCTTTATATTTTTTTCCTTAAATCCTAATCCTTGAAGCAATGCCTTCCCTTGTCGCAACGATATCCCTTCTATATTATTTACTGCCACTTGCTTGGGATTAACTGCATTTATAATCAAATAGACCGTTCTGCCGGGCTTTACTTTTGCATTGGGAGCAGGCGTTTGCTCCAAAACATAACCGGGCTGTATATCATCTCTAAATACCGAATCGCTTATCTCTGTTTTAAAACTTGCTTCATGCAATTTTTCCATTGCACCGGTATAACTGATTTTCTCTACATTTGGCACTACACTATATTCTCCATGCTTCGTAAAAATCGCAAGAGAAATATTTGCAATCATAATACCTATGAATGCAACTATAATAATTATTATGAGATTGACGAATATTGGATATTTACGCATCAATGATGACATATCATATATATTTTAGTTGATTTTTTAATCTTTATAAATCACGAATTTTGTATTCTGGGTGTAAAGTTAGTTAAAAAAATGTGAAGACCGACAGATTTTAGGAATATTTTTATTAACTTTGCATCCTAAAAGCACAAAATCATTATGCGCAAATACTTTCAAATACTTTTAATGGCATTGACTCTCTGCAGTTGCGGAGAATATAATCGCGCACTTAAAAGTAAAGATGTCGATTATAAATTCGACTATGCTAAGCGCGCTTTTGAAGAAGGAAAATTTGTTCAAGCTTCGTCAATCCTGACAGATGTGATTACTCCATTAAAAGGCGGACCTAAAGGCGAAGAAGCATTATACCTATTAGGTATGAGTTACTACGAAAGTAAAGACTACCTCAATTCCGGAGTTTATTTTAAAACATATTACAATCGCTATCCGAAAGGTCAATTTGCAGAATTGGCAAGATTTTATTGCGGATATGGCTACTATCTTGATTCTCCTGACCCTCAATTGGACCAGTCTGAGACTCTAAAAGCCATCGAAGAGCTGCAAGGGTTTCTTGACAACTTCCCCAAAAGCGACAAAGTAACTATTGCTCAGAATGCAATTTTCGAGCTTCAAGACAAGCTGACTCTTAAAGAGTTGCAAAATGCTCAACTATACTATAATTTAGGCACATACATGGGTAATAACTACCAAAGTGCAATAATAGTTGCTCAAAATGCCCTAAAGACATACCCATACACCAAGTATAGAGAGCAATTGGAATTGCTAATCTTGAAATCACGTTTCCAAGAAGCGCAAGAAAGTATCGAAGAGCGTAAAATCGAACGTTTTCGCGAAGTTATTGATGAATACTATTCTTTCATCAACAATTATCCTGATTCTCAAAACAGAAAAGAGGCTGACAATATTTTAAAAATTGCACGTCGCTACGTCAAAGAATAAACAATTTTATAGACTAATAAAATATCATATATATTATGGATTACAAAAGAACTAATGCACCGTTAAACACTGTCACTCGTGACATGATAGCAATGGCTGAGCCCACAGGTAATGTCTATGAAACCGTTTGTATTATCGGCAAACGTGCCAACCAAATTGCTACAGAGATGAAAAAAGACCTTGAAAAGAAACTTCAAGAATTTGCATCTACAGACAACATGGAAGAAGTCAGCGAGAATAGAGAACAAATCGAAATCTCTCGTTTCTATGAAAAACTTCCAAAACCAACTCTTATTGCCGCTCAAGAATATATCGATGGCAAATTATACTTTAGCAACCCTGCAAAAGAACGCGATCGCAATAACGACTAATTTTTATCAAAACAAGGCATAAAGAGAAGTGATTTCAGATCTGAAATCACTTCTCTTATTTATAAGTTAATGTTGCCTACTATTGACAACATTAACATTTATATTATCATAGGTAATACTACCCTCCTATTGATTTCTCCAATTCACGAGCCTGCAAAAGAAATTCATTTGCCGTCATTTCCTTAAAGAATAACAGACCGTGAGTAGTACGCAATCTTGGACTCTTGTTTTGATAGAAGAACGGTTTACCAAGTAAATTGCCTGTATATGCCAACTGATCTACCCAAATTTTTCTTGCATAATCACTAAATTTACCATCAAATTTAGGACTTGGGAATGATGCATCCACTTGCGACAAATAACAATTTTCAAATGCATTGCTGAATACACCCATTGCATTCAACGAAACAGGGACAATATGAGTAGCCTCAGCTGGATGGAATTTATACCACACATTTCGATAACCCCAAATCTTGACATTACTCATATCTGTCTCTTTTGACCATTCTCTGATAGCCTCAGCTATCGCCTGAAGCACCTTATAATGTGTGTCCGGGCCACTACCTTCCGGGTCAAAAGCCAACGAAATGATTGTAGGCTTGATTTCTCGCAATTGTTGAAGTATCGGCTCTACATCACGCTCTCTGTTTGGTCGTTCAGTAAAAATATCTCCTGTGTAGAAACCGAGACGCAAGTGGTGAATATTCGACTCCTTAATACCAAAGAATCCCCACACAAGTTCTTCTTCAAACTCTCTGATCATTCCTTTCAACAAGCGTATTTCTGCCGACATTTTTTCACCATCATAGCTATTGCGAGTTTCATTGACGATTTCAGATATTCTGTCTTTCAACTCCTCTTTATTCTTGATGCCCCATATTTCAATAAAGTTTCTTATGATACGATGAGCAAATGCGCGCTTACGCTCTATTTTATTACCGGAAGCTACATGAATCAAATAATGGTATGAATCTTTATCCTTCTTGATTGCATAACCTCTTTCAAAGAAATCCGGATAATTCAACATCTCAATTCTATCAGCATTGATAAAATCAAGCGTGCTTTCAAGGATGTTAATCAAAAATGTATTTGTCACTGCATTAAAGCCCGATGTCATAACTGCGAAATGCGACTTATTAGTCTCATTTCGTGACACTCTGTGAATATGCGGCAACAATCCTAACATAATATCGTCGTGATGAGGTCCTGTGTGATAGAACACTTCGTTGCTCCACAACGAAGTTCCCTTTTCAATCTTATCCGTTATTGATTTTACAACCTCATCGACAGTATTTTCATTAAGATTTGGTATCATTCTGCAATATTCATCCTCAAGCAAATCCTCCACCGTCACCTTATCGGCATACTTATTGATTCTGTACAAACAATCTATAATGGCACGATCGCTTTTTTCTTGATTCCACGGAGTTGCTGTATAATAGTTATATATCGACTCCTTTAATGCAGAAGCGGCGCCTGTCGTAATATAAAACCTTGAGTTTGGCAAACGCGTCAACACAGATGCCGGATACAAGTTTGAAGGCTTCTTCTCCAACGCATCAGCAACGACTTGTGCTTTCGCTTCTCCTGCTGCAAAAATTATTGCCACAGCTTCTTTATTATATGTAATTGTATCAAGACCGATGGTTATAACCGGCTTATGACGTGATATTTCAATACCTCCTAAATCGCCTGCAGCCGCTGCCTGTGTCTCAAAATTTGTATATGTCAAGCGTGTAGTTGAGTGTGGATCACTACCTTTGGTGTTAAAAGCTATATGACCGTCAGGACCAATTCCTCCTAAGAAAAATCCTATGCCACCCATATTTCTTATTTTCTCCTCATATTCTGCACACCAATCGTCAATCATGAAAATTGAGCGCTGCTTTAGCTCTTCAATTTTATTTTTAGGCTCTCTATATCTCAAACCTAAATCTATTATTCCATCGGCAAACACCTCATTGTACGATTTTCCGTCAGCTAATGGAATATCATTGCTATTTATAAACAAACCCTTATTCGGATCTAAGCCAAAACCATTGATATAATATTTTTGAACGTAATTATAAAAGCTGTTATGTTGATCCGGCGATATCGGATAAAACTCATCAATCTGCACAAAATGCAATCCACTCAACGATGGTCTCTTTTCTAAATGCAACCCATAGCTCTCTCGCATTTCTTTGCCTTCTGCTGTATCCCATTGAGACAAAATGCGTTTTACCCACTCAATGAAATATTCCGGTGTCTTTCCGGTCGGCAAACTGATAACACCTTCCGGATTGTCGGCAACCCACTCAATAAATCTTAATGCCGCTAATTTACCCAACAATGGGAAATTATCTACTGCAATAAACGGTATGTTTGTCGGAAATTTAGGAACATTTTTTCCAACAAAAGCCTTTTCTACATTTGTAAACACCATAGTTATAACCCTATATATAAAAATTATACTTTATTTTAGCAAATAATTTACACAATTATTTGTTTTTCAACTACCATATATAATTATTATGCAAAATTATAAGAAAAAATTATATACTCCAAGTATTCTCCTGACTAAAATAAAATTTAGTGACCAATATCAATTAATTTCATAAATCAGGTTATCTCAACCATTACCGAACATCAAAATTTCTCAAGTCTGAACATTATTACAACTAATATAACCTTCTTGATCGTATGCTTTGCGTTCGTTATGGATTAGGTCGATTAGTTGTTGTAATTCGCAATTATTAGACTTGATTTCTTTGTACTGACGCAATTGTTCGTCATATCTTTGTCTTGAGCCTGATTTTAATCTGAACTCAATATCATCGGGTATTAAATACGAAGAGCGTTGATTGTCTATATAGCACTGAAATTCAGTAAGATATATATTGACTCCGGCTAAATCAAAATCCCCAAAATGAATATAATGATTTGAAATAGTAGATAACCATCTTCGAAGGTCGGTTGATTGTGGATATCTGGATACGAAGAGCACCTTTTTAGTAAATCCATGTTTTTGAAGATATTCCTCAAAGAATGCTCTTTGCCTTCGTATCATCCTAAAATTTTCCATATTTTCTATACCGATTACTACTACGTCTTCAGGCATCGTAAATTTTTCCCATTCAGATACAAAGATGAAACTTCCCTCTTGCGGATTTACCAGAAACTGTTTCCCGGAAAGAAGGCATTCAATGGGTTCATAGCTGTTTACCGGAAACCCTGGGCAAGAACGTACAGCTACAAGTTTTGAGTTTCCGGTCTTTATAGCCATTGAAGCACGAGAATCTGATGTCTCAATTTCAAGGACTCGATAACACTCGTCTTTGTCAATGAGAAATCTTTTTAGGGTTTCGATATTGCGAGCGCGATATGATTTTCTTGATCCGCGTGAACTGACCAATAACAAACCTTCTGTCAATAGCTCTTCAAGTAACTTATTGCTTATCTTCGAACCTGCAACTTGTTCTCCTGCTATCAAAGCTTTTATAGATGTACTTATTGCCATATGTTTTAATCAGTTCGTTTCAATAATTTTTCGACTTTTGTTTTCACTCCATGTTTACTCAGCATATAAGTATAGCGGTAATCATACGGATTATATGACGTTGGAGAGCTATTGATTAGATATATATTACGCGAATTTGCAAAATTCAAAATGCCTTTGATGTTGTTAGGGTGTAAGCGTCCAATTTCGTCCATCATGCAATGCACAATGAAGTCTCCACTCTTCTTTGCAGCTTTCTTTTTGAATACATTAATAAGCATAATGTTTACCATTGCTTTCACTAAAATATCCGTACCATCAGAACCTACATTGTTTATTCTTTCCACCCAATTAGTGTCGTTGTCGTTTTCTTTAACTCGGAATTGTAGGCGGAAGGCATCGCCAAGTGACACTTTGGAACGGCTCTGTTCATCTTGCAACTGATGAGAGAAACTCTTTAGATAATTCACTACCTTACGATTCACTTCGTCACGATTATAACTTGAAAAAAGGTTGAGATCTCCGATAGAAAGTGCATTCTCAACAGTGTATTCGTGAATGGACAAGAGCAACTGCATAAGCCTGTCAGAGGACTCGTTGGTACGAAGTTCGATACTTTTGATTACTCCCGCAAAGTTCTTTTCAACAAAATCGCGGTTGATGTCCAGTATTATACCATCCACATCCGAACGGCGTTTCATCAACGCACCAATTTCTGTTGAAATGCGTCCCAAGATGTCCTTATAGTGTTCACTTGTACGCCGGCGGAACTCTTCAATCTTGTTGTTGTCCATGAAATCTTGCAAGTCAACAGCAATCTGCAGATAGTCGTTATCCGTTACAGGCATAGTGTTAAAATGGAAAGCATTCTGTGGTTTGAAATTGCGATTGAAGTTAACGACCATATCTTTTAATTTGTCTATCGACTCACGTTTCTGATTTACAGTACCACGAAGTTGAGTCAAAAGCTGCTGGCAATCCAAATGCGTTGTTATGGATTTATCATCAGAAAGGTAAGTGTCAGGCACAAGATGTTCATTCTCCACAACTTGATGATACTGTTTTAGCCCATCTTGTCTGTGAATGAGATTCTTGTGAACTGCTTTTTGGCGTTCCTCCAGTTCGTGCCGCTTCTTCTCTATCCGAGCCTTCTTGTCTTCAAAGCGTTGACGCATCATAGCGAGTTGTTGTTCTAAGGCCTTTACTGTCTTCCTAATCTCAGGCTCTTTAGCAAAGAGGTTCTGCTGTGCATCGCGATAACGAATCACAATAGGGCGCTCATTTTCAATCCTACTCAACAACATCTTTAAATCCTCTAACGCCTTACGATATTGTCCGAGCAGATTCACATCAACGCCCTTTCCAGTCAACTCTGCTTTGTGCTGTTCTTCAAGTTGAGCTTTCTGTAAAGCAAACTCCTGATTACGAGCAGAAGTCTCCGATGCCTGAGATTCTTTGAATACACGCAGTTCATCATCGAGCGCTTTTGAAGATTTGTTGAAGACCGAATCAAGGTCTTTGAGCTCTTTTTTATTCTTAGCCTCTTCATGCTCACGTGCATTTTTCTCTGCTTGCACTTTCAGAAGTGCTTCGTTGAATGTGTGTTCGCGGATTTCTTTTTCTTTTGCTATGACTTCCTGCTCCTCCATCTCCAACTTATGCTGTTGGTTTTGCAAGTTCTGTCGCTTTACGGGTATCTGATTTTCCTCCACTTTTAACAACGTAGCTTGCTGACGAAGCGGATTGAGCTGTTTGGCATATTTCTTTCCAAGCTTTGAGATCTCCTCTTGAAGAGTAACAGGCAATTGGGCAAGTTGACGATTCATCTGCAGCACTTGCTCCTCCAAAGTCTTCTTCTCAGCCCTATATTCATCAGGCGT
>SUXG01000005.1 GCA_015061085.1 Bacteroidales bacterium
ACCTCTTCCCATTCCGAACAGAGAAGTTAAACCTCACCGCGCCGATGGTACTGCGAAAGTGGGAGAGTAGGTCATTGCCACCTAAAAGGAGTAAAGCTCGAGCAAACGCTCGGGCTTTATTTGTTATCTCCCGATGTGTCTGCACTCCGGAGCTTCCGCGCAGAGATAGTATTGATAGTAATTATAGATACTATAGTAATTATAGATATAATAGATGGAATTGAGGGATAGATGTGATAGAGACTAATGAGATAGAGGCTAATCGTAATGGTTATAGGTCTTCTGGTAGTGGGAGTAGCCAATCGTCAGTAGAGTTGTCGTCGTTGTTGATGTCGTCGTTGTTATTGACGTCTGTTATGGGTTTTTCTTCGTTGTCGAAAAGTGATGGGGTTTTAGGTTGTAATGAAGGTATTGTATTGTTCTTTAGTGTTGGTGAATTCGGTGTAGTGTCGTTTTGCGCTGAAATATTTATTGTAGTGATTTCATCGTATTCTGAGTTACGGGATATGCTTATTACGTCTAATTGTTTTTGTGCCTCATTAAGCGAGTCTGTTAGTTGTTTAATGCGATTTTTGTAGTTTTCGTGACGTGATTTTACGATTTCGAATAGATTTTCGATTTCGGATACTAACTGCAGGTCCTTGTTTGCTTGATTTAGTAGTTCTCTTGTTGAAGACAATTCTTTGGAGTTGTCGGAAAGTTGAGTTGATAGTAGGTCAATGGTTTGATTTAAAGTAGCAATGTTGTTTTGGAGTTCTATAATGTTATTATTACGAATGGCGATTTGTTCTTTTAGTTCATTGTTTTCTTTTTCGATGTGGTCGGAGTATTGCTCATGTTGAGTCAGCAACTCTTGAATTTCTTTAATTTCGCGAGCATACTTTTTGGGATGAAGAAAAATGTTGAACCAAGACATATTATTGTAGGGAACTTATAAAAAATTCTCGGATTAGGTTGATACTTTAGTTTTGGGGTTCTTCTTTTGTGTGCTTTATGTTCTTATCCGGTATCTTTTTTGCCTTTACTCAGTCACGTAGCTGGCTATGCTCCTTGCTTTAAAAACAAAAATCTACCCGCCTAAGAATTCATAAATCATTGCAAAGTAATTTATAGGAGTCCCCTGAATTAATGTGCCCAGAACAGGACTCGAACCTGCACGCCTTTCGACACTCGCACCTGAAACGAGCGCGTCTACCATTCCGCCACCTGGGCAATATGCAATTAAATGCAAAGGTAGTTGAAATTTTTAAGACTTCCAACTTGAGGAGGCGAAAAATAGTAAAATGTTAGTAAATAATAAAAAAAGAGCAAATAAGTGTGTTTGATTGGAATTTATATATTATATTTGTCAGACAATAATAAATTTGCTATGCGACCAATATTTCTAATCGGCTATATGGGCAGTGGAAAGACCACGTTGGGACGAGCCTTAGGCAGGCGTCTTGGTTTGCAATTTATTGATTTGGATTCATATATTGAGTCAAGATATATGCGAACAATTTCGCAACTATTTGCCGAGCGAGGAGAAGACAAATTTCGCAGCATTGAAAGGGAGATGCTGCACGAGGTGGCAGAGATGGAAGATGTCATTGTCGCATGTGGCGGTGGAACACCATGTTATTATGATAATATCGACTATATGAATCGGTGTGGAACTACTGTTTTTTTGTCGGCGAGTGAGGATAGGTTGTTTGCCAGGTTGTCGATTAATAGGAATAAGCGTCCGTTGATTAAGAATTTGGATGATAAGTCGTTAAGGATGTTTATAAGAGAAAATTTAGCATTGCGGATGCCTCATTATAGCAAAGCATCGTATAGCTTTTGTGGGGATAGTTTGGAGGATGTAATGCAAATCAGTGTAAGCGTTGAAAAATTTATAGAAGAAATAGTAATTAGATAATTATAACTCAAAACACTCTATATCATGGCTGAAAATAAAAATACTCTGTATAATGAGCCGCAAGAAAGTCCGGCTCTTGTTGAGGAACGAATGTCTTCATTGAGATTGGGTTTGGTGTCAAACGACGATGAATCGGACGAAACAAGATTTTTTCTGACTCCGGAGGCTTGTGGGATGGTTGCTTCGATGGGTTATGAAATCATGATGCAGTCGGGAGCGTCAATCGATATAAGCTATACGGATGATGATTATTTGAAAAATAATGTCAGAATTGTAGGACGTGATGAAGCGTTGCAGTCGGATATAGTTTTGAGTGTTCGCCCATTGTCTTCGATGGATGTGGGTAAGATGAAAGCCGGTGCGACATTATTATGCTTGTTTGATTCAGCATTGTTTGAGGATAATTTGATAAAGGCATTGATGTCGGCCGGAGTAACATGTGTCTGCTTGGATAATATGTATAGCTCTAATGGAGTGCCTATTTTTGCTCAAATAATAGATGAGATTGATGGACGTGCAGCAGTTATGTATGCGCAAGAAGGCTTGTCGTTTTTGGGTGAAGGCAAAGGTGTTTTGTTGGCAGGCGTAGCAGGTATAAATCCTTGTGAGGTTCTTATAATAGGCGAGGGATGCAGAGTGCAATCGGCAGCTAAGGCGGCAATAGCTGCAGGAGCGAAAGTGACATTGATGGATAATGACATCAGTGCATTGTCGGAGGCACAAGCATTTTGTGGCGACAGATTATATACAGCGGCAATCCATCCTCATGTGTTATATAATAAGGTGAAAGCGGCAGATGTGATAATGCTTGATCGATGCACACGAGATTTTGAGTTTCCGAAGCAGTTGTCGGTGGCAATGAAGGAGAGTGTTTATGTCATAGATTTGGAAGACACGAAGCCGTCATTGTCGGTGCCGAGAACGGTGGCAATGGCAATATCAAATGTGATGATAAACTTCTTGAATGAATGTATATTGAAGGGTGGTATGTCGCAAATGATAGTGACAAATGAGGGAGTGCAGAATGGGGTAGTGGTCTATCGAGGAAAACTTGTGGATAAATTGATAGGCATGCATTTGGGTATTAAATCGCTTGATTTGAATATGATAATTTCGGCATCCAATTAGCGGTCGGGTAAGGCATTGATGGGCAGGCTGATACATATAATATCCTCTAATTCGTGGGGAGGGAAAGAACGCTATGTCTTGGATGTGTGTCGTTATTTCCAGAAACAGTCGTGGCGAGTGTGTGTATATACTCGCGATGCCAGGGTTGTAGATGATGAGTTTAAAAAAAGTGGTATAGATTTGCGTCATGCGCCTTTGATGGGGCTGTATGATTTGTCGTCAGTGACGTTATTGGCTAAAGATTTCAGAAAGGAAGCGAGGGGGTCGGTGGTTCATGTTCATCGCTTCAGAGATGCTTTTATCGTATTGTGTGCTCGGAAGTTGAGTCGAAGAAAAGACATACGAGTTGTTTATACGCATCATACTGCGAAATCGGGTTATGATAATTTGTTGGCACGTTGGGTATATAGGAATGTGGATAAACATATTTTTGTATCGCATTTGGCTAATAAATCTTTTCTTTCAGCTTGGGACAAGTCGGAAAGTCCGTTGCGACAAGAGTCGATAAAGGTGTTGCATAATAGCATATACTATCGGCAGGTAGAAATGGAGCCGGAACAAGAAAGCGGACCTATCATCGCAATGTATCATGGTCGATTGTCTCCGGAAAAAGGGGTGGAGGTATTGATTGATGCTTTGGGATTACTTAAGGGTCAGCGAATGCGTCTATGGATTGTCGGTACTGGCGATCCGGATTACGTCGATAGTTTGAAGCGGCGAGCCATGTCGCAGGGCGTTTTTGAAATGATCGATTGGAAAGGCCATGTAAAAGATGTTCATGAGTGTATCAGGATGAGTCACTTTGGAGTATTGCCATCATTGTGGGAAGAAGGTTTCGGACTTGCAAACATAGAGTACATGGCTAACGGACGGCCTCAAATATGTAGTAATAATGGGGCACAATCTGAATATCTGACAGACGGCGAGGAGGCTTTGATGGTCTCGCCCGGTGATGCAGTTGCTCTTAGTGAGGCATTAAAGAGTCTTTTGGATAATCAGGAAAAGCGCCGGGATATGGGAGTGAAGGCATACCATAAGTTTGCATCAGATTTATCGTGGGATGTTTTCTCACGAGAAATGCAACAAGTCTATAAAGATTGAGCTCTTTAAGAGAATTTCTCTTGAGAGATGGTTTAGAAACAAATGTGTTTAATGGCAATTAGTGTATGCTAATGGTGTGTTAATAGTTAAATAATGTAAAAAATAGGTGTATTGTTATATGTTTTACAACATATTTTATATCAATTTGAATATATTTTTCTACCTTTGCGCTTGGTAAAATAACCAAAATTACATCACTGAAAACATATAGAACAATCTTTAATATTTAACCAAAAATCTTATGAAGAAGCTATTTAGCATTTGCTTTGCAGCTCTTATGGTGTTGGTAACTATGAGTGCTAATGCACAGAATCACCAACGTCTCGGCGCCAATGGCGTAGTGCCTGCCAAAGCATTCAGTAAGGGTGCTCGCACTCTTTCAGGAAATCCCGACATGAGCCGTGGCATCGTGCCATCTCCTGCAGAGGGAACATTCTTAGTAGGTACTCCATTCAAGGCTCCTACAGGTCCGCAACGCATCAGTTCATCAAAGGGTAACATCATCGGTGTATCGACATTTTTTGATGGTATGGGCTATTATGATCAAGCGTCATACGGCTCTGTTGATGTAAACAATGGTAAGTATGTGGTGTATGCGTCAGGTAACGAATTCTTTACAACTGACTCTTATTACAGTGGTTGGCAAGGTGGTTTCGTGCGTGATGGTATTCTTTACATCACTAACTATAGCATGGCGGGTGATAACCAAGTAGATGTCTTTTACAACAAGATTGATGTAGCAACAGGTGAATATCTTGGACGTGTCAATATGGGTGGCAGACTTGATGCATTCTGCTACACAATGACTTACGACTTCATGGAAGACATGGTCTATGGTATGTCATTCGACGCTCAGCAAGTGCCTAACCAGATTGTGAAAATTGACCCAAAAACATGGGAAGTGACTCCAATCGGTGTAAATACTTACAATGCCAATAAGGGTACGTTTATTGCCGGTGTTGCTTACAATCCACTCGATGGAGGTATCTATGGTATACGTGTCGATGGCACAATGGTGACAATCGATAAGGAAAATGGCGACGTAAGCCTATGGGGATACTTTGATGATGACTCATGGAAAGTGATTAACCCATTCTCACAACCTATGTGCTATAGTCCTAACGACCGTTGCTTCATCGCTATGGTACGTGACGAAATGACAGGAGCAGGTGTTTGCTACGCTATCGATCCTGAAAGCATGGAGTTGACTTATCTCTCAACAATGACAAACGGTCGTCACTGCAACGTGTTGTGCTGTCTTGATGCTTATGCTCTTGATGATGCACCGGCAGTGCCAACAATGGTTGTCAATCGCAACAACGCTGATTTGAATGGTTCGATAGATATTACAATCCCATCATTGACTTTCATGGGCAAGAAAATCACAGAAAGCACGATTAAACTTGATGTGTACATTGACGGTATGCTTCTTACAAGTGATCAAGTAGTTCCGGGAAGTGAACAAACTATTCTTTTCACCACAACAGAAGGCAACCATTCATTTAAGGCTGTATGTTCTATCTCAGACGAGCTTGTGGGTCCTGAAGCTATGGAAATAGTCTATATTGGTAATGACACGCCATTGGCTCCTACAAATGTAGTGCTTACAGACAATCAAGTGACATGGTCAGCACCGGGCGCAATCGGCGTCTATGGTGGTTATGTCGATGTTAATGCTTTGACTTACAATGTTTATATCAATGACGTTAAGCAAAACACAACTCCTATCACAGCGACAAGCTACACTATAGACCTTGGCAACGCATTGACAGCATTCACGGCACGCGTTGAAGCTGTGGCTAACGGTCACACATCTGCAAAGTCAGAGGTTTCTAACGAAATCCTCCATGGCGACGCTTTGATTCCTCCATACTCATTGGCTCCTACATATAATGAGTCTCGTCTTTTCACTGTGTTAGATGCAGACAGAAACGGCTCTACATGGCAATTCATAGGCGACCAATGGTTGTGTTCGTTCAACTACTTGACAGCTACTGTCAACGACTGGTTGTTCCTTCCAATCACTAACTTCAACGACAATACTAAACTTTATAACTTCTCATTCGACATCAAGAACTTCTATCCATACGAAGATGAGTTTAACGATGTAGATGTTTACCTCTGTAAGGAAGCAAAGGCATCGACTGCTCACACTCAACTCCTGAAACTTGAAAGTCTCTATGCTCCTGACTTCGTACGTCAGTCAGTGAAATTCACAGTAGAAGAAGCTGGTATTCACTACCTTGCAATCCGTCTCAACCGTAATGCAGATGGTTCGGGTGTCTATGTTAAGAACTTGGCAGTAGATAATCTTGGTTCAGGTGAAGTTCCAGGTTTCCCTGTCGATATGATAGTTACACCGGCTGCTAAAGGCGAGCTAAAGGCTACTCTTTCTTGGACAGCTCCTACAATGTCAGCTATCGGTAACGCACTGGATACAAGCAAAGAAATCACATTCAAGGTGAAGAGTCCCGGCGAAAGTTCTGCTAAGGAGGTGAAGGTTCTTCCTGGCGAAGCTACTACAGTAGAAGTTGCTACTATACAAGGCTTCAACAATATCAGTGTTATCGCTTCTAACGAAGTGGGTGAAGGCGTTAAGAACTTGTATCGCGTATTCACAGGTCTTGATACTCCAAAAGATGTGACAGGCTTCACAAGCGTGACATCAGAAGACAACTTGACAATGACTCTCTCATGGGACCCTGTGACTGAAGGTATCAACGGTGGTTACATCGACGAAGAAAACTTGTACTACGAAATCTACAACCACTATTCAATCTATACAGTGAAGTATGGTCGTACAGAAGGGAATGAGACAACCTACGAGTTCACACCGGGTGCAGTGACAATGGAATTGTTCAACGTAGGTGCTCGTGCTGTCAATGGTGCTAACGAGTCCTCTACAGCTTATAGCCAAAACATCACATTCAAGAAAGATATGCTCGGCGTGCCATACGAAGTGCCAATGCGTGAAGACTTTATATCTACAGGCACAGGTCGCTTCAATACATATCCTTGGACATACGAAACATCAGGCGAATACTCTGCGAGCCAAATTGAAATCTTCTCTGATCTCTCAGGTCTCGGATTGGATATCACAAACGATTTCGAAGGTAGTGCACTCGTAGCATTCGGTACAGGCGGTGTAGAAACTCCATACGAAATCAGTGTTCCTAAGGTGAACACAAAGGGACATGAGTCAGTGACCTTCGGCATGCGTTTCTGGAATCACTCAAGTGGCGGTCAGATGAATATCTACGCATCACACTATGGCAACGAAGAACGCCAACACATCGCTCGCATCCTTCCACGCGACTTCGATCGTAACCAATGGGTTGACTACGCAATAGAACTTCCTGCAGACTTTGCAGACTGTGGCTGGATTCACATCTGGGTAGCAGGCGAACTTAGCGACAACTACGATGCATATGCTATCTTCGACAAGTTTGAAGTATATGAAAGCGTCAACAACGACTTCAAGATTTCTTCACTCTCAGGCGAAGCAGAAACTATTGCCGGTAACAAGGCTCAATTCTGTGCTGTACTTGAAAATAGTGGTCTCGAAGGTGGCGAAGCTGACGTGAGATTTAACCTCGTAGTTGATGGCGAAGTGATGAATACAAAAGATGCAACTGTCTATTACGATTATGGTTACCTCGCAGCAGGTGAATACGTAGAATGTTATGCAGAATTCCTTGCATCTCCTGAATATGTCGGTAAGGACGTAAAGGTGCGTGCTACAGTAGTGTCATCTCAAAATGAAGTGACATCAAACGACGTTAAGGAAATGTCATGGACTATCAATAGCACTGAGCAACCGGTTGTCGCAGACTTGACTGGCGAATGGAATGATGCTCACGACGCTGTGACATTGTCATGGTCAACTCCTGATGCTACTTATGGCGACTACGAAAGTTTCGAGTCATTCGAAAACCGTCAATGTACAGAGCAACTCGGCATTTGGAAGAATATCGACGAAGATGGTTTCTATCCACAATTCGGTATTACAGGTCTTATCGATATTGATGATACTCCACGTGCATGGGAAGTAATTGATGCTAAGGAACTTGGTGTTATGAACGATGAGCGTCTATGCCCTCATTCAGGCAATAAGTATATCATGGCTCGTTCTATCGCATACGACGAAGAAACTGAAGACCCACGTCAAAATGCAGACTGGCTGATTTCTCCTGAAGTTGTAGGGGGCTCAACACTTGGTTTCTGGTATGGCACAATTTCAGCTCAATACGACGAATACGTAGAACTTTGGGTGTCTTATACAGACGACAACATCGGTTCATTCTCTAAGGCTCGTTCATTCCACAAGTCAGGCTCAGACTCTTGGGAATATGTAGAAGTTTCACTCCCTGCCAACGCTAAGTATTTCGCATTGAAATATGTAGGTTGGGGTCACTTCGGTGCAATGCTCGACGACATCTCATTTGTGCCTGTCAACCTCCTCACATGGGATATCAAGCACTACAACGTATATCGTGATGGCTCATTGTATCAGTCAGGCGTAGATGCGACAAGCTTCGTAGATGCTTGTGGCGACGAAAACCACTACTACAATGTGGCTACAGTCGTAGATAATGAAGGTAAGGAACTCGAAGGTATCTTGTCTAACACATGGTATGGCTGGAGCACCGACATCGACGACATCACAACGTTGACAGGTGTATACGGCGAAAAGGGTGCTATCGCAGTTAAGGGCCATGCCTCTAAGCAAATGGCTGTTTACGGCACAGACGGTAAGTTTATCCGCCTTGTGACTATCGGTAGCGACAGCGAACGCGTGGCAGCTGATGCCGGTGTCTATATCGTTAAGGTAGGCAACGCAGTCGCTAAGGTAATCGTGAAGTAATTTGCAATCAGAACCTTAAAGAATCAACCCGATCCGAGAATTAATAGAAATTCCCGTAAGATGATAAGAGTAAGGGAGCGTCTCAGCCGAGTCGCTCCCTTATCGCTTATTATGCTGAGAAGATAGATGCTATAGATATAATAGATATAATAGATATAATAGATATAATAGATATAATAGATATAATGGATGCTATAGATTTGGATAAGGACAATTAGGAAATCAATGCTCTTTTTCATGCTGTCATGCTACAATTAATCTTGGATTTCTATTTATTTGTTTGGATTTTTGCAAAAATCGACAATTTATTTGTTTGGATTTTTTTATTTTTTGGCGATTTATTTGTTTGGATAATTTCGATTTACTATTTTTGCACACTGAAATAAAGCGATTTATATATGTATTGCAAAAGACTTATCGATAAATATCTGTCGGAGTGGGCATCAAGGGATGTTCACAAACCATTGTTACTTAGAGGTGCCAGGCAGGTGGGAAAATCCACGGCTGTACAAGAGCTATCTAAAAAGTTTGATACTTTTGTTGAGGTAAACTTTGAAAAGCAACCGAAATACAAGGCTCTATTCAATGACGATCTGGATGTTAAGCGTATTGTACCGCAAATATCGGCTATGCATGGTACATCTATAAAACCGGGTAAGACGCTCTTATTCCTTGATGAAATTCAGGAGTGTCCTCAGGCTATTATGGCTTTACGCTTTTTCAAGGAAGATTTGCCTGAGCTCCATGTTATCGCAGCCGGTTCTCTTCTTGAGTTTGCATTAAAAGAACTTCCCACATTCGGAGTCGGAAGAATACACTCAATGTTCATGTATCCAATGACTTTTGATGAATTTCTTGAAGCGAATGGTCAACAATTACTCATTGAGGCACGTAATCAATCGTCGATAGATAATCCTCTTCCGGAACCTTTACATGATAAATTGGTAGAATTTCTTCGTACATATATGCTCGTCGGAGGAATGCCAGAAGCTGTCAAGACTTGGGTTGAGTATCACGATTATGTAAGGTGTCAGGAAGTTCAGGATGACATCGTTGTGACTTATGAAGATGATTTTCCAAAGTACAAGAAAAAAGTAGATCCTGTATTGCTACGTCAGACACTACGAAGTGCAGCCGTTCAAGCAACTAAAAAGTTTATATACTCAAAAGTAGGTCCCGGTTATAAGACTGTAGAAGTGAAGAAGGCAGTAGAGTTGCTAGTTCTTGCCGGTATTTTGCACCCTGTAACACATACTGATGCAAATGGCTTACCATTAGGTAGCGAAGAGGATAAGTCTTATCAAAAAATGTTGTTGCTTGATACAGGACTATTGCTTCGCCTATTAAATATGTCTTTAGGTGATATATCTGAACTGACTACACAAATTCTAACGGCAAGTGCTGCAGATTTAGCAAATAAGGGACCGATGGCAGAATTGGTAGTAGGACTGGAAATGCTGCATCACATGAGTCCTAATATCCGTCACGATCTATACTATTGGGTAAGACATGCCAAGAATTCTCAAGCAGAGGTAGATTACATATCTAATTATTTGCAGGTGGTTGTTCCTGTTGAAGTTAAAGCGGATAAACAAGGTGGGATGAAAAGTCTATGGTCCTTTATGCGTGATAAGAAACTTCATTATGCTATTCGATGCTCTATGGAGAATTTTGGAAAATTTGATTTTGTAGATAACGAGGATAATGGCGAAGTTAGACATGTTCGTATTTGTCCTATGTATGCTATTGCTAATATGGAGGAGGTGAAACAAGGTGTCGAGAAATAGTAAACTGAATCTAAAGTATTAAACTAAATCCCGGAATTTTTAGAAGTTTTTTTTATTAATAGGGCAAGTATCATAACGCTCATGACGTTATGATACTTGCTTTAACTATTAATCGAAAATTATTGCTGACATGTAAATGCCGGCTTGTTTGTGTTTGATGGCTTAAATTATCTGACTAAAATCTTTTGTGTGACTGATAGATTGCCGGTTTTTGAGGTGCTGTGTTTCGAAATAGTGGGCTGATGTTTTGGTCAGTTCGTCGAAAAGTGTTATTTTTGCTTTATAAAAATTTAGAAATATAGCTATATGCAAGAAATATTCAATCCGGAAGTGTTTAACACAGTATTGTCGGTTATGGCATTATCGGCAGTCGTAGTGTTTTTGTGTTTGCTGAAAGTCGAAGCAGGCTATGGCGTGGCATACACAAAAAAATGGGGACCGGCAGTCAATAATAAGCTTGGCTGGATTTTGATGGAGGCTCCGGTGTTTTTTGCTATGCTATGGCTGTGGCTCTCAAGCGATAGGCGAGGTGATACGGTGTTGGTGGTGATGGCGTTATTGTTTTTGTTTCACTATTTCCAACGCTCATTCGTTTTTCCATTCTTGATAAAAGGCAAAAGCGTTATGCCCCTTTCGGTGATACTTATGGGGGTTACGTTCAACACATTGAATGCTTATATGATTGGTGGCTGGTTGTTTTATGTCAGCCCGGTGGATTACTATGGTGGGGTGTCGTGGTTGATGTCGCCGATGTTTATTATCGGTTGTGTGATATTCTTTGTCGGCATGGCGATCAATTGGCATTCGGATTACATCATACGTCATCTGCGCAAGCCCGGCGATACGGGTCATTATATACCGCGTGGAGGAATGTTTTGCTATGTGACAAGTGCTAACTATTTCGGAGAGTTTTTGGAGTGGTGTGGCTTTGCATTGCTGACATTCAGTGCTGCTGGGGCAGTGTTTGCTTTATGGACTTTTGCCAATCTTGCGCCACGTGCTCGTAAACTTCATCAGCGTTATGAACGAGAATTTGGAGATGAGTATAAAAAATTGAATAGAAAATACATATTACCCTATATATATTAAATTGAGTTATGAGGCTTTTTACACCTTATAATATCGGTCCTGTCGAATTGCGCAATCGAACCATTCGTTCGGCAGCATTCGAAGGTATGTGTAAAAATAACGGACCGACACAACAATTGCGAGATTATCATGTTAGCGTAGCCAAAGGGGGCGTCGGAATGACAACATTGGCATACGCAAGTATTTGTGAGTCAGGATTGTCGTTCAAGACGCAATTATTGTTGAGTCAGGACAATGTGAGGGAATTGAGAAAAATTACAGAAGAGATTCATGCGACAGGAGCAAAAGCGTCGGTGCAGATTGGTCACTGTGGTAATATGACACACATTTCGACTGCCGGATGTATTCCGGTCGGAGCGACAACAGGCTTTAATCTGTATTCTCCAACGATAGTCAGAGCCTTACAGCCGGATGAACTTCACACATTGGCTTCGCAATTCGGCGATGCTGTTGTGACAGCTCGCGATGCCGGATTTGATTGTGTAGAGGTGCATGCCGGTCATGGTTATTTGATTTCTCAATTTTTGTCGCCATATACTAATCGTCGTAAAGACCAATTCGGCGGTTCGCTCGACAATCGTATGCGTTTTTTACGCATGTGTATGGAAGAGGTGATGAAGGCTGCCGGGAATGATATGGGGGTGCTTGTCAAGACCAATATGCGCGACGGATTTAAAGGAGGTCTTGAGATTGAGGACTGCTTGACAGTGGCAAAAGAGATAGAGCAATTGGGTGCTCATGCCATTGTGCTTTCCGGTGGATTTGTCAGCAAAGCTCCGATGTATGTCATGAGAGGAGAAATGCCTATCCATACGATGACTCATTATATGAAGCAATTATGGCTTAAATTGGGTGTCAGAATGGCAGGTAAATGGCTGATTAAGAGCGAGCCTTTCAAAGAGCTGTATTTCTTGGATGATGCGCGTGAATTTCGTAAGGAAATCAAATGTCCGCTTGTTTATGTCGGAGGTGCTGTGTCGCGTGAAGGTATCGACAAAGTGCTTGACCGGGAAGGTTTTGATTTTGTTCAGATGGGCAGAGCGCTGATTAATGATCCCGGATTTGTCAATCATTTGCGACAAGGCGCCGAGCGTTGTGATTGCGATCATGTCAACTATTGCATAGCGCGAATGTATTCGAAAGATATGGTCTGTCATAAGCATATAGACAAACTCCCTCGAGGAATTCGCAAAGAGATTGAAAATATAAAACGTAGAGATGAGAAGTTCAGAAGATAACGTTGTGCTGACAGCTGTCGTGACAGGGGCAAGCTCCGGTATCGGACTTGAGTTTTGTCATCGTCTTGCTGAGCGTGGACATCGAATAGTGATGGTCAGCAACCAAGATAGCGAATTGATACGCTATTCGTCGGAGATTTCTCAGAAATATTCTGTCGAAGTGCATACATTCAATATTGATTTGACGCAAGAAAATGCAGCGACAAGTATTCTCTATTTTTTGTCGTCGCACAATCTGAAAGCAGACATCTTGATTAATAATGCCGGAGTGTTCTCTTTTAATGAGGTGCTTAAGACACCGATGCAAAAAATCGGACTTTTTTTGGACTTGCATAATCGTGCTGTGACAGAGTTGTGTTGGCATTTCGGACAGGAAATGGCTCGTAGAGGCAGTGGCTACATCCTCAATATGTCGTCGATGTCGTGTTGGATGCCGATGCCGGGCATAGCAATGTATTCTGCGACCAAGGCATATATTCGCGTATTCTCTCGAGCATTAAATTATGAACTTAGAGACAAAGGCGTAAAAGTGATGGTTGCTTGTCCGGGTGGCATTGCGACAGATTTGTTCGGCTTGCCGCCACACCTTAAAAAACTTGCTGTCAATATAGGAGTTCTTGATACTCCGGAATCGTTCACTCGCAAGGCAATAAAGCAGATGTTTCGTGGCCGAAACCAATACATTAATGGCTGGCTCAACCGTTTCTCGATATTTTTCATTGGTGTGATGCCGGATTGCGTGCGAATGCTTGTAAAACGCAAATTGCTCGATAAAAACATTCGTAAGCCATGACACCATCGTATGCCGGTTACTATTTGCTGACAGGGGCCACCGGGGCAATAGGGAAGGAGATAGCACGTGCATTAGCAGAGAAGGCAGAAAAACTAATTCTTGCAGTGCGAAATGTTGATAAGGCAGAAGAATTCAAACGCGAACTTTTGGCTGCATATCCACAATGTAAAAGTGTAGTGATACTCAGACTTGATTTGGCGAAAGAAAAATCTGTCAAAGAAGTTGTAGAAAAACTTAATACAATGCATATAGACTCGCTTAAAGGTATTATTAATAATGCCGGAGTGATGAATCGCCGATATATAGTCGATGAGCAGGGACGGGAGATGACGATGATTGTTAACTATTATAATACGCGTCTGCTGGTCGAATTACTAAAGTACAGAGTGGAGATGAACGGTGTAATAGTTTTTACGACGTCGTTGACTCGCTTTCTGCATCGCAGAAAAGATTATGAGTTGAAGTTTTCTGATAAAGAATTTTCGCAACTTGGTACATATGGTCGCTCAAAGCGCATGATAACGGAGTATGCTCGTGGATTGGCTGATGATATGAAGCAGAAGAGAGTGCGAGTGAATTGTGCCGACCCGGGTATTGTCGATACGGGCATGATTTCGATGCAACGATGGTATGACCCGATAGCCGATGTGCTTTTTCGTCCGTTTATACGGAGTCCTCGTCAAGGTGCAGAGCCTGCGTTGCGAGCTACATTCGCTGAAGCGAGTGGCAAAATATATTGCCGTAGGCGTATTCACGAGATATAACAATCTTGAACCGGATAAATACGTCGAAAACATTACCTCTATGAGCGATGACAATGATTGTTTACACAAGTGTCAAAACCCTATTAATTAAGTTAGCTACTTCGATTATTAGAATTTGTCAAGCAACTTAATGAATAGCTTGAACGTTTACCAAAGGTCTTGTCGGAGTTTTTTAGGGATTATGCCGACGATACGCTCGGTAAGCCAAGGTGTCCAAAGGTCTTTAAGCCGAGTCAGCAGCCACGCACTAATCCATAGCGCGACGAAAATAGCAGCTAACAGACCGACGTATTCCCATGAAAATCCTAATGTGTCAAACATCGCGCGTTGCCAATTATAGAGGTATTCACCGCCTACGCCATCTTGCAGCAGATAGACGCCGAAAGCTGCTGTAGCAAGTGAATTGATCCATCGTCGTTGGAAATTGAAACGTGTAAACCAGCAAAGTATGGAGGCTTTGGATAGGATGGTAAACGGATTGCTTTGTTTCAGAAAGAACAGTTTAAAACTTTTTTTGAGTACAGGAGTTTCCAAAATAGCAATTTCGATTCCGATTGAAATGAGAGCAAAAACAACAAATGCCATAGGAAATACCCATGTTGGAATCTTTTGTAAAGATTTTTCTTGTCGCAAATAATAGCCCAGGATGTATAAATAGATAAAAGTGAAAATGCCTGTACCCATAATATCTACGCGATTGCCGACTATAGCCGAAGAATAAAATTCGGCAAAAGAAAGAATTAATACGATGCCTCGTAATTGATTGAGCGTCATAGACTTGATGCCTTTGTTGACAACCGGGCTGACAAGCATAAGCATGAAATAGGTTGCGATAAACCAATAGCCGGAGTTAGATAGTGGAGCCTTTATAAACTCGGTGAGGAGAAGCGCAGGGTTGACATTGTCGAATAGAGAGGAAGCAACACCGATATTTAGCAAGAAGAAAAAAGCGACGGTCAGAGCCAGTCCGATGACAGATTTCCATGACAGACGAATACCGAAAAATCCGGAGATCATAATAAAAAGATCCACTCCGCCCATGCTGAAACCTTCCAAAAATTCGTATGCCGGGAAGGTGAATTGTGAATAAAGCATGCCATGACACCAAAAATGATGTAGCACGATAAAACACATTGCCACAATGCGAAGCAACTCCATATTGGAGCTGCGTATCTTCTTCGTTTCAATCTTATTTTTCATTCCTTTTGATTTTGTACGGCAAAGTTAAGCAAACGAGAGCAGAGAGCAAAATAAAACAAAGTTTTAATTTTGCCTATGCCGAGTGCAGCCGAACTTATGAAAAGTTAAGCAAACGAGGATAGAGGACATACTATCAGAGTCTGATTTATGCTTTAGATATATTATAACTTGCCGATAACGGCAAAAAGTGTTATATTTGCACGAAAATTCGTAAATAAACTTGCCGATAAGAAATGAATGTGAAATATATTTCGGTAGCGGAGTTCGCTGCAAAACATGGTGTTGCAGAACGCACGGTTCGTAACTATTGTGCCCGAGGTGAGCTGGATGGTGCAATACTTGTAGGCAAAACATGGAGTATTCCTGCTGATGCAGAGTTGCCGAGTCGCAAGCGTCGCAAACTTAAAGTAATGCCATTGCTGATAGTATTACGACAAGAGAAAGAATCGAAATTGAAAGGAGGAATCTATCATAGAACGCAGATAGACTTAACCTACAATTCAAATCATATTGAGGGCAGTCGCTTGACGCATGACCAGACTCGTTGTATTTTTGAAACCAACACCATTGGTTTTGAGGGCGAGAGTGCAAATGTAGATGATGTGATCGAGACAGTCAATCATTTTCGATGTGTTGACATGATAATTGAAAAGGCTGAAGAGCGACTTACGGAAAAGATTATCAAGGAGTTGCATCTGATTCTTAAGTCGGGAACTTCTGACAGTCGCAAGGATTGGTTTGCAATCGGTGACTACAAACGCTTGCCTAATGAGGTCGGGGGGTGTGTTACGACATCCCCCGAAGATGTGTATCGACAGATCAAGTTGTTGCTTAAAGAGTATAATGCGATAAAGCATAAGACGCTTGATGATATTATTGACATGCATCAGCGGTTTGAGGCGATACATCCGTTTCAAGATGGAAATGGTAGAGTGGGGCGACTTATAATGTTTAAGGAGTGTCTTGCAAATGGTCATGTGCCATTCATTATAACAGACGAGTTGAAAATGTTTTATTATAGAGGTCTGCACGAATGGCCGCAGATAAAGGAATATCTACGTGATACTTGTCTGACTGCCCAAGATAATTATAAACTGATGCTTGATTATTTTAGAATTAAATATTAAGGGGCTACTTGGGTGTGGTGAAGGTGACCGGATTGCTGATTTGCCATCAGTTTGTAATAGAAAAGAGTTAAGCGAATTTCGATAAATTCCCCGTTAATACCCGGTTAATATCCTAAATTTCTTTAATTTAGGGTGTAGATGTGGAGAATTGCACAATTTTTTGTAACTTTGTTCTCTAATATAGTTTTGTTAATCATTTAATAAAGATATAAGATGTCGTTAGATAAAATTATTTCTCAAGCAGTGTCACGCGCAGTGGCAGAATTGTATGCTGTGGAAGTGAGTGCAGAATCTATTGTGCCTCAAGCCACTCGTAAAGAATTTGAAGGCAACCTCACTGTGGTGGTCTTCCCATTCCTCAAGGCTTCTCGCAAGTCGCCTGAAGCTACTGCGACTGAGCTTGGCGAATGGCTCGTGGCTAACGAAGCGGCTGTCGAAAAGTTTAACGTAGTGAAGGGCTTCCTTAACATCAGTATCAAGTCAGACTTTTGGATTGACGTGCTTAATGATGTGGCTAAGGCTGATGATTTCGGTATCAAGCCGGTGACTGATGAGTCACAACTCGTAATGGTCGAATACTCATCGCCTAATACCAATAAGCCTCTCCACCTCGGTCACGTTCGCAACAATCTTCTCGGCTACTCTCTTTCTCTTATCCTAAAGGCTAATGGCTACAAGGTGGTGAAGACTAATATTGTCAACGATCGCGGTATTCACATTTGTAAGTCGATGCTTGCTTGGCAGAAGTGGGGCGATGGAATCACTCCCGAAAAGGCCGGTAAGAAGGGCGACCACCTCATCGGGGACTTCTATGTCTTATTCGATAAGCACTATAAGGATGAACTTAAGGCTCTTAAAGAAAGCGGTCTTTCTGATGAAGAGGCTGAAAAGCAATCAACTTTGATGCAAGAAGCTCGCGAAATGCTTCGCAAGTGGGAGCAAAACGACCCTGAAATCCGTGGCCTCTGGAAGACTATGAACGAGTGGGTGTATGCCGGCTTCGACGACACCTACAAGCGCATGGGCGTTGACTTCGACAAGATTTATTATGAGTCAGACACATATCTCGAAGGTAAGGACTTGGTGCTCGGTGGTATCGAAAAGGGCATCATGTATCGCAAGGAGGACAACTCTGTCTGGGCTGACCTCACTGCCGATGGTCTCGATCACAAGCTCTTGCTTCGTGGCGACGGCACATCTGTCTATATGACTCAAGACATCGGCACAGCAAAACTTCGCTACCAAGATTATCCTATCGACAAGATGGTCTATGTTGTTGGTAATGAGCAAAACTACCACTTCCAAGTGCTCGCATTGCTTCTCGACAAGCTCGGCTTCAAGTGGGGTAAAGACCTTGTGCACTTCTCTTACGGCATGGTTGAGCTCCCTCATGGCAAGATGAAGAGTCGCGAAGGCACAGTTGTAGATGCTGACGATTTGATGGACGAAATGATCAACTCTGCTGCCGAAGCATCTGCAGAACGTATGAAGGATATCCCTGCCGACGAAGCTGCTGAAATCGCTCGCGTCATCGGTCTGGGTGCATTGAAATACTTCTTGCTTAAGGTCGATCCTCGCAAGAATATGATGTTCAACCCTCAGGAGTCTATCGACTTCAACGGCAATACCGGTCCGTTCATTCAATACACCTACGCTCGTATACAGTCGGTGTTGCGTCGCGCTCAAGAGCAGGCAGCGGTATTGTCAGTTAAGCCTGTGCCATCGGAGAAAGAGGTCACTCTCATTCAGAAGATTGCCGACTTCCCATCAGTGGTCGAAGATGCCGGTCGTAACTACAGCCCTGCGGTCATTGCCAACTACTGCTACGACCTTGCTAAGGAGTACAACCAATTCTACCATGACTATCCGATTCTCAAAGAAGAGGACGAAAACGTGCGTGCTATGCGTCTGCTCCTTTCATCGGTGACAGCTCGTACGCTCAAGAGCGCTGTGGCGTTGCTCGGTATCGAAATGCCAAATAGAATGTAAAAACCCGTAAAACCGACCAAACGATTGGCACACTATTTGACAGAATAAGATTAAACTTTGACAATGTCAGTATGTCAAGATAGTGTGACAATTAATAATCATAAAAACAAAAGGAAATATGAATTTTCAAAATCAAAATCCAAATCCAACAACTCCTCCTCCATTTTATGGACAGAGGTCAGTAGTCGATCAGACAAATGCTGTGCTTAAACGTGTATATGTGCGAATGTTCATCGGATTGCTTATCTCTGCATTCTGTGCAGTCGGTGTGGCAAGTTCGCCTGTGGCCTTTAACTTCATATTCGGCAACCAATTGGTTTATTGGGGAATGTTCATCGCAATGATTGCAATGGCTTGGACCATTCCTGCTCGCATCAACAAGATGTCGACAGGTACTTGTCTCTTGCTCTTCGCGATATTCTCAGCGTTGATGGGTTGCTCATTGGCTTCAATCTTTGTGGTTTATCAACTTGGCTCAATCGCATCTACATTTTTCATCACAGCCGGACTCTTTGGTGTAATGAGCATTTATGGCTACTTCACCAAAAGCGACCTTTCGAAGATGGGTACATTTCTTTCGATGGCACTTATCGGCTTGATTATCGCTTCAGTGGTCAATATCTTCCTTGCAAGTTCTATGCTCGGATGGATAGTTTCATTTGCCGGCGTGATTATCTTCACAGGTTTGACAGCGTGGGATACTCAGCAGATTAAGCAACTTGCGGCGATGAACCTTGAGCCTTCAATGGCCGATAAATTGGCGACAATTGGCGCATTGAATCTCTACCTCGACTTCATCAACCTCTTCCTCTTCTTGCTCCGTTTCCTCGGTGCCAGCCGTGACTAATAGGGAATAAAGCAATATAAAAGCATCAATTGAGGGATCGTATCGTCAGATATGGTCCCTCAGTTGGTATTTGTGGATTTTTATATAACCGAAAAGTGGTCGGTCATATAGAAATAGTATTAACTAACGTTAACAAATAAATGCAATAAAGTTGCATTATTTGAGGACTAAATTTGCAATGTCGAAAGCGATAAACTTCAAAATCTATTGACAGATGATGAGGTAAAAATATTTCGGCAATAGTATTAATAATAAAATGAATGTTGATATGAAAAAGCAGATTCCTTTCTCGTTAGTAATGATTTATCTCATGACAACAACAATTGTATTGCTTTCATTGAAGAATTTCTTATTGTAATTGCCGGCTATTCTTCGCTGAGTAATTGAATGCGGCGAAGAATGTCACACACAATCTTCCATGATGTAAATTGCATATTGCAATGCGGGGCGAAATCGATAGTCGGTTTCGCCTCGGTTTTTTTATGTCTTTGAAATTACGACTTATGTGCTGGAATTGTTAGCGTGTCCCCCAAAGGAGTTTGTTGCGCAATGTTTTGGCGAAATTGTCGTCAGCGCGTCTCATGACTAAAATTGGGAAGTTGGCTTTATGGATAGAAATGATAGAGTTGCAAGGCAGACTGAATGATCGACCGTCAAGGCTTATTCGATATGTCTTGGCTCTTGATTTTGTGCATGCTTTGATGACTGCAGTAGAGTCAATTACGAGTGGACGCATGGTTAATGAGTGAGGAGCAATTGGCGATAATATCCAATTGTCAAGAGTCGGGCGAAGTATCGGTCCACCGACCGACATGTTGTAGCCTGTAGAACCTGTCGGTGTCGAAATAAGCAGTCCGTCGGCTTGATAATCGGTGAGATATGAATTGTCTACCATTGTTTCGACCGTAATCATCGATGCTGTGTCTTGTTTAAGAATGGCAACTTCATTGAGGGCGTATGGCCAAAATCCATCGGGGATATATGGTGCTTCAATCTTCAAAACAGAGCGAGATTCTACGATCAAACGATTTTCTGTGATGTCGTCAACGATGGTTTGCGGATTTTCGATGTCGCACATTGACAAGAAACCGAGATGACCGGTATTGATGCCCAAGATGGGAATTTGTCTGTCGCCAACCCATCCGGCTGTTCGAAGGAAAGTGCCGTCACCTCCGATGCTGAGCACAGCTTTTGCATTGGCAGGGACATCATGTGTCTCGATGCATGATGTTGGAAGTGAGTTAAGGTGCTCTTTGAGGTAGGAGAAGAGATGCTTATGTATTGCGATAGTGAAGCCATCGGAGTCGAGGCGAGAAAGAAGCTCGCCGATTTGTTGCAAGTATTGCTCTTGGCGTCGGCTGCCATATATGGCAATTGTCGGATGTGAGGGATTGTAGGTCATTTGTATGGGGTTTAAACGTTTAGGAGAGCGGCTAAATGAGCAAGGCGTTCGGCGGCGATTTCTGCATGGACAGACTGCTTTGAGAATGTCGAGACGACTTCAAAGCCGTGTCGGCGAAGGGAGTTTGCTACAGATGTAGGGTCGAAATGGCGAACACGTAGGCAGACGTTGATTTTTTCATCATCGGAAGGTGAAGAAAACATATCGACCAAATGCGCATCGGCATCTTCTACAGCCATGGCAATGGCAGAAGCCGAGTAGTCGTGATGGCTACATTTAATGTTGATTATAGAACTATCATCGCGTGCAACAATCGTTTTGCATAGCCCCTCTATCAGTGATTGACTATCAATATATCCGATAATTTGTCCGCTTTCGCTGACCGGTAGCACTATGTCTGCATAATCAGAGAAATGCTGCAAGACTTCAATGATAGGAGTCTCGGCATCAATCTCTTTTATTCTGTGAGCCGTTTCTAAATCAGTATTGACCTCATGATTTGAAGCAGAAGCAAAAGACAAACGTGGCGATAATATATTTTTAGCAGTCATAAAAAACCATTGATAAAATATGGTAAAATCAAAATATTTTATCTATTTTTGCATTCTAAAATCTCTGATAATAGAAGCATTTTTGATAATGAAAGCCAAAGGTACAAAATTTGTGCCATTCGCTCCAAAAAATGCAAAAAATTATCGGCATAATAAAAAAGAAAAAGAAAATGACAGTTTTAAGTGTAAATATCAATAAAGTGGCAACTCTTCGCAATGCTCGAGGAGAGAATATGCCTGATGTACAAAAATTTGCGATAGATTGTGAGTCGTTTGGTGCGCAAGGAATCACTGTGCATCCTCGTCCTGATGAACGCCACATCACAAGAGCTGATGTCTACAAATTGCGTCCATTGGTCAATACAGAGTTTAATATCGAAGGCTATCCGTCGGAAGAATTCATGCAGCTTGTGTTGCAAGTAAAGCCTGAGCAAGTGACACTTGTGCCGGATAAGCCGGGCGATTTGACATCGAGTGCCGGCTGGGACGTAGTCAACAATATGGACTTCTTATCGAGTATCGTTGATCGACTGAAAGAAGCTGGTATTCGCTCGTCGATATTTGTGGCAGCCGATGTAGATCAGATACGTGCAGCGGCAAAGACAGGTGCCGACAGAATTGAATTATATACAAAACCGTATGTCGATAGCTATGAAAAAGATCGCGAAGAAGCAGTCGCTCCATTTGTGGAAGCTTCTAAAGTGGCACATAGCGTAGGTTTGGGAGTAAATGCAGGTCATGATTTGAATCTTCAAAATTTGCGCTATTTCTTCGAGTCATTGCCTTATTTGAATGAAGTCTCAATCGGTCATGCGTTGATCAGCGACGCATTATATATGGGTATCGAAGCTACAATCAAGGCTTACAGAGAGTGTTTGAAAGAAATTTAAGATTTTTAATATAGTGTAACTTATGGCAGCAACATCATCGGCACAGGCATTATCGCTTTGGAATTTGACTTTAGAAGGTGGTATTATCATGATTCCGCTTGCAGTGCTTCTACTTGTCAGTATTTATATCTTTGTAGAGCGTTGCATCGTAATATACAAAGCGTCAAAAGAAGATGCGACTTTCATGAAAAGAATACGTGACTACATCCACGAAGGAGAAATAGAGAGTGCAACAAAATTGTGCAAAGTCACCAATACGCCATACTCTCGTTTGATAATGAAAGGGCTGACACGCATTGGTCGTCCGATGAACGATGTGCTTGTCGCAATAGAGAACACCGGAAACATAGAAGTTTCAGCTTTGGGTCGTGGGTTTACATGGCTTTCGACTACAGCTGCCGCTGCTCCGATGTTAGGTTTTTTGGGCACAGTGACAGGTATGGTCGAAGCATTCTTCGCTATGTCGAATGCCGGATCTGCAGCCAATATCTCTGTGTTGTCGGGAGGTATCTACGAAGCATTGGTTACGACAGTAGCCGGTCTTATTGTGGGTATCATCGCGCTATTTGCCTACAATTTCCTTGTTTCAAGAGTCAATCGTGTGATGAGCAATCTTGAAGCAAAGACAATGGAATTTATGGACCTTCTTAATGAGCCTTCTTTATAAGCATAAAAGAAAAACGAAATGGCACTAAAGAAGCAATATTCATCACTCGCCACATTCTCGATGTCGTCAATGACGGATGTCATATTTCTATTATTGATATTCTTCATGGTCACATCGACACTGATTAATCCGGCAGCAATAGAAGTGGATTTGCCACAAAGCAGTGAGCAGACATCTCTCAAACCTGTGACTGAAGTGTATATGGACAGTCTGACAAATCTTTATGTGGTGGAAAATCGCCATGACTCAGTGGCAGAAAAGGCGACACCTCGTCCGGTGTCGTTGCAAGAATTGATGGCAGCGCTTACTCTCATTCAGCAGCAAGATTCGCTTAGAGCTGTGGCTTTATATGCCGACACAAAGGTGGAATATGGCAAGGTAATGGAAATCCTTGATGTCGCTGCACGACGCAACCTCAAAATGGTGCTTGCGACCAAATCATCTCAACGAGTGCAAGACGCCGAAAAGGAAATTTTGGCAGGTGATGCTTATGCAATGCCTGCGGAAAATCAATAAAACAAACACATTATCTCAATGAACAGCAATGAACTACGCGATAAATTGATAGCGGCTGCAACTACAATAGTGGTCGCCATAATCCTATTGTTGTGGTTGTCGTTAGAAACGATTAATTGGGATAAAGATGCGGCGCTTGCTCAAAACCAAAATATCATTGAGCAGGAAGAAGAATTGTTTATAGAGCCGGAATTACTCAATTTGGGAGAACCGGATGCTTTGGCATTTGATGAGCCGTCACCGGCACCACAAGGCGAGCCCGAAGAGTCGCAAGAGCAAATCGACAAAATAGTTACTCCCGGAGAAAGCGAAAAGCCGACCAATGCGACAGAAAAATTGGTCGCATCGCAGAAGGAAAGCCCGGTGACGACAAAAGAACCGGCAAAGACCGAAGAGCCGGAATCAAAGATCAGCTCCGCAATGAAAGACAAATTCTCTCCTAAAAACGGAAAGACCGATGGCAAAAATGATTCTGCCGGAGCAGGCGGCACAGGAGCCGGAGTCGTGGGCAGCATAAATGGACGTACATTCAAAGGTTGTGCGCTGCCTTCGGTTAAGGTCAATAAGCCGGTGACAATCTATGTCAGCATAGTGGTCGATGAAAGTGGCAAAGTGATTGATGCACAATTTAAGAGTGACAAAGGAGCAGGAGCCGGCAATCAGGCATTGCGCAATGCTTGTGTCAAGGCTTCTTACAATGCTCGTTGGTCGGAAAAGAAAGGGGAACCACGCGCTAAAGGCACACTCACTTGGAACCTCAAACCTCGCTCATAAGGTAAACGTTAACGGACCAATGTCATTGTATCGGTGGTATTGATGATGTCGCGAAATCAATGAAGTGTATAACAGTTGTTAATTTTGGGCGAAAAATCGTAATCGTTGGCAAATCTTGGTGAAATATTGGGTTAAGTTTGTGGAAATCATCAACAATTTGTAATTTTGTCGAATTATTATATTAGGGTAATTGTGCGAAAGGAGCAAAAGTGTGCCCAAAACTTAAATTTTAAAGACAGAGATGGAACAAAATTACGATATACGTCCAGAAGTGTTGACTTATGAAGATGTGGTCAAAATGATCCCGTCATTAAAGGGTCACCGCAAAATGGTGAATGCTGTGTTTAAGTTTTTATCTATTGATAAAGTGAACGCAGTACATTCGCGTTATCATAAGACACCGGGCATTCCGTTTTCGCATGCGTTGGTTGAAAAAGAGTTTAAAGTGAAATTACGTGTCGATAATGAAGATGTATTGGAGCGTTTCAAAGAAGGAGCGTTTATCACAGTGAGCAATCATCCGTTAGGTGCATTCGATGGTATTTCTCTGTTACACCTTGTTGGTCGTCATCGTCCGGACTTCAAGGTGATGGTCAATATGTTTTTAAATCATCTATCGGCAATGCGTCCGAGTTTTATCGCAGTCGATCCGTTTGCGAGCAATGATCCTGAGAAGAAAGCTGTGTCGATGAAAGGTATCAGAGAGGCAATGAAGTTGGTCAAGAGTGGCTCTCCGATAGGCTTTTTCCCGGCAGGTGCGATGTCGAGGGTAAACAAGGAATTACGCATCATGGATCGTGAGTGGCAACCTACAATTTTACGCCTTATTCAGCAGATGAAAGTTCCGGTAGTGCCGATCTATTTTCATGATCGCAACAGTACATTCTTTAATGTGCTTGGTGCTATCAGTTGGCAATTGAGAACATTGCGACTGCCTAAAGAAGTGTTTTTGCGTCAGGGCAAAGAGATGCACATCAGCATTGGCGAACCAATAATGCCGGAGGAGCAGGCAAAGTATGCCACAACGGATGAATTGGGCAAATTTTTATACAACAAGACATACGAATTGAGAAAATATAAGTGATATGGAGGCAAATGTCAATGTGTCGGCAGAGGTGGTTCAAGCCAAGCAGAGATTTTCGATAATAGGAAATTCTCCGGCGCTTGTCAATGCAGTGGAAAGGGCTATCAAGGTGGCTCCAATCGACTTGTCGGTACTTGTCACCGGGGAAAGTGGAAGCGGGAAAGAATTTTTTCCGAAAATAATCCACGCCTACGGGTCGCGTAAACATAATAAGTATATTGCAGTCAACTGTGGAGCAATCCCTGAAGGGACTATCGATAGTGAATTGTTTGGACATGAGAAAGGCTCGTTTACAGGGGCTATTTCAGCGCGTAAGGGCTATTTTGAAGAGGCCAACGGAGGAACAATATTTCTTGACGAGGTGGCAGAGTTGCCGATGACTACACAGGCACGCTTGCTTCGTGTGCTTGAGACAGGAGAATTTATCAAAGTCGGATCATCGACAGTACAGAAGACGAATATTCGTATCGTGGCGGCGACGAATGTCGATTTGGTCAAAGCCGTGGCAGAAGGAAAGTTTAGAGAAGATTTGTACTATCGATTATCGACGATTCAGATTCATGTCCCTCCATTGAATGCCAGAGGAGCAGACATCCCATTGCTTGCGAGAAAATTTGCAAGTGATTTTTCAGAGAAATATCTCACTCCGATGATTCGTTTTAGCGAAGATGCGCGTAGAGTGATGATGCTATATCGCTGGCCTGGCAATGTCCGACAATTAAAGAATGTAGTAGAGCAGATAGCACTCTTTAATGCAGGAGAAGAAGTGTCCGGTTCGGTCATCAAAGAATATCTTCCTTCTCGCGACACCGGCTCGACATCGATCGTGGCAGCTCGTCAGACGCCATCTTATGAGACAGAACGTGAAATGTTGTGGCAAATGGTGTTGGCAATGAAAAATGAGATTCAAGAATTGCGAGGCATGGTGTCAAATGGTCAAGATGCAGGCTATAAGCATAAATCGATAGTCGATGAACCGAATCCGTTTGAAGTGAAGTCCCGATCATTGGTGAACTATCATGATGAGGGGTTTGTCAAATACGATGAGCCGACGACTCTTGAAGACACTGAAAAGGAGACAATTTTGCGCGCACTTGAAAGAAATGGCGGCGTGAGAAAAAAAGCAGCACAAGAACTTCATATCTCGGAACGAACATTGTATCGCAAGATAAAAGAATATGGTTTGGAATAAGATTAAGACAAAAAAGATAAATTGTATTCGCAACATTATAGCTGTTTGCGTAGTGGCTTTAGTCTCTGCTGCATGCACGATCAGCTATAAATTTAATGGTTCGGCGATAAATTACGACATTTATAAGACTATTGATGTCGGGGAGTTTCCGATACGAGCTGCATTGGTCTATCCGCCTTTGCAACAGACGTTTGAAAACGAATTGCTTGATGCAATCTCTCGTCAGACCAGACTGCAAGAAGTGGATGGCAATGCCGATATAGAGTTGACCGGTGAAATAACCGGCTATTCGCTTTCTCCACAAGCTGTCGGTGAAGACGCATACGCGACACAGACGCGTCTTACGATTTCGGTGCGTATAAAATATGTCGATCACAAGAATGAATCAAATAATAAAGATGAGACATTTTCGGCATATCGAGATTTTTCAAGCACAGAAATGTTGACAGACGTGCAAGACGAACTTTGTAGCCAAATCAGTGAAGAATTGGTGGATTTGATTTTTAATGCAACATTGGGTAATTGGTAAAACAGATGGATTCAAAATTGGCAGATGTACTTTTGGGACAAAGAAAAATAACGCTTGAGGAGGTAGAGTATTGGACATCTAAGTATCCGTATTTTGTCGTTCCACAATTGTCTGCATTGAAAGAAGCAGCAGAAATGACGCAAAAAGAGCGACAGAAGATGCTTGCTGCAGTGGCAGTCAGGGTTGGCGATCGCGAAGAATTGGCATCGATTATAGGTGAAGATTTGCCGGATTTTGTCGAATTTTATCCTGATTCGCAACAGCCGGTAACGACGACATCTGTGATTGATTCTTTTCTTGATACATTTGCACCGGTCGGAAGTAAGGAGACAGAGTTGCTGTCGAAAGTGTTGTTTAGCGACACTCCTGATTACGCATCGCAATTTTTAAAAGAGTCGGCAGATGAGGTTACGCCATCCGACGAAATCGAAATGACAGAAGAGGAGCGAATGATAGAACGCTTTATCGCTAAAGATAAAGCGCCATTGGCAGAAAATCCTTCGAAAAAAGAGGTTAAACCCGAATCGGAAAAATTGACCAATAAGGAAGAAGTCGCAGAAATAGTGTTGCAGGAGCCGGATAATTCGTCGTTGACCGAAAGTTTTGCCCGTGTAATGATAAAAAACGGCAATTATCGCAAGGCATTGCAAATTATTACTGAATTAAGTTTGAATAATCCGGAAAAAAGTATTTACTTTGCAGACCAAATGCGATTTTTAAAAAAATTGATTATTAACGAAAATAACTAATAGGAGAAAATGTACATTTTTTTATCCATTTTGATTGTAATAGCATCATTGCTTCTAATCGGTGCTGTGTTGATTCAAAAGTCTAAAGGTGGTGGTTTGGCTTCAAACTACGCAAGTGGCAACCAAATCATGGGTTATCGTAAGACAACCGATTTTATCGAAAAAGCGACATGGGGATTGGCTATCTTCATTTGTGTATGTAGCATCGCTGCTTCATTTACTGTGCCTCACACAATCAACAAGTCAAGTATCGAACAGACACAAGCTCCGGTAAACACAAATACAGAAGCTCCTGCTGCAAAGAAAGAAGCCGCTCCTGCACAAACAGCACCAGCAGCTACACCAGCAGCTCCAAAGGCTAACTAAGCAAAACATTAGTGTTGCAAAGATAACAGTGAGAGTATTGAAATATCAGTGCTCTCATTTGTCGTGTCTTGTTGTATGTGGCTGATAGGTTTTTTTTAACTGCGTGAACTAAATTAATTGTCGGTTGTAGTAATATTGAGGAGCAAGGCGAAAATGATTGTCTTGCATCAATGGCTTTAAACCGATAATACTATGAATAAACACTTGTCTGTCACGCTATGCTTATTATTATTTGTTTTGGTCGGCAGAGCGCAAATACTGACTCTCGACTCATGCCGTCGTCTCGCTGTCAGCAATAGCAAAACTATCAAGATGGCTCAGGAGAAAATCAATGTAGCCGGTTATGATAGGAAAGCTGCTCAATCATTATATTTCCCGGCATTGGATTTTAATGCTATGTATTTGCATAATCAGCATAATATATCGCTATTCGGCAGTAGTAACTTGCTGCCGGCGGCTATTTCGTCGTTATTGACTTTTGACGTCCGAAATGTTTATGCGGGAGCGTTGACTTTGACTCAGCCGATTTTTATGGGAGGAAAAATCATGACTTTAAATAGAATAGCAGACAGGGCAGGAAAGATTGCAACTTATGAATACGAAAAGACACTTCAAAACATTGTATATGAGGTGGATGAAGCATATTGGACCGTCGTCTCGTTGCAAAGTAAATGCACCCTTGCCGATAGCTATGTCTCTCTGCTTGACACGTTGTCGTTTAATGTTAATGAGATGTATTTGCAAGGGGTTGCCACAAGAAGTGATTGTCTTTCTGTAGAGGTTAAGAGCAGCGAAGCAAGGTTGGCTCAACTTAAGGCAAATAACGGCTTGTCTTTGGCAAAGATGGCATTAGCGCAATTGTGTGGGTTTGAGATTACTGACAATTTCGAAATTGCCGATAATTTAAGTCAGGAAGATGAATTGAACATTATGGCAAATTCGGTTGATATGGAGAGCATTTATGATAAACGTCCTGATATTAGGGCTTTGTCTGAGGTAGTCGATTTGTCTCGTCAGAACGAGCGATTGGCATTGTCGGATATGTTGCCTAAATTAGTGGTTGTGGGAGCATATACCTTCACAAATCCTAATTTAATAAATGGATTTGAAAATAGGTTTGGGGGAGGATTCAGTGTGGGAGCGACACTCTCGATACCATTATGGCATTGGGGAGGCAATTACAATAAATTACGATCGGCAAAGGCTCAAACCGCAGTGTCGCGATTAGTACTTGAAGATGCAGAGGAAATGGTCGAATTGCAGGTGCGACAGGCTGAACTGCGATTCAAAGAAGCCGAATCGGCAGTAATGATAGCAAATAAAAATTTATCGTTGGCAGAAGAGAATATGCGTAATGCCAATATTGGTTTTGAGGAAGGAGTTATCGCAGTGGATGTTGTATTGGCTGCCCACGCGGCATGGAGACAAGCTAAAACGGAGGCGCTTGATTCGCATATAGCATTGAGGCTGGGGGCTTTGTATCTGCAGAAAGTTATGGGTGAGGTGCTTGATGACAGATAGTTTTCAGACATCGAGAATTGGCTGAAAATATAGGAACACAAAATAAGCAAAAATATGAATATGGATAATCATTCAAGACAAGTAGTCAAGAAGAAAGAGAAAGATTTGGCGATTATGGTTGTAGCGATTATAATGGCAGTGGCACTTGTGTCGATTTTGGGTTTTGTGTTGATAAAACCCCCACAGCCGACAGTGCAAGGTCAAGTGGATGCAGAAGAAATCAGGATATCGGGAGCATTGCCTGGAAGGGTTGAAAAAATCTATGTAAATGAAGGAGATAGGGTGACAAAAGGTGATACGTTGGTGAAAATATATTCTTCGTTGATGGAGGCAAAATTAATGCAAGCAAAAGCAATGGAGCAAGTGGCATCGGCAACAAATAAGAAAGTCGATAGCGGTACTCGGGATAAAATAATAGATGCAGCACGCGAGGTGTGGCAGCAAGCCGTCGCAGCATCATCAATAGCGCAAAAGACTTATCAGCGCATGGAGAGGCTGTTTGCTCAAGGAGTCATCAGTGAGCAGAGACGAGATGAGGCAGAGGCTGCATACGAAGCAGCATCGGCGGCAGAGAAAGCCGCTTTAAGTCAGTATGAATTGGTAAAAGAGGGAGCGCAGAAGGAAGACAAAGAAGCCTCAGCGGCAATGCTTTCTGCAGCCAAGGGTGGCGTGGAGGAGGTGGATGCGTTTATGGACGACAGCTATCTGATAGCACCCGAAGACGGGGTGATTACAGAAATTTATCCTCGCGTCAGCGAATTAGTCGCGACCGGTGCTCCGATGATGTCGTTGTTGAAAGATAATCTTTGGATAGAGTTTAATGTCAAAGAGACGCTGTTACGAGAGGTCGGAGAAGATAGCGTGTTGAAAGTCTATCTTCCGGCGCTTGATAAAACGATAGAGGCAAGAGTTTTTTATATAAAAGACATGGGAACTTATGCCAATTGGCAAGCGACCAAGGCGACAGGCGACTATGATGTGCGTACATTCAGAGTGAAAGCACGACCGAATGTGTTTGTCGAAGGATTGCGTCCGGGAATGTCGGCAGTGCTTCGTTGAAGATAGGAGGTGGAGATGAAGAGTTTTATAATGGTATTCAAACGAAGCGTCAGGCAATTGGCAAGTCGTCCGATTTATTGGCTGACGATGATTGTCATGCCATTGTTCTGTACGATTTTTCTGACAGATTTGCTTCACGAGGGATTGCCGATAAAGGCGCCGGCTGCAGTAGTGGATTGCGATAGGTCAGAATTGTCGCGACGTATGATTCAAAGTCTTGATGGTTCGCAAATGTCGAGGATTACATCTGTCTATGACAATTTCGGTGATGCACGTCGAGCGATGCAACGAGGAGAAATCTATGGGTGCTATCTGATACCGGAAAATTTTCAATCCGACCTTTTGGCTGTCAGAACGCCTACTGTTTCGTACTATACCAATATGGCATATTATGTGCCCGCTTCATTGCTTTATAAAAATTTTACGGCTATATCATTATATGCAAAAGTTGATGTGCTATCCGGGTTGCTTACGGATGTCGGCGTCGATGCAGAAGAGATTGTTCCACTGCTTCAGCCTATTAATATAGAGGTTAGGGGGTTGTCTAATCCTTGGATGGATTATGCTGTGTATTTGTGTAATTCGTTTGTGCCTGCGATAATGCAATTGATGATATTTCTAACGACGGCATTTGCTGTCTGTCAAGAGATGAAGCGAGAGACTTCACCGTTGTGGTTGCGATTGGCAGAGGGGTCGATAATCAAGGCATTGTCGGCAAAACTTTTGCCTCAGACTATTGTATGGCTGGTTATGATGCTGTTCATGCTGTGGTGGTTCTATGGCTGGAATGGATTTGTGATGAATGGTTCGTGGGGGTGGATGATTTTATCAGAGATGATGTTTGTACTTGCGTGTCAAGGATTTGCTCTTTTTGTAATCGGATTGTTGCCAAATCTTCGTTTGGCTTTGTCTGTCGGAGCGTTAGTAGGGGTCTTGTCATTTTCGATAGGAGCATTTTCTTTTCCGTATGAAAGTATGTATGGAAGTATAGGTGTGTTCAGCTGGTTGGTCCCTGTCAGATATAATTTCTTAATATATATCGATCAAGCATTGAATGGCATAGATATATATTATTCAAAAAATTTTTATGCTGCGTATGTGGTGTTTATGCTGCTTCCGTTGTTGGTGATTAAGCGATTGAAACGTGAATTATTGAATCCGGTGTATGTGCCATGAAATCAAAGTGTTATGCGACGCAGAATTATGTTTTTTGTATATAGAGTTGCCAGTGAGTTTCGGTCTGAAATAAAAGCAGTGGTCAGCGATTTGGGAGTAATGATATTTGTCGTATTGCTTCCATTAGCATATCCGTTGGTATATTCGCTGATTTACAATCCGGAAGTTGTCAGAGATGTCAAGGTCGTAGCAATCGACGAGGATAGAAGCAACCTTAGTAGGGAATTGGTTAGCAATATAGATGCATCACCGGAAGTTGATGTAATCGGCTATGCCCCTAATATGGATGAGGGTAAAAAGATGATGAATCTGCATAAGTGCTATGGGCTGCTTTATATACCGGAGGGATTTCAGTCGTCGCAACAGAGAGGAGAGCAGGCGTATGTGATACTATATAGCGACATGAGTCTATTGCTGAGGTATCGAGCGATGTTGGTGGCGGCAACGAATGTTGCGCAACAGATGAGTGCAGAAATCACAAGTATGCGCCTTGCCGCCGACGGAAGCGAAACGATAATATTGGGTGATATGCAAGACGTTTTTGAGATAAAATCGGTGGCAATGGGCAATACTACAGAAGGCTTTGACTCGTTTGTTATGCCCGGAGTCTTGATTTTAATTTTTCAGCAATGCATAATTTTAGTCATCGGTATGCGAGGAGGAGCTAAAAACGAGATGTATTTGAATAAAAAGCATGATAAGAAGCGTGGAGGAAAACACGTAGCAGAGAGATTGATAGGACAAATAGTGTGCTATGTGATATTATTTGTTCCGATAATGATTTATTTGACATACTATGTGCCATTGATGTTTTCGTTTCCAATGATAGGAGATGAGTTTGAGATATTATTGTTTTTGATGCCGATGATGTTTGCTTCCATATTCATGGGTCTGATACTTCAGCGTTTTGTCAGTGAAAGAGAAGCAGTTTTTATGATATGGGTAGTGACCTCTATCGTATTCTTGTTTTTGTCGGGGTTGACATGGCCACGCTATGCGATGTCGGATTTGTGGTTGGCGTTGGGTTCGTTTGTTCCTGCGACATGGGGCATTGAGGGCTTTGTTCTGATGAATTCCTGTGGTGTTGATATGAGCCAAGTAGGAAAGCCTTATTTTATGCTATGGTTGTTGTCATTGTTATACGCTTGCGGTGCAATCGCAGTGATGCGATTAAGACGGAATTAAGACAGAGGTATTAATGGAAGTCACCATAATTCAGCCCATTAAATACAATATTTTGTTATTTTATTTTAAATAGTGGTGGAAATGAGAATATTTGGTTATCTTTGCAAATAGATATTCATCATATTGCAGATGATGTGATAGACTTTAATAATGGTGCTTTTTGGAACAAATTTTGTTGCAATCTAAATTATGACCCAAGATAAACAAATGTCTCATCAAGAAGAGGAGCACATGATAGAATCTGCCTATCAAGAGGTGCTACAAGCATATATAAACTCTAATCATCGAAAGAAAGTAGAGATTATAGAGCGAGCTTATCGATTTGCTCGAGAGGCGCATAAGGGTGTGCGTCGTCGAAGCGGTGAGCCATATATTCTTCACCCGATTGCTGTAGCAAAGATAGTAATTTCGGAGTTGGGTTTGGGCTCTACGTCTATTTGCGCAGCATTATTACATGATGTGGTGGAAGATACAGAGTACACCAAAGAAGACATAGAGGCGGCTTTCGGCAAAAAGATTGCAGACATAGTCGAAGGATTGACCAAAATTTCCGGAGGTATTTTTGGTGATAAAGCGTCCGTGCAAGCCGAGAATTTCAGAAAATTGCTGCTATCGATGTCGACCGACATTAGAGTTGTGCTCATAAAGATGGCAGATCGTCTTCATAATATGCGCACATTAGGCTCGTTGCGACCGGAGAAGCAGTATAAGATAGCCGGTGAGACATTATACGTCTATGCTCCATTGGCTCATCGTTTGGGGCTTTTCAAAATCAAGCAAGAACTTGAGGATTTGGCATTTCGTTATGAACATCCGCAAACCTACAAGGAGATAATGGAATATGTCGATCAGTCGCACGAACAGCGTGAGAAGATTGTGGAAGAATTTGTGGCTCCGGTGCGTAGGAAGCTCGATGCGGCAGGATTTGAGTATGAGATAAAAGCACGTGTCAAGAGTGCTTACAGTATCTACAACAAGATGAAGAAAAAGCAGGTGTCGCTTGATGAAATTTATGACATCTATGCCGTCAGGGTAGTCTTTGAATGTGATGACGAAGAAAATGCGAAAGTGCAATGTTGGCAAATATATACATATTTTGCTGATGGACACAAGACGCATCCTGATCGACTGCGTGACTGGCTGAGCGCTCCAAAAGCAAATGGTTACCAAGCACTGCATCTGACGGCGATGGGTCCTGACGGAAAGTGGATAGAGGTGCAAATTCGCTCGCGAAAAATGCATGAAATCGCAGAATTGGGTTACGCTGCACATTGGAAATATAAAACCGGAAATAAGGATGATGATTCGGAATTGGATAATTGGATGAATACCATTAAGGACATCCTGGCAAATCCGGAGCCGAGTGCAATAGATTTTCTTGATACTATAAAGTTAAATCTTTATGCATCAGAGATTTATGTGTTTACGCCAAAAGGCGATCTTCAGATTCTTCCGAAGAGAGCTACGGTGCTTGATATGGCTTATGCGATACACACAGAATTGGGTGCTCATTGTATTGCAGGCAAAATCAATCATAGGCTTGTGCCACTATCGCATGAACTCAGCAGTGGTGACCAAGTGGAAATCATAACTTCGGACTCGCAGTCGCCTCAAAGCGAATGGCTTAAATTTTGTCGTACGGCAAAAGCGCAGACAGCAATACGCTCGATGATAAAGAAAGATTACAAGAGCTTAGTGGAACGTGGATCAAGATTGTTCATGGAATTTATGTCCAAAGAAGGCATTGAGCCGACAAATGAAATCGTGTCGAAAATATTAGGTAGATTTCATCTCAAAAATCGCGATGAGCTCTATGTGATGCTGGCTAACGATGAAATTTTGTTGCCTGTCGAAGAGTTGCGTAAGATGACCGAATCGAGACAATCTTTGTTCAGCAAACTGTTGCGCAATCCATTTTCATCTAAAAAGAAAGATGAGGCCGGTGCCTCAGAGAAGATTAATCGCAAAGAGATTTATGTTCTATATTCCGATGAAAAAACTTCCAACTACAGGATAGAGGATTGTTGTTGTCCGATACCGGGCGATGACGTTTTGGGCTTTGTCGATAATGATGAGAAGGTGGTGCTTCATAAAGCAGACTGCGCAGTGGCAACAAGACTAAAAAGCACCTATGGCAATCGTCTTGTGGCAACTCGCTGGGAAGGACATACCGATAAATTTGTGGTGACGATCAGTATTGATGGCATCGATCGCAAAGGAATGTTGGAAGACCTTACGGCTGTGTTGTCGCGAGAATTATGTATAAACATCAGAGGTCTGAATATTAACGCCGATCAAGAGGTGTTTCATTGTGATTTGACAGCGCAAGTGGATTCGACGGCTACAGTAGAATTGATTTGCTCATCATTGAAAAAAATAAAGGGGGTGAAATTTGCAAAACGCATTTCCTGAATGATATATAAAAAATAATGGTTATGAAAAAGATTTTTACAAAACAGAATATAGTGAGATTGGCATTGTTTGTGGGAGCCGTTGTATTGATAATGTTGGCGATGCCACGCGATAATCGTCGCACATATTTGTATGAAAAGAATCAACCATGGCGTTATCCGTTGTTGACAGCCCAATTTGACGTCCCTGTTATGCCGGATTCTGCGACAATAAAACATTTGCAGGATAGCATCGACAGACAATTTGTGCCTTTTGTGATTGAAAGTACCGAAGTGGCAGAGAAAAATATAGCCGAATTCAGAGAAAATATCAGACAGCAAAATGTTGCCGATGTCGAATGGTTAGTCTCAATGTTGCGAACAATCTACAACCGAGGAATTATCGATAATGCAATAAATGAAATAGTCGAAGCCGGAAATATGGATTATGTCAGGACGACACATCACGATGAGCCTGATAATTTCATATCGACGTTGCCGACGGGAGCGATGCTGACATCTCGCGAAGCCTATCTGATGATAGATTCGCTTTACAGCAGTCGTCATAAAGATGCCAATCTGTCGATAACCAAGATTAATGATTACCTTCAGCCTAATATATTGTCGGATATTGAAGCTGATGAGAAATTTAAGACTCAAGAATACTTGAATGTGACCGGAGCCCAGGGTGTTATTAAGCAAGGACAACGTATCGTCGATAGAGGGGAAATCATAACACCACAAATCTATAAAAATCTTCAAGTCTATGAAGAAATGTTATCGCAACACAGTTCTTTGTCAAAACATGAAAATTTCTATCTGTTGGGCAAAGTCGTTTATACACTGATAGTCTTGGGACTTTTTTTCTTGTTTATGAAAGTCTATAGAAAGTCGATGTTTGATAGTATCAGACAGATGACATTCTTAATGACATTCATAACATTGTTTTCGGTCTTCACAATGCTGATGGCTGAGCATATAGCGTCGGGTCTGTATATCTCTCCGTTTGCTGCAGTGCCGGTAATCATTCTGATTTTCTTTGACTCCAGAACCGCGATATTCTCCCTCATTGCCACAATATTGTTGTGCGCACAGGTGGCAACAAATCAATTCCAATTTATCTTCATGGAACTGGTGGTAGGGCTTGTCGCCACATTCAGCATACAGCAATTGTCGCGACGTTCGCAATTGTTGCGCACAGCATTTTATGCGTTCGTATGCTATAGTGTGTGCTATATTGTGACGGTAATGATTGAAAGCGGAAGCATTGACGGAATAAATTGGAGAATTTTTGGAGTTTTTGGTATTAATACAGTAGTGCTATCGTTTGCATACGTTTTGATATTTATAATTGAGAAAGTGTTTGGATTTACATCGACAGTCACACTTGTCGAACTCAGTGACATTAATAATGCATTGTTGCGTCGTTTGGCTGAAGAGGCTCCGGGCACATTTCAACACTCAATACAAGTGTCAACGCTTGCAGCTGATGCGGCGAGAGCTATCGGAGCAAACACTCAATTGGTACGTACCGGTGCGTTGTATCATGATATAGGCAAAATGGAAAGCCCGATATTCTTTACGGAAAATCAGCACGGAGTCAACCCTCACAATGGGTTGGATCCCGATGTCAGTGCTCGAAAGATTATATCTCATGTCGCTGCCGGTCTTAATTTGGCGGCAAAAGAGAAGTTGCCTCGTGTGATACGCGATTTTATCACCGAACATCATGGAAAAGGTGTGGCAAAATATTTCTATACTACGGCATGCAACGAGTCGCCTAATGCCAAAGTTGATCCAGCGAATTTCATGTATCCCGGACCAAATCCTCAGACAAAAGAAACTGCTATAATGATGATGGCAGACGCTGTAGAAGCTGCATCTCGGAGTTTAAAGGAATATAATGCGGAGTCGATAAGCGGGTTAGTTGATAAGATTGTCGATGGTCAGATGATGGATGGATTGTTTAAAGAGTCTCCTATCTCTTTCAAAGAGATTGAAATCATCAAAAACACATTTAAAATGCGATTAGGGACAATCTATCATTCGCGAGTGGAATATCCTAAGTTGAATAATCCCCAGACGCAAACGACTTAGTCGATGCAAATTGCTGAATAGGAGAAGATTATATAACTTATTAACATATTAAGGTTGTTTAGCACAAAAAATAGTGATTTTTTCATTAAAAAATTATTACTTTGCACTTAATTTGTTTAGAGTAGATAAAAATGGGTAAGATAATAGCCATAGCAAACCAAAAAGGAGGAGTCGGCAAAACGACTACAGCCATAAATCTCGCTGCTTGTCTCGCTGCTGACGGCAAGAAAGTCTTGCTAATAGATGCAGATTCGCAAGCAAATGCGACATCCGGCTTGGGTATAGATCCTAAAGAGCCGGAAGCTTCTATTTATGAATGTCTGGTTGACGACTATCCGATAAAGAGCGCAATGCAGCCGACTTGCATAAAGGGGCTAAATTTGGTAGTCTCAAGAATTGACTTGGTGGGCGCTGAATTAGAATTGATAAATCGCGAACAAAGGGAGCGTGTTTTGCAAAAAGCAATAGCTCCGGTTGTGGATGATTTTGATTATATATTAATCGACTGTAGCCCTTCGTTGGGCTATATTCCGGTAAATGCTTTGACGGCTGCTGACTCGGTAATAATACCTGTCCAAGCAGAATATTTTGCGCTTGAAGGTATCAGCCAGTTGTTGAATACAATCAGAATAATAAAGAGCCGCCTTAATCCGACATTGGAGATTGAAGGCTTTTTGTTGACAATGTATGATGCGCGACTACGTCTTGCAAATCAGATTTATGAAGAATTGAAGGGTTATTTTGGCGACATGGTGTTTTCGACAGTAATTCCTCGCAATATCAAGTTGTCGGAAGCTCCAAGTCATGGATTGCCGGTAATTCTGTATGACAACGACAGTCGTGGCGCAATCAGTTATCGCCAACTTGCAAAAGAATTAGTAGGCCGTAATCGCAAATCAAAAGCAGCGGCAAAGAAGAACGAAAAAAACAAAGAATAATATATGGCACAAAAACGCAATGCTCTCGGCAGAGGATTGGACTCTCTTATCTCAATGGGTGATATTCGCACTGACGGCTCTTCCGCTATCAGCGAAATCAGTCTTGACCTGATATATCCGAATCCGGATCAGCCTCGTACTAATTTTGACGAGGAGGCTCTTGAGGAATTATCGGCTTCAATTAAAGAGTTAGGCATAATCCAGCCGTTGTCGCTTCGCAAACTCAATGATGGTACATACCAGATTATTGCCGGCGAACGACGTTGGCGTGCATCGCGAATGGCCGGTTTAAAGAGCGTCCCGGCTTACGTCAGAACAGTCAGTGATATGGAAATCACTGAGATGGCGTTGATTGAAAATATCCAGCGTGAGGATTTGAACGCTATCGAAATCGCTTTGACATTCAAAAAACTAATTGACCAATACGACTTGACACAGGACAGACTCTCGGAAAGAGTAGGCAAAAAAAGAGCAACGATTGCCAATCATCTTCGCCTATTGAAACTTCCCGCAGAGATACAATTGGGATTGCGCGATAGAAAACTCGATATGGGGCATGCACGAGCATTGCTTACAGTAGATGATGCCAAGAGCCAATTGAAACTCTATAATCTCATTCTGCAAGAAGGATTGTCGGTCAGACGAGTTGAAGAATTGTCGAAAGAGATAAAAGACTCGTTGGAGCGTGGCGACAAGCCGGTAATTGGCAAGAAAAAGAAGACGGCTGTATCGACAAATGATGATTACGACTTCTTCCGTAAGGAGCTCGAAAACTATTTCCCGACGAAAGTGTCATTCTCTCGCAGTTCTGATGGCAAAGGTTCGATAACGCTTAAGTTTAATAATGATGACGAGTTGCAAAAATTGGTGCAACTGTTTGAAAAATTGAAGTGATGCAGTGAAAATCTTCGTTCGACATATAAAAAAGGCATTCCGGTCTTATGATTCAAGGCTGAAAGGCGTGGCAATTATAATGCTATGTCTTGTCTTTTTATATCCGGATGAGGTAGTGGCTGCAATACATAACTCGAAGCATTTCTCTGATTCGATTGCGCAAGAGGAGCCAAAGGAGGAAATTATTAATGAGCCATCGGCTGAATCGGCTAACGACAGAGTGCAATTTCAGCCGGAAGTTGATTCTGAGATTGTCAATGAGCAAGACACGGTGCTTACAGTTGTGACGGCAGATGAATTGCCGGCAGAATTTTCCGGTAAGCGAGTGTTTAATCCCAACCCTACGCGAGCAGTATGGATGTCGGCATTATGTCCGGGATTAGGTCAAATCTATAATCGACGATATTGGAAACTGCCCATTGTTGTAGGTGGATTCTTGGGATTGGGATATGCGACATCGTGGAACAACAACCAATTAAGAGATTACACGCAAGGTTATCGAGATTTGACAGACTCTGACCCTGCGACAAATTCATATATGAACTTCTTTCCGCCAAATGCACAAGAAAGCGATTTTGATAAGCAATGGCTGACAAACACGATGAAGTCACGCAAGGATTATTATCGTCGAAATCGCGACCTTTGTATAATATGTTTGGTCGGATTGTATTTGTTGTGTATGGTCGATGCATACGTCGATGCGTCATTGGCGCATTTCGATATTAGTGACAATTTGTCGATGGATATGCAGCCGGTGATGATGACGGCTCCTATCGACAACAGTGTCGCTTTGGGGCTTAATTGGGCATTTAATTTTTAAAACAAACTCTTCAAGAGTATAAAATATTATAGCATGAGAAAAAAGATATTATTCATAGGAGCGGTTCTGATGGCGCTTGCGACAACAACGTTGCATGCCAACAAACAAAATGTGCTTGATTTGAAACATTGCTTGACAGATAGCGCTATTATATATCCTCACAGCTTTGAGACAGACTCTCAAAAGTTGTTGGAGAATTGGTATGTAAAGAACTATACATCAGTTGGCGACAGTTATAAAAACACAAACGATGTCGAGGTGACAGATGAGGTCATTATTGAGCGATTGCAACAGATGCCGACAATCATCGAGATGCCGTTTAATGATGTGGTCAAAAGCTATATCAACAGATACACCAAGTATGGTCGCGCTCAACTATCGGCAATGTTGGGCTTGAGCCATTATTATATGCCGATTTTCGAGCAGGCACTCGAAGCACAAGGCTTGCCTTTGGAATTGAAGTATCTGCCGGTCATCGAATCGGCTCTCGACCCTAATGCTGTATCAACATCGGGAGCTGCCGGATTGTGGCAATTTATTTTAGTGGCGGCAAAGGGTGTCGGGCTTGAAGTTAATTCATTGATTGATGAGCGTCGAGATCCTTATTTGTCGTCGGAAAAGGCTGCCGGACTGCTTAAGGACCTATACCAAATCTATGGAGATTGGCATCTTGCGATAGCAGCATATAATTGCGGACCGGGCAATGTCAACAAGGCTATCAGAAGAGCTTCGGGCAATGACGAAAATGCTGTCTATGACTTTTGGTCAATCTATCAATATTTGCCAAAAGAGACACGTGGTTATGTGCCGGCGTTTATTGCGGCAAACTATGTTATGACATACTACAAAGAGCACAACATTGCGCCTGTGTTGGCAACAAAGCCGCTTGTGACTGATACTGTGCTGATTTCAAATCGTATTCATTTGCAGCAAATCTCTGATGTGCTTGATATTCCGATGAATGAATTGAGAATCCTTAATCCTCAATTCCGTGCCGACATGATACCGGGCACAGCATCACGTCAATACACTTTGGTGCTTCCTTCTCAGCAGATTCAAGCCTACATAATCAGTGAAGACCAAATTATCAATCGCAATAAGGAAAAATATAAACATAGAGAAGTAGTGCAACCGGGTGGTGATGCTTCTGAATTATTTGTATATGATGCCGAAGGCAATATTGTAGTGTCAAATATTGTTGGTGATAATCAGTCGCAAGAGGATAAGCAATCTGCAGAAGATATGAATTATATCAATCAGAAGGTTGCAGAAAAGAGTGGTCAGGCAGGCAAAATGATTACTCATAAAGTGAAAGCCGGAGAAACATTGTCGTCGATAGCTAAAATGTATGGTGTCGATCCATTGGAGATAAAAGAGCAAAATCACTTGCGTCGAAGTGCCGTCAGAACAGGTCAGCAGCTTCGTATAACAGCCAAGATATTGCCGGAAGGTGGCGATTATCAAGTGCTTCAAACAGAGGCAAAGAAAGTGAGCACTCAGCAAGTAACTCAGGCTTCTGCAAAGAAGAAAGAAACGACTTCGACAAGCGCTAAACAAAAGTCAAAATCAAACACGAAGAAAAAATCGTCTGCAAAGACAACCCACAAGGTGAAATCGGGCGAAAGCTTGGCTAAGATTGCATCAAAATATGGCGTGACAGTCAATGAACTTAAGAAAGCAAACAACCTTAAAGGAAATACGATCCATCCGGGAGATAAATTAAAGGTGCCTTCTAAGAAAAAATCAAAATCGAGGAAGAGAAAACGTTAATTTAATCCTGCAAAAATAATCCCGGATAAATCTGTTTTTTAGGTTTATTCGGGATTTTTAGTTTAATTGGTATAATTTTTGAAAAAAGATATTAGAAAAATTTAATTTGATTACTCTATATGATATAACAGTAAAAAGCGAAGAATGTTGAAATCAAAAATTTCAGATGATAAACTGACAGCCTACATAGAGGGCAATGCAGATGAAAAAGAAAAATTAGAGGTGTTGCAATTTTTAAGCAAAGCTCCAAGCTTATTGTTGAGCCTTAATTGTATGTCATTTTGTATGAAATCATGTTGGGACTGAATGTAAAGAAGGTGGAAAATTGATTTAACTGCCTTGCAGACTTAAATGCGTCGCAGGGAATTTGGTAAACAAGATATACTGAAGAGATTTTTTGACTTATATCTCATTCTAAACCTAATACTGAAGTAAAGACTTATACTCTGCACTTTTGGCAAGGACGCATATCTTCTTGTCAATGATTTGGTGTCTATGAGATTCTATCTGAGATTTGATATTCAAATTTCGGTACAGACCTTTCTATCTCATAGCTAAAGTGTGCAACCCTATTAAAAAAACTATAAATATTTTCTACATCATGGAACAGACAACATTTCAAAAAAAGACTTCTTCCTTAGAAGAATTAAAACCTAAAAGGCCAAATGAAAAAGTGTCATACAGAGAAAAGTGGCAACCGGTAATAGAGAAATTGGTCAGTGACGAGCGCTATGCCGCGAATTTTTTCTTCGGTATCGGGTCGGGTTTGTCGGCAGCTCCTGTGGTGTCGTTGTTGACATCGCAGATATGCAAAACCTACGGACTTGATATCGATAGAACGTTTGTATGCAGTGCAATGTACACCGGACTTTGGGATAATGGCGAATGGAGCCGTATCAAGAATTATGGATATAAAAGTGATTTCATGACTTGGCTGTTGATGGTGTCGTCGCAAGTGGTTTTCGACCGCTTAAAGGAAGAAGGCTATATCTGTTCGAGCCTTAAGACAGCTTCAAATGTGCGCTTGCGTTTGCTTTCCCAATCGGAACATATCCGTAAGACTGTTGTCGATTTGATTGCCCTCCCGGAATGGCACAATCTGTTGAAGGCATACTATGTCGATAAAATGCAACCGGACGAAATAAAAAAGCAATTAGGGTTAAGTGATGAGCTTTATTCAGCTACTAAAATTGCGGCTGAAAATTGTTTGAAGCAAGTGTTGTTGGATACAGAAGAAGGAAAATATTATGCTGATATGGTTTTGAGTGATAAGGTCCATTCAAAGCCTATGGATAACGCAGTTCAACTCGATTCGCTCGGCGACAGATTTATTGATGACAATGGCAAGTCGCCGATAGCAGAGTTTTTTGATAGTGATGGCACAGGCGAGCATATAGACAGCAATATTGTCAAATTTCTGTATGATTTTGTCAGCACAAAAATGCATTGGTGCAAATCGGATGTGGAATTATGGGGTCAGCGTTTTATTCATAACGTTTCGCCTGTCGATATTGCCGAGCGTATCGGTAGGACACGTGCGTATGTAGATAATCGTTTCAGTATATTGTGCCGTCAATTTAAGGCGGCAATCCGACAATGGTGGTATGCTCACGTTGAGCGTTGTCCGATCGCTGTGTGATGTAGTTTGTTTATATATTGTCAGGGGCGCAAGTATCGATTTTGTCGGCTTGCGCTCTTTTTTATTTTGGCTCAGTAGAAATTTAGTGTGGATAAGCATATAGATTAATTCCACCTTCGATAGCCTTACAGTGTCTCTTTGTGTTGCTTTTCAAAAGTATGTGCATCGATGAAAACTCATCAAGCGTACGGCAGGTATTGGGGACGTTTTGGCACGTTTCTTTTAAAAAACTTCAAATTCTTTTGGAGTAACGAGTGTCTTTTGCTGCTACGTAAAGGTTTATAGGAATGCTGAAACTTTTTCTTGTGTGAGTTAAACCATAATCTTTCATCATCTGAGGTCGCGACTCGTCGAGTGATATAAAAAGATGCAAGAAAGTGATATGATGGCATTCTCCTGCTTTTGTTATTTTGTGGTTTAGTGTCGGTAATATTTGGGATTTCGTGGGGAAATGTGTAAATTTGCACTGAGATAATGTATCTAAGGATTAAGATTAAAAGATTTATTTAACCATATAAAACACGTTCAGAGATATGAAAACTAAAATCTTATTACTTATTACAGCCCTCATGCTGTCCGTCTCGTCGGCTGATGCTCAGAGCCTACTGAAGAAGATAGGCAAGGGCGTCGAGGCTGTGGCTAAGGAAGCGACCAAGGCTGCTAAGTCGGCCACTAAGGAGGGCAAGCAGTCAAGCAAATCGACTTCATCGTCTAAGACTTCATATCAGAAGCAGTCGTCAAAGAAGAAAGCTAAACGCGTTTACATCGCTAATGAGAACACTTGTCGCGATCCTAAATTTATCGACCAGACTGGTCAGATCGTGCAGCTCGATATCGATGGCATGCTTTATCGTCTAAACCTTAAAGATGGATATGCGTGGGTGGACTGCACTATGGAGTATAAGCGCGGAAATCTCCGTGGAGAGGCTAAAATCTGGGCAACAATTCTTTACGAAGGAAATGTCTATCCTGTGACAAGAGTCAAGAATGGTGCTTATTCGGCTGAGGGCATCACATCGTTGAAATTGTCCTACGACATGGAGGAGATTGAGGCAGGTGCATTTAAGGAGACAAGACTTCGCGAGGTCTATATCCCATCGTCGGTCAAAAAGGTGGGTCCAGCCAGCTTCTGCGAGATTAAGACTTTGAAAACGGCTTTCCTTGAGGAGGGTGTCGAAGACTTGGGTGGTACGGTGTTTGCCGGATGTACAGCCCTTGAGGAAGTGCGCCTTCCGTCGACCATTAAGAAGATGGACATTTACGTCTTCGATGGTTGCACAAGTCTTAAAAACGTGACGTTCCTCTGCAAGGTGAAGAAAATTCCTAATTTCACTTTCCGTGGTGCTAAAGCTATGACTCAAATCCAGCTCCCTGAGACGATAGAGGAGATCGGTAATAGCGCATTTGAGGACACAGGTCTTAAGTCGTTCACTTTCCACCCTAATATTAAGAAGATAGGCGACAGCGCATTTGCGGCTACAGCTTTGACCGAGGTGACCATTCCTTCTACAATTGAGGAAATTGGCACTTACGCATTTGTCGATTGCAAAAACCTTAAGAAGATTAACATCAGCAAGAAGTGGAAGGATATAACGCTCATCGTGGAAATCTTCGGCAATGATCCTCACATCATCACAAGTCACAACCTCAACGAGTGTAAGATTTTCAACTGGATCGATTAATCGTTGGCTGTTTGCAGTCGGCTCTGATGATAAAAGAAGAAGCAGGAGAATGCCATCACAGTATTTTCCTGCTTTTGTTATCTTGTGGCGTGGGATATTTGCTCACACGTTATATGGGCTTAGGACTGATTAGCAACCGCCGCAACCGCAACCTCCATGGCCATGTCCACAACCAGAGTCGCAGCCGTCGCTACATCCATGGTCGCCGCAACCGCAACCACATCCGTGGTGAGGGTTGAGCTCTTCGAGTGTTGCTTCGCGCACTTCTTCTACCTTACCATTGAATTCGACTGTCATGCCGGCAAATGGGTGGTTGAAGTCCATTTTTACAATCTTGTCGGTGATGTCAAGGATTTTACCCTTTACAGTGAATCCTTCTTGAGTCATCATAGGCAATTCAGCACCTACGACCACTTCTTCAGCCAACTCGCCGTCGCGCACGAAGATTTCTCTTTCGAGTTCCATCACGTTTTCGTCCATACGTGGTCCGAAAGCCACTTCAGGAGGGAGTGTGACAGAGAATTTGTCGCCTGTGCCGAGACCTTTAAGTGTCGCAAGGAGGCCCGGGATTACATCCGGAGTAGCGCCATAGACCATTACGTCAGGTGCATTTTCTTTTGCTTCGAAAAGCAGACTTCCGTCTGCTGCATTTGTGAGACGATAGCTGAATGCAACAAACATTCCTTCGCCAACTTTTGCTTTGTCTGAATTGTTCATGTCTTATTTGTTGTCTTTAAGTTTCAAAAAATTATTCTAATAGAAAAGAGTTAGATTCGTTGTTCGGTTCTTCCGAGCCGATATTTTCTTCTGTCTCTTCTTTTTCGTTTTCTGTTTCAATGATTTCAGATTCGACTTCTTCCTTTGAACTGACCGGGGTGCTTTCTTCTTCGTTGATAAATTGGTCGGAGAATTTACGGTCGTATTCTTCTTGGAGATTTTTTACGTTGAAGAAGAATCCTTCCGGGGTTTTGTCTTTGCGTCTGCCGGGTCTGCTTTCGGTGCGTTCTATGGAAATATAGTCGATGCCGGGTGCGGCTTCTTTGTAGCCGGTCGCTGTAAAATTCATTGCATTTATTAGGGCATATTCATGGGCAGGAGAGTTGACATACCAAGCATTGTCGATGTCTTCGCCTGTGCCGGTGCTTTTGATTGCTCCGAGGATGTTTTCCAATCGGTATTGCCATATTTTTGCACGCATATCTTTGCGCTTTTCTTTCAATGCATAGATAAGAAACGACATCTGTTTGAGGTCAAAAGGATTGTCATCGAGCGACAGCTCGGCATATTTGATGATTGTGTCGCAGTCTTGTTTTGTGTGCTTTGGTAGGAATGAAAGAGAATCTGTGATTGAGGAATATTCCGACACACGATATGGATTAAAGTCTTCTTGGAAGATGTAGCCCAAATAGTAGTAGCGATATTCTTCAGGAGTCATTATTGTGTCGTTGCGCTCATAGAGTTTGCGCAATTTCGGATAGTAGTATTTGTCTTTGGAGTCAGTGATACGACGTTTGATTTCTTCCATGTCAGGCTTTTTTACCTCAATCTTTTTTAAGGCGAAAATGCTTGGCGATAGGATTGCTGTCGCCAGAATTAATATGGTGAGTAATATATAGTGTCTTTTATTCATATCAATAGCTGTTACTTATTGCAAGCATTAATACAAGGGTTATGCCAATCTGCATTATTGTTATTCCGACGGGGAATCCTTTGGCAGAGAGGTAGGTCAAAAAGTGCCCGCTTCGGATGTTTACTTTTTGTCCTTGAGGGGTGTTGGTGAATAGCATGTAGCCCAAGCATACCCCAAATGCTGTGGCTGCAATCATTATACCATAAAGGAGACTCAATGAGTTGGTCAAAGAGTATCCGAGAATGCCTATGCTCATGCCTGTGATGCCTCCGATTGTCATGTAGCCTACTCCTTTAGTCTGCTGTTTGATAGCATCGGGTTGAAGCCATGTGGCAGCCATCACCAAAAGTGTCATGCCGAGCCAACCGACAATTATTGTGCTATTGAGAGGCAATGTCTCTGATAGCCATATACAAGTCAATCCTGCCCATGAAGCAATGGGCGATAGCATTTGTTGTTTAAAAAGAAGACCGATCGCTCCTGCAAACAATAATACACCTAATATAATTAGAAAAACTGACATGTTATCGTATAATATTTTGCGAAGTTACTAAAAAAATTGCTAATCCTCTAATCTTTTAACTCGTTTTAACCCAATTTCGCCACTATTAAGGTAACTCCTGCAAATTCCCGGATTTGGTTAATATGTGTAAGTCACTCTCGGTCTGAAGTCGCTCGTTTGCCGGTCGGCTTTGGTTGTCGTAAATGTCGTCGGGATTTTGATAATACGAAATAAACTAATATCTTTGCGAAGAAATCAAAAACCGATGAGCCATGTCAAATTGTCAAGACGAAGTGAAAAGCATCAATAAGAGATTGGTGCAAGAGTGTATTGATAGATACAGTGAGCGTATAAAGGTCTTGGATAATCATCCCGACTTTGTGTGCGACAACTTTGTGAGAGATAAACCGATCGATCCGATTATCATGTATAAGCTTCGCTGTGATGACGGTAATCTCTATTTGGAGGGCAAAGATGGACAAAAGTATGTGTTCTTGGTAGAGTTTGACCCTTACAATCTTGCTTATGGCATCTATTTCGGCTGTCGTTGCACCCTTAATGCCGATGGGAAAATTGCCACACAAGTCAGGGTGTGCAATAAAGAGTGGAGAAACATTCATCGAGAAGTGATAGGCGCGTTGAATCATACGTTTGTCGATTTGGACTTCTTCAAGCGTGATATACCGACCGATAATGTCAACGATCTGACCTACTGGCCTTTCTGGTTTAGATTGGGCGAGGAGGAAAGTGTCGAAGATGTGGCAGCGGTGGCTACCAAAGTGATTCGCAATGTCTATCAATGGTTTTTACGACCTGAAAATTACGATAGGATAATGAGAAAGCCTGTCCAGACAAAGAAAAAATCGGGACGTAAGAAAAACACAGCAGTTCGTACTCGCTATACTTGTAAGAACTATAATGATGTGTTAAAACAGTTTGACGAGGAGACCACAAGTCGGCAAAGAGTCTATAAAGATAATGCTGCACAATATTTTACGACATTTTTGAAGATATTGGAAGAGAAGAATATAATTGCGCCTTATCCTTTGTACGAAAAATGTTGGGTTATAACCGATTGGGAAAATTTCGAATTTGCGTATTTGATTCAAAGGTTTTTCGAAGTTAGTAAAATCAAAGTAGTGCTACCGGATAGAATTCCATGGAGCCTTTTTACACCTATTATTTTGTCTTCCCTACACAAGGAAATAGACGAAATCCGAAAGGGACGATATGGCGATACCATCAGAGTCGATGGAAAAATTGACGACATTTTAGATGAATTGATGCGACGTATGAAAGTAGAAAAATAAGAAAATCTAATTGACGTCATTTATTGACTTTCGGAGAGATAGTAACTTTGCGACAGATTTCAGAACGAAGTCTGTCGCTTGTCTTTTTTTAAGACTACTCAGCGGCTAATTATAAACTTTAAAAATCATAAGACAATGAGTAACAACAACGCAACAAAAGAGATCGCAATCGCAGGTACATGTGCAACAACCGGAGCCGGCGCAGTAGCAGCAATCGCTGCAGCAGTCAGCGCGCCAATCACTTTGCCTGCCGTATTGATAGGGGCAGCCGTTGGTTGTGTCGGTGGTGCGGTACTATCTATCATAAGTAAAAATAAATAATCAGAGTAATTTTTAATAAAATAAATTATGAATCATAAAATCGTTTTAAATGAAAAAGAATTAAAAAAATGCGATGGAGCAAGGCGTATCGCATATTATAATCAAAGGAGAATTTGCCGAAGAATTTAGAAAGAAATATCAAAAACAGAAGCGCAAAAAGATTACAACAGCAGCAATAGCAGCTGGATCAATATTGGCTGCTCCGTTTACAGGTGGTTTCTCTTTATTAGGACTTACTGCGGGACCTATTACTATCAGTATAGGCGAATTGGCGATACTCATAGGAGCAGGTTTGTGCATGTATGCAATAAAGAAAAACTATAAGAAAATAGTTTTCAATCCTAATGGGACAGTAGAATTAATCAGAGAAAAACTTTAAAAATTTAAAATATGAAAACTTTCAAACTAAGAGAAGAAGCATTGTTTGCGAGGTGGCTGCAGGCGTGCATTGAAAGAGATGGGATAAGCGCCGATGAATTTGCTTACGATGGTTTGCTATTTCGTGGCGAGTGTAGGAGTGTCAACGGCTGCTGGGAGATGCAACCCGGAGATGAGACAGAGTTATGGAATGATGCTTGTTGTCGGTTGTTAATCTTGACCAAGGACACTACCGTCAATGGAGGTATGGACGATATACGTATCGAGTCGGCTCGTCAGAATCATACGGGTGTCGAAGTAAAGACATCGTTGACAACATTCTACAAAAATCTGACGCTGTGGTCGTATGCTCTGCTGAATGCTCTACAAGGAGGTCGGATTCTCAGTTATGATGACACACCGGATTGGGATCGTCTGCGTGAAATCTACACCACCTCGCCGATAGCTCGCGTCAATTGCAAGAAGCAGATAGGCGATTCGTCGATAAGCAATGAGTGTCTGAAGTCGCACATCGAACGATATGCCTCGTTCTTAACAGAGCAAGTAGAGATATATGATGCCGACGTGATTCTCTGCTGCGGAGGAAGTGGCGTGATAAGGGATTTTGTGAATCGTTGCTACTTACCTGATTTAGTGAGATTTTCCGATGATGGGTGGGTGTGGTATTCGCCTTCTACTCGCAAAGTGGTGATTGACAGCTATCACCCCTCGGTGCTGAAAAACAAGCAGGAAATGTATGAGCAGATGATGGCCGACTTGCGAGCATTCCTTGCAGAATATCCTGAATTTAAGAGGGAAAGGCGTTAACGGAGGCGAAGTCAAATATTGTAGGCAAGAAATTGATGTTATATTAAAGAAAAAATAATTTTTGACTAAAATCTTGCAGAAATCAAAAATAATGTTTACCTTTGCAGTCGCAAATCAGAAATGATAGGCCGGGCGAATACCAGAGTGGCCAAATGGGGCAGACTGTAAATCTGCTGGCTTATGCCTTCGGTGGTTCGAATCCATCTTCGCCCACAAAATAAAAGCGACAATCCATCGGGTTGTCGCTTTTATTTTATAATGTCAATCACTCTTTTTGTCCAAATGCGAGGTCGCCGGCATCGCCGAGTCCCGGAATGATGTAGGAATGAGAGTTGATTTCGTCGTCGATTGCTCCAACCCATAGAGTGGTGCGATCGGCAGGGAAATGTTTGCAAACGTATTCTACTGCCTGACGAGATGCAATGGCTGATGCTATGTGGATGTGTTTAGGTTCTCCCTTGCTGAGAAGAGCACGATAGCCGAGCTCCATTGATGCTCCGGTGGCAAGCATCGGATCGACGAGCATCAACACCTTGTCTTGAATAGAGGGCGAAGCGAGGTACTCGATGAGTACGTCAAACGTATCACCTGTCTCTTTATATTTGCGATAAGCGCTGACAAAAGCATTTTCGGCATGGTCGAAGTAGTTTAAAAATCCTTGGTGCATAGGCAGTCCGGCACGAAGAATTGTTGCAACAACGACTTTGTCGGCGGGAGTTTGACATTTGGCAATTCCGAGTGGAGTGGTCGTATCGACTGTCTTGTAGTCTAAACGACGGCTGATTTCGTATGCCATAATCTCGCCAATACGTTCCAAATTGCGACGGAAACGCATTTGGTCGCGTTGTATCACAGTGTCGCGAAGTTCGAGCATGTATTGGCTGACCAATGAAGGTCGTTCTGCAAAGTTGATTATCTCGATATTGTTCATGATAGTAATATTTTTATAATGTGGGGTGAGTTTTAGTTATTCTTATTTGATAGGATTTTAATGGCTTTTTCTTTGTCGGCAACGAGTTGTGTTTTAAGCTCATCAATCGACTTGAATTGTCGCTCTTGTCGCATCAGGCAGACAAATTCTAATGTTATCGACTTGCCATACAGGTTGTCGTTAAAGTCGAAAATATTTGCTTCGATGGAGCGATAAGTGCGCCCGTCGCGTATTGTGGGGCGATGACCGATATTGACCATTGCGCCATGTCGTTGTCCGTCGGGTGTTATGGCAAAAGCAGCATATACGCCGTTGGCAGGAATTAATTTCTTGTGGTCGTCGGGGTGCAGGTTTGCTGTCGGGAAACCGATGGTCTGCCCTAATTCTTTGCCGTGCTCCACAATCCCATGAAGAGGATAGAGATAGCCGAGTTTTTTGTTTGCTTCTTCGATTTTTCCTTCTGTGATCAAGCGTCGGATAATGGTTGAACTGACATCAGGCAATTCTTCGGCTTTGATGAGGTTGAGTCCGATTTTGTCGGCAAAACGTTGGTAGTCTTCAAAAGAAGAGTCTCTGTCGTGACCGAATTTGTTGTCGTAGCCAATGACTAACGTATCGACAAGGTGTCGGTCGTGAAGTTCTTGCATATAGTTGGAAGATGTCATGTTTCGCAATTCTTCATTGAATCGGATTGGGTGGATGTTTAGTCCCAATTGCTCAAACTTACGACATTGGGCTTCAAAAGTCATGAGTTTTGGAGGGACTCTCGATGGGTCGATGATTTCCAGCGGATGTTCTGCAAAGGCATAGACAAAAGGAGCAAGACCTGTAGATGATGCTATCGATAGGACTTGTTCTAATACAATCCTATGGCCGCAATGGACACCATCGAATGTCCCGATAGTCGCTACTTTGTGGCACTCCTCTTTCATTGTATGCTGTTGAGAATTTCGGTAAATTCCACCTCCGGAGGTACGAGCGCCGAATCAATGCCACACTCTTTTGCTGCGTCGCAATTAGCTTGCGAATCGTCTAAGAAAAGAGTGCGTGAACCGTCTAAATTGTAGCGATGAGTAAGCGTTTCAAAGATTTTCTTGCTCGGTTTGCAAGCTTGGTCGGCAAACGAAGTCACGATGCCGTCGAAATAGTCGTTGATAGCAAGACCTTCTTGACGGAAAAGGCGGTCGATGACGCTATTGAAAAGGATAGCATTTGTGTTTGAGAGAGCATAAACTTTCTTTGTCTTACGGAGTTCGCGAAGAGCTTTGAGACGTTCGATCGGGAGGCTCGGAATGAATGTACAGAAAGCGTCTTCAAGTTCCTTATTGGTGATTTCTTTGTTGTTGCACATCGAGCGCATAATGTCGTAGAACTCAGCGGCAGTGATTTTGCCTTCTTCAAGTTCCAAAAAAGCGCCTTGTTGCTTGTATGGGTCAATGATTTTGGCGGCATCATAAAGACCGATTTTGTTGAGCTCGTCGATACATGCTTGAGGGTCGATATCGACAATGACTCCACCAAGGTCGAACACTATATTGTCATACTTCGTAATCATATTCTATTGCGTATTAAAGGGTTTTTATAAATTCCCGGATTTGTTAATACTTCAGCTCTTGGACAGCATCTTTTTGTGCGCTCTGAAAAGCTATGCAAAGTTAAGCAAACGAGTGCAGAACACCAAACGAAATCGCAGATTTCAATATCGAGCTATCGTTTCGGTAGCACAAGTTACATAATGGCTCCCGCCTTGTGGGTGCCGAGTGCCGCCGAACATATCTAAAGTTAAGCAAAAACGAGCGGAGATAGCCAATAGAGTTCCCTTGATTTACTCCTTATGAATGAGATTTAAACCCAAAATATACGGATAATTTAGGTTTATAATCCCAAAATATCCCGATAATTTGGGATTAGAGGTAGCAATGAGTGTTCGTTCTACATTTTTTCAGACCCATTCGTAGAAGTTTTCGGGCGTAACGACTATCGATTGTTTTGGAGAGTATGTCTCTTCGAATGTTTTGGGTAGGGGTGTGTCTTTTTTGTTAGGATTCCATTTCATTTCGAATGCTGAGATTTCGCCATTTTCGATTTCGATGTAGTCAACTTCTTGCTGACGGGTTGTTCGCCAAAAATAGCTTTGTGCGTACGAACCATTGTAGTGGTTGTGTTTAATGCGTTCGCTGATGAAGAAATTTTCCCAAAGCGCCCCTACGTCTTGGCGCATCGCGAGTGGCGCGAAGTTCTGAATAATTGCGTTACGAATACCATTGTCGTAGAAGTATATTTTCTTGCTTTTGCGTAGTTCGGTACGCAGATTTCGGCTGAATGCCGAAAGACGGAAGATGACAAAGCATTTTTCCAACATGTCGATATAGCGCTCGATAGTCTTATTGTCAGTGCCGATAGTCTTGGCAAGTTCGTTGTATGATACTTCGCTTCCGACTTGCAGAGCCAAGGCTATCAGTAGCTTATTGATTAGCTCCGGTCGGCGTATTCCTTCATGCTCCAGGATGTCCTTGTAGAGATAGCTTGAAGCGAGATTCATTAGGATTTCTTTGGCATTGTCGGGGTTGTTGAGCACATCGGGATATGAGCCGTAAAGCAGGCGGCTGTCGAGAGTCTGCTTTACATAGAGCAGACCTTTGTCGTGCATCAACTCTTCGGTTGACATCGGGTATAGTGTATATTCGTATTTTCTTCCCGTCAAGGGTTCGTTCAGCCTGTTTCTGAGTTCGAACGATGATGAGCCTGTCGCCAAGAGTTGAATGTCGGGGAAGTTGTCGGTTATGAGTTTGAGTGTCATGCCTATGTTGTCAACGCGCTGAGCTTCATCGATGACCACTACTTTGTTTTTGCCGATAAGCAGAGCCAATTCTTTGCTATTGATGTCGGTCAGAATCTGTCTTGTTTCCGGTTCGTCGCAGTTTAGAATTAAAGTGGGCTGTTGGATTTGCTTGACTATATTGTCGAAAAGGGTACTCTTGCCGACCTGTCGGGCGCCAATGAGAATGATAGCCTTTTTCTGATGCAATCTGTTTTCGATTACGCTTTGGAGAGAACGTGTAAACATAGGTTTGTGATATTTTGTAAATCTGCTGCAAAGTTAGTAAAAAAATGTCTAAACCCAAAAAATACGGATAATTTAGGTTTATAATCCCAAAATATCCCGATAATTTGGGATTAGAGGTAGTAGCGTTGAAGTTTGGTAGTCGCACAGATTAGTGTCAACTACGGGGCTTTTTGCATGCCATGCAACATAGTTTGGTGTAAAAGCTAATTATGAGATTAAGATTAATTGTAAAATGATAGGATAATAAACTTGAGAGCGTGCTTGAAGTTATAAAATTTTTTACAATTATGCTGTAAGATTGGATTGGGATTGTCGGATTTAATCATTAGAGAGTTGCGCTATATTTTGCCAACTATTTTGATCAATTGACCTCGGATTTATTTGGGAAATGTATAAAAAGAAATAAGAGCCGTCATCACGACGCCTCTTATTTCTTACTGACTTTATTGTATTACTGACTTAAACTTTTTTATGAGAGTGTTTATTTTTCTGCTACAAAGATATGTCAAAATATTTTACTGACAAAATAAAATCAAAGAAATCTATCAGTTTTGTGGCAAAATAAGCAAAATAAACCAATATTATCACAAATAGACCAATAATGTTATACGATTTTATGGTTTTATATTTAAAATATAGGGCCTTAAATAGTCATATAAAGTGAAATTGATTTTGTTGTTAAAAGTAAGATTTGATAAATGATAGATATAATGAGTGCATCAATGTAATAAAATCCGGTATATCGTTATTGTAAAAGAGAATGTAAGACAGGTACTAATGGCTTAGTTCAAAGTTGTAACAAATAAAATAGTCGTTATTTTTGGTAGTCTGCAGTTGATTTTGTAACTTTGGCATTGATATATGTACATAGAGAAAATATCAATATTAAATTTCAAGAACATTGCAGAAGCGACGCTTGAATTTTCTTCTCGAGTAAATTGTTTCCTTGGGCGTAATGGTATGGGGAAAAGCAATTTGCTTGAGGCGATATATTTTTTGAGTTTTGTACGCAGTTTTGGGCAAATGCCGGATTCGGCATTGATACGCCATGGGCAGGAAATGTTGTTGGTACAAGGTGTTTACCACAAAAATTCGGACGTTGTGGAGAATTTGTCGTGTGGCATTGTGCCCGGAAAGCGAAAGACGCTCAAACGCAATGGGAAGGAATATGAAAAGCTTTCGGAGCATATCGGTCAGTTTCCGATAGTAGTGGTTTCGCCACAAGACAGCAGGATAGTGTCGGGTAGTGGCGAAGAGCGTCGTAAACTGATGGATATGGTGATTTCCCAGGCTGATAAGACGTATCTTTCGCAGTTGATTCGCTATAATAAGTCGCTTGAGCAGCGCAATAAGATGCTTCGCGTCGGATTTAAGGATAAGTTGCTCTATGACTCTATCGAATCGCAAATGGAAAGTGCCGCCGACTATATATTTGAGGCGCGTAGGCGTTGGGTGGAAGAGGATATGTCGGAGCCGTTCAATCGCTATTATGCGCAAGTGGCATCAAGCAGAGAAGTGGCGACTATAGACTATAAGAGCGTGCTGAAGGAAATGCCGTTTCGCGAAGTTCTGGAGCAAAACAGAGCAAAGGATGAAGTGTTGGGTTACACATCGAAGGGTCTGCACCGAGATGATTTGGAAATGGGTCTCGACGGCTATTCCATGCGACGTCTCGGCAGTCAGGGCCAGTTGAAAACATTCACTATAGCACTGCGCTTTGCCATATTTGAGTATTTGAAGCGCACCTCAGGTGTGACGCCGATACTATTGCTCGATGATATTTTTGATAAACTTGATGCAGAACGCGTCAAACACATAATGGAGATTGTCAGTGTCAGTGATATTTTCGGACAGATATTTATTACCGATACCAATCGTAAACATCTTGACGAAATACTTGTTCAAATAGGTGGAGACTATCGTCTTTTGGAAGTTGAAAACGGGCAATTTACGCCGATAATCTGAACGTATAGTGACTATGAAGCGAACAGAAGCGTTGACGATTAAAGAGATAATGGATCAGTATCTTCGCAGTAGAAATATGGAAGATAAACTGTTTGAGCGCAAAGCATTGGATGTGTGGCCGGTGATTGTGGGCAATGCGATTAATCGCAACACAGTGGAGCGCAAAGTCGAAAACGGCGTAATGATGGTCAGAATAACTTCTGCAGCGATGCGTAGTGAATTGCAAATGTGTCGTTCGACGCTGATACGCTCAATCAATGAGGCGATAGGAAAAGATGTTATCTCCGATATACGTTTTATTTAATAGAAAGACAGATTAGCAATTATGGATAATAAGCAACAATATACAACCGAAGGATTTCGCCATCATACCGATGTGCAGATTCGTTTTAATGACATTGATATTTTAGGTCATGTCAACAACACTGTCTATTTTTCGTTCTACGACACCGGCAAGGCTTACTATTTCAATGCAGTTCGTCGCGGACAGATGAATTGGCAAGAAGTTGATACAGTGATAGCCAATGTCAATTGTGCCTACATCAGTCCGATACTTTTTGGTGAAAAAGTAGAGGTCTATACCCGTTGTGAGGTATTGGGTGAGAAAAGTTTCAAGTTGCGACAAATGCTTGTCGAAAAGACTACGGGCGAGGTGAAATCGGTGTGTGAAACGGTTATGGTCAGCATTAATCGGGAGACAAAAAAATCGTGTCCTATTCCTGAGAATTGGAGGAAGCAATTTTGCGATTATGAGCAAAGAGATCTTTCTTCAAAAAGCTGATAAAAACAGGCGTATAAAATAAATTGGAAATAAATTAAAATCAGATAGTTATGACACAATTTGAAATACCTTTGAAGCAAAATGCTTTTCCGAAAGATTCAGAGGATTTAAAGGTCCTTAACGATGCCTTGTCATGTCGTGCGACAGCATTTGCATTGGCAAAAGAAGAACGTTATCGTGATGCTTTGGAGCGCACAATCGAAGCCTTGCGTATATTACGTGAATTTTCGGACTTTGAAAATTTGGAGTTTCGTGCGGCTTTTGCGTCATTGCTTTTCGATTTGTCGGAGATTTTCTACGACTTGAAGGATTACAAGCAGAGCGAGCATAATTTGGAAATTTTGTTCCGAGTGTTGGATAAATTAGTGGTGGAAGACAGAGATCGTTTCGGCGAGTTTCATATTTTAGCTATGGATTTGTCAACAAGAATTTTGCGCTCTCGCAAAAAGACTATTGATATGCTCGTTAAGCAACAGATGACTTCGGCTGCTCTATACGAAAAGGTAAACTCGGGAGTGGTCGCAGCGACAGATAAATTGGTCGACTCTTTACGCAAAGAGGCGCAATTACAAGCGGCTACCGGCGAGTATAAATCAGCATTGAAATTTTATGCCGAAGCCATTACATTCTCAAAACGTCGTACAGGTCAAGTGACCCGTAAAGAGATTAAGATGACAATAGAAATGGCGGAAATCATGATTCGTATTCGTTCGATGCGTCCTCGTGCGACTCAATTGTTGAATGCAGTTTTGCCACATGCTATTGCGCTTGAAACTATTGAATTGGAAGAAGATATTCTTGCATTGCTTGAAATCATAAATCTCGACATCGAACGTGAACCAAAGTGGAAAACGATGCTTCAAAAATTCTCATTCGTAAAATCATCAAGTAAAAAACAAAAATAAGAATGTCAACAATATTGAATACAAACGGTGCCGATTTGGAGATACCACAGCCGTTGAGCAAAGACTTTTCATGTGCTATCGTAGTGGCAGAATGGAACGAGCTTATCACAGGCGCATTGTTGCGTGGTGCTGTCGATGTGTTGCGCCAAGCCGGTGTCGGTGAAGAAAATATCCACGTTCACCATGTGCCCGGCTCGGTGGAATTGGTCTATGGATCAAGAGTGGTTATAGATGCTCTTAAGCCGGATGCAGTGATCGCTATCGGGTGTGTAATTCGTGGTGATACTCCACACTTTGACTATGTCTGTGAATCTGCGACACAGGGCGTTACGGCTCTAAACGTTGAGGGAAAAGCGGCTGTAATCTTCGGTGTGTTGACTGTAGATACAGAGCAACAAGCTATTGATCGTGCTGGTGGCTGTCTTGGCAACAAAGGTGCAGAGGCTGCCGTCGCTGCAATTAAAATGGCTAATCTGAAAGTATCGCTTGCCAAGTAGAGAAAACGAAGATACATATTTATAAGCAAGGGGCGCAATCCGATTGGAATCACGCCCCTTGCTTATTTGTTTTAGTGCAGTCTGTTATATCGATAGACGATGTAGAGTATCGAGAAGGTTGCGGTTGATAGGCTTTTCGTTTTTAATCGCCTTTGAGAATGGCACATAGACGATCTCGTCATTCTTAACACCTATCATCACATTGCGTTGATCGTCGAGCAAGGCATCGATAGCTGCCGATCCCATGCGTGAGGCAAGAATGCGGTCGTAGGCTGTCGGTCTGCCGCCACGCTGAAGGTGACCGAGGATTGTGACACGTACATCATATTCGGGATATTCGTTCTTGACACGCTCGGCAAGAGCCATTGCCCCACCGGTAATAGGGCTTTCTGCCACAAGCACAATTGATGAGTTTTTCGACTTACGGAAGCCCGTCTTGATAAGCTCGCCAAGTTGATCGACCTCGGTCGAGATCTCAGGGATAATGGCAGCTTCGGCACCCGATGCAATAGCGCCGTTGAGGGCAAGGAAACCGGCATCACGTCCCATCACTTCGATGAAGAAAAGTCGCTCATGGCTGGTCGCTGTGTCGCGTATCTTATCGACACATTCGAGGATAGTGTTGAGTGCTGTGTCGTAGCCTATGGTGCAGTCGGTGCCGTAGAGGTCGTTGTCGATAGTGCCGGGCAGGCCGACGATAGGCACAGAAAACTCGTTGCCGAAAATGCGTGCACCTGTCAGCGAGCCGTCACCTCCGATTACGACCAAAGCGTCGATTTCGTATCGACGTAATGTCTCGTAGGCTTGACGGCGACCCTCTTCAGTCTGAAACTCCTTGCAACGAGCCGTCTTGAGAATAGTGCCCCCACGCTGAATGATATTCGAGACATTCTGAGTCGAAAACTCCTCGATTTCATCGGCTATAAGGCCGCGGTAGCCATGATAGATGCCATAGACTTTAATGCCGGCATAGATAGCGGCACGAGTGACGGCGCGTATAGCGGCATTCATGCCCGGAGCATCACCCCCGGAGGTCAAGATACCGATGGATTTTATTGTTGACATATGATGTAAGAATTTAGTTAAGGGTATTTCTAAAATTAACACTATTGCTTCAGGGTTATTCCCTTACAATTAATAATAAACGTATGCAGTCGGCAATATGTTTTATATCCCCAAATTTTTTTGTTCTATACACCGGATATTTATACGGTTTGATACAAGTGCTGATTTTTGATAAATCTGAATTAAGTTGGAATGTTTTGCTGATAAAATTTGGTTAATTCACTCGGAGTGTGTAACTTTGCATGCAAAGTTGCTTGGTGAGGGCTGATTGACGGTTGGCTCAAATAGCAATTTGTCAAGATTAAAATCAAAATAATTAACCTTATATATAAAAATCAAACATGAAAGAGTCACAATTTCGCGTAGAGAGCGACTTGCTCGGCGCACGTGAGATTCCTGCTGAAGCATTGTACGGCGTACAAACACTTCGCGGTATCGAAAATTTCCCTATCAGCAAGTTCCACTTGAACGAGTATCCAAAGTTTATCAATGGTCTTGCTATTACAAAGATGGCAGCTGCTATGGCTAACCATGAACTCGGTCTTCTCACAGACGAGCAAGCAAAGGCTATCATCACAGCATGCAAGGAAATCCTTGACGGTCAACACCACGACCAATTCCCTATCGACATGATTCAGGGTGGTGCAGGTACGACTACTAACATGAATGCAAACGAAGTAATCGCTAACCGTGCGCTCGATCTTATGGGCCACCAACGCGGTGAATTCCAATATTGCTCTCCTAACGACCACGTCAACTGTGCACAGTCAACAAACGACGCTTACCCAACAGCTATCCACGTAGGTCTTTACTATTCTCACCTCGAGTTTATGCCTCATCTCGAACGCCTCATCGCTGCTCTCGACAAGAAGGGCGACGAAATGGCTCACGTTATCAAGATGGGTCGTACTCAGCTCCAAGATGCTGTGCCAATGACTTTGGGTCAGACTTTCCACGGCTTCGCAAGCATCCTAAAGGATGAAATCGCTCACCTCAACCACGCCGCTGAAGACTTCTTGACAGTCAATATGGGTGCTACTGCTATCGGTACAGGTATCTGCGCTGAACCAGGCTACTCTGAAAAGTGTGTTAAGGCTATGTGCGACATCACAGGTCTCGAATTCAAACTTTCTGCTGACCTCGTAGGTGCTACTTCTGACACATCTTGCATGGTGGGTTACGCTGCAGCTCTCAAGCGTCTCGCTGTTAAGGTCAACAAAATCTGTAATGACCTTCGCCTCTTGGCTTGCGGTCCTCGTTGCGGTCTCGCTGAATTCAACCTCCCTCCAATGCAACCGGGTTCTTCTATCATGCCGGGTAAGGTCAACCCTGTAATCCCTGAAGTGATGAGCCAAGTTTGCTACAAGGTGATGGGTAACGAACTCTGTGTCACTATGGCCGGCGATGCTGCTCAAATGGAGCTCAACGCTATGGAACCTGTGATGGCACAATGTTGCTTCGAATCTATCGACTTGATGCGCAATGGTTTCGACACACTCGTAAGCCGTTGCATCGAAGGTATCACTCCTAACGAAGAACACTGTCGCAAGATGGTTCACAACAGCATCGGTATCGTGACAGCTCTCAACCCTGTGATCGGCTATAAGAACTCTACTAAGATTGCTAAGGAAGCTCTCGAAACAGGTCGCAGCGTTTATGACCTTGTACTCGAACATGACATCATCACTAAGGAAGAACTCGACACTATCCTCAGTCCTGAAAACATGCTTCACCCGGTGAAATTCGATATCAAACCAAAGCACTAATTCTTACGCGCTTTAGCGTCACTATATAAGCCACTCCGCATTCCGGGGTGGCTTTTTGCATTCTTATGACATTAGGTTCATTAAGAGGGAAAGCGCAGACAGTTAACACTATAGTGAATTGTTAAATATTCAATGAGCTCTTTTTGTGTTTTGCTTCTTAAACTTTGAGGTTAAATAATTTTAACTGTTGGAATTGTCGTAGCGTGGGATAAAATCGCTAACTTTACACTCTAATATCGAACTAAAACTTTAGGAATTATGAAGAGATTTATCAATTTATTGCCGTTGGCTGTCGTGGCTATGTTCATGGCGTTCATGAGTGCATGTAGCGATTCGTCAAATTCTGATGCAGAGTCGTTGTTGAAGACAGTGCCTCAAGAGACATCCGGCGTTGTGGTGATTGACCTTGGACGTGTACTCGACAAGGTCGGCATTGAGGCAAAAGACGGAGAGTTAGTGCTTCCGGCTAAACTGAAGGAGGCTATGGGCGAAGATGTAGCAGCCAAGTTTGGCAAGTTAAAGGGAGTCAAGGCTGATGCTTTGGTCGTGTTTATGCATCGTAAGAAGGTAGTGGTGACAGGCTATGTATCTGATCAAGAGGCGTTTCGCAACTATGTCAAGAACGAATTGTATGGCGACGGAGGCGAATGGAATGCGGCTGAAGATAATCTCGATGTGTATAAGAAAATTGCTGTAAGAGGCGATCAATTTTGGTATGTCACTGAGGGAGTATCGACTGCAACTATCCTCGGATGGGCTAAGCTGAAAGAGGCAGAGTCGGCTTATGCTAATAATAAGTTGGTCGCTGCGATGTGTGCAGAGCCTAAGGATGTAAGCATCTTCTACGACATCGACCGTATGAAGAATCTTGCCGGCCTCGATGCGGAGCAGGTGATGGCTATGACTATGATGCAAGAGATATTTGTGCGCGATATGGCATACGCGTCGGGCTGGGTTGACTTCGGCAAAGATGAGGTGGTGGCAGAGATGCGTTGCTACAATTCTAAGTTTGAGGCAGCAGAGTATGTTGTGGAACTCGATAAGATAGATGCCTCGTTGCTCGGAAAATTGCCTAAGAGCAGCAATTTCGTTATGGCGTTTGGTGCCGATAGCAAAATGTGGGCAACGCTTTGCTCTGCGTTTAGCGAGGCGATGACTTCGTTGACCGGCAACTCGCAAAAGAATGTTATCATGGAGAAAGTGATTAGTGCAGTCAGAGGTCTTGACGGCACGGTGATGGCCGGTGGTGAAATTTCGCCGATGCCCGGATACAATCCTAAGATGATGGCATTGGTGGAAACCAAGGACGCAACGGCAGCACGCGATGTGATGAATTTGGTCACAATGTTTGCTCCGGATATGCCTGATGAAATCTCGTTGACTACTGAAGACAAACTTGTGAAATTCGCGATGGGCGATGTCTCCGAGACCGGTGCCGATAATCTGAAGAGCTATTTCGACGGAAAGTTGATGACAGTCTATATGGGCGGCGGATTTATCAATAACTTGATGGCAGGTGTCGACATGGTGGAATATTGTGTGATTAGCGCAGAGACCATGGATTGTATGACGATGCGCATCAAGGTTAAGAACGACGGTCATGCCAACATATTGGAGGCTATCGCTATGATGATTGCCAAAAATGAGAAAGAGATCACTAATCCTGCTTTAGAAGAGGCAGAATTGGACTATGAAGATATACTAAGATAATATAGCACAGCGTGCGACGGAGTGAAGTCGGTCGCACGCACCAATCTGCCGACTCCGTGCATAATAGTCAGTCGGCATAATCAGAAAATGAGCGTGAAAATAGATAGAATAGAGTTGCGCAAAACATTGCCTCGGGTGTTTGAACATGAGGCGATTCCGGTATCGGATGTGTGGAAATGCGATGTGGCGTTTGAGCGTGGCAAGCATTACATCATCGAGGCGGCAAGCGGCACCGGCAAGTCCTCGCTGTGTGCCTATATATATGGCAATCGTCGTGACTACTGCGGTCGCATCGTTATGGACGGTCGCGATGTGTCGCAATTCAGCGTTGCAGAGTGGCAGCGTATCCGTCGCGAGGTGTTGGCTTATCTGCCTCAAGAACTTGACCTTTTTCCCGAACTTACGGCGTTGCAAAACATTGAACTCAAAAACCGTCTGACTTCCCATGTTGCACCGGCGCAGGTGGAGGAGTGGCTTCATCAGTTGGGCATCGACTCACGCAAGTATTACCCTGTCGGTCGAATGTCGATTGGTCAGCAGCAGCGTGTGGCAATTATACGATGCTTATGTCAGCCGTTTTCGTTTCTCTTGCTTGATGAGCCGGTGAGCCACCTCGACGAACAGAATAATCAGATAGCCGCAAACATTATAATGGAGCAGGCGCGTCTGCAAGGTGCGTCTATCATCGCAACCTCGGTGGGCAACAATATCAAAATATCAACAGACAGAACATTTCGACTATGAACATAATCCAACGACTATTGCGAAAAAATTTGAGCATGGCACAATTGGTAGGCTTTACGCTTGCCAACTTTATCGGGTTGCTCATCGTGTTGCTCGGTATGCAATTCTACACAGATGTCCGTTCAATCTGGCAAGATGAGGATAGCTTCATACAGAAGGACTACCTTGTGATTAATAAGCGGGTGTCGGGTTCGGGATTGCTCACAGGCGAGCGTGCATCGTTCTCAGTCGATGAGATTGCCGACATTGAGAAGCAATCGTGGGTGAGAAAAGTGGGGCGTTTCAGCTCTGCTGATTATCGACTAAGCGCTTCGATAGAGCAAGGGGGACGTAGCATGTCAACCTATATGTTTTTCGAGTCCATACCGTCGGAGTTTGTCGATGTCGATAGCGACGAATGGGGCTACGAAGAGGGCGATAATGTCGTGCCTATCATCATATCAAAGGACTATTTAAGCCTCTACAACTTCGGTTTTGCGTCATCGACCGGATTGCCTCAATTTTCGGAGACAATGATAGGGTCGATACCGATGCGACTGCGCATCTCGTCGGCAAAAGGTAGTGCTGAGTTGCAAGGACGCATTGTCGGATTTTCGAATCGACTCAATACAATCCTTGTGCCTCAAGAGTTTATGGATTGGAGCAACTCTCGCTACGGTCGCACAGCCGGAGCGCGTGCCGACCCCTCACGCCTGATAATCGATGTCAGCAGCCCGGGTGATGTCAAGATAAAAGATTACATCGCCGAACATGACTATGAGATAGCAGGCGATAAAGCCAACTCTACAGCCAGCTATTTCCTCAACGTAGCGACCGGCGTGGTGCTTGCCATCGGCGTGGTCATCACCATTCTCTCACTCTTTGTGCTGCTACTCTCTATCTCGTTGCTGATGCAGAAAAATCGTCAGAAGATGCACTCGCTCATCATGTTGGGCTATGAACTGAAGGATGTCGGCCGACCATATCGACAACTCGTAGTGGTGGTCAACGCAGTGGCTTACCTATTGGCAGCCGGGGCAATGTTGGCAATGCGAATGCTCTACATCGACGCCGTGCGTGCCATGGGAGCATCGGAGACAACGATGTGGCTGTCGTTGGGTGTCGGAGCTGCGATCACGATTGCAGTAATTCTCTTCAATATTATCAGCATCAATCGCAAAGTCGCATCAGCCTTTTAACAGACTAATTAAGACAAACAATAGAAAATGCAAGAAATACATAAATATATGGGCCTCACGGAAGATGAGGTCAGACAATCCCGCCGGACACATGGCGAAAATGTGTTGACTCCACCCAAGAAGGAGTCGTTGCTAAAGAAATTCTTGGGAAAATTCAACGACCCACTGATAATAATCTTGCTCGTCGCAGGAGCATTGTCAATCGGGATCTCCTTATATGAATATATCGGGCTCAACGAGGGCGCAGAGGTCTTCTTCGAGCCAATTGGTATCTTTGTGGCTATAATTCTTGCCACCGGTCTTTCGTTCTATTTCGAATATAAGGCCGAGAAAGAGTTTGAAATTCTTAATCAGGTCAACGATGAAGAGCCGGTGGTTGTCATTCGTGATGGCAACTCTATGGAAGTGCCTAAGCGAGAGGTGGTCGTGGGCGATATTGTGATGCTAAACACCGGCAACGAGGTGCCTGCTGATGGCGAATTGCTTGAAGCCATGGCTCTGCAGGTAGATGAATCATCGCTGACCGGCGAGCCTATTTGCCATAAGACAACCGACCCTGCCGAGTTTGATGACGAGGCGACATTCCCGTCTAATCAGGTGCTGAGAGGCACAGGTGTCAAAGAGGGTACGGGTGTCTATCGTATTACTGCCGTCGGAGATGCTACGGAAAATGGTAAGGTGTTTGAGGCTGCGCAGATTGACTCATCGGTCAAAACGCCTCTTAATGAGCAACTTGAGCGACTCGGCTCGATGATTAGCAAGATCAGCTACGGCATTGCGGCACTTATCGTCATCGGTCGTCTGGTGATATTCTTCAGCTCAACTGATGCGTTTTCGTGGATCGAACTCACGACTTATCTGCTTGAGACTCTGATGCTTGCAGTGACGCTCGTCGTGGTGTCGGTGCCTGAAGGGTTGCCGATGGCTGTCACATTGAGCCTTGCATACTCTATGCGTAGAATGTTGAAAACCAACAATTTGGTGCGCAAGATGCATGCTTGTGAGACAATGGGTGCAACGACCGTAATCTGTACGGATAAGACAGGCACGTTGACGCAAAACAAGATGACTGTCAACGATGCACAGTTCTTCGCCATTGATGCTCAAGGGCTTGGTGGCGAGATGGGCGGACTCATCGTTGAGGGCGTGGCTGTCAACTCTACTGCTACGCTCGACCGCTCAAATCCTCAAAGCCCGAAGGTGCTTGGCAATCCTACCGAGGGCGCATTATTGCTTTGGCTTGACAGCAAGAAGATGGACTATCTTTCGGTCAAAAACAGTATCTCTATCGTGGGACAGATACCGTTCTCGACCGAACGCAAATATATGGCTACATTGGTCGACTCCAAAGCGATGGAGGGCAAGCGAGTGCTCCATGTGAAGGGTGCTCCTGAGATTGTTCTTGGACTTTGTGCCAAAATAGATGGTGACAAGACCAAGGAACAGATTGAGCAGATGCTACTCGGCTATCAGCAGCAAGCGATGCGCACGTTGGCGTTTGCATACGCCGTAGTGCCTGAAGGCGTTGATGCGATAATCGACTCAAAGATAGGTAACGTAGAGTTGCATTTTATGGGTGTTGTGGCTATCTCCGACCCTGTGCGTATTGATGTGCCGGCAGCGGTGGGCGACTGCACAAGTGCAGGCATCGCTATTAAGATTGTGACAGGCGATACATCGGCTACAGCTAAGGAAATAGGTCGTCAGATAGGTCTCTGGGACGATGCGACCGACAACGAAATGAATATCATCACCGGACCTGAGTTTGCCGCACTCCCTGACGATGAATTGCGTCAACGCATACTCGGTCTGAAGATTATATCACGTGCTCGTCCGTTGGACAAAAAGCGTCTGGTGGAGACACTTCAGTCGATGGGTCAGGTCGTGGCAGTGACCGGCGACGGCACAAATGATGCTCCGGCATTGTCGGCGGCGCATGTCGGCTTGTCGATGGGTGACGGTACGGCTGTCGCTAAGGAAGCTTCCGACATCACTATCATCGACAACTCGTTTGCTTCGATTGCGCGAGCTGTGATGTGGGGACGCTCGTTGTACAAAAATATTCAGCGCTTCGTGCTATTCCAGCTGATAGTCAACGTAGTGGCTTGCTTGATAGTCTTGACAGGGGCATTCACGGGCGAACAGTCACCACTGACCGTGACGCAGATGCTTTGGGTGAATCTTATCATGGACACTTTTGCTGCGATGGCACTTGCGTCGTTGCCACCTTCTCAGAGGGTGATGGGCGACAGTCCGCGTCGACGTGAAGACTTTATTATCACCAAGAAGATGAAACGAAGCATCGTCTCTACCGGCTTGTTGTTCTTCGGAGTGTTGGTAGCATTGCTTTGGGTGTTCCAGAGCTACGACATCACTTCGATGCAAGCGTTGGTGCATGGAGAGTGGGGTGATAAAAACGTGGGATTGAGCATATTCGAAATCAGTTGCTTCTTCTCAATCTTTGTATTCTTGCAATTCTGGAATATGTTTAACGCTCGTTCGTTCGACACCGGGCAGTCAGCATTGCATTTCAAAGGTGCAGGTTCATTTGTAGCTATTGCAGTTGTGATTGCAGTGGGACAATGGTTTATCGTGACCTTTGGTGGCGAGATGTTCTCTGTAACGAAACTTCAACTCATCGATTGGGCAATAATTATAGGTGTGACATCAGTGGTATGGATAGTCCCTGAACTCTATCGTTTTGTGCGAAAATATTTATTAAACAAATAAATCCATACGACAACTATTGCTTGATAAACATCGGGAATAAAAAATCTCAGCTCAATATCAAGAAGCAAGCGGCATCCTTAATAAATAGGGTGTCGCTATTGTTTTCTGTCTTGATATATTCAGACTCTAAGCCCTTATTGTTGCTTTGAATATTTATGGTGTCAACTCTTGGTTGAGTCAAAAACACCTCCGTTTATCGGGATTTGATATTATTGTTTGTGTGATTTGACCGATTTTTCTTGTTTGTAATGTTAAAGTCGGAAAATATTTATGTGATGTATGTAAAATGTAGTAACTTTGCAGTTTAAAATATGTTAATAGTCGAAATTAGACAAAGATATTAATAGATTTGAAAAATCAAATCCCGGAATTTATATAAGTTTCCATATATTATTAAAAAATAAAACGATTAGATTTATGGAGTTTCTTTCTAAATTGGATTTCAATCCGGCGTTGATATCGTCGATGAAAGGTTATTCCTTTGGCAAATTCAAACAAGATTTGATTGCCGGAATTGTAGTGGGTATTGTGGCCCTTCCACTTGCCATTGCGTTTGGTATCGCCAGTGGTGTAAGTCCGACTATTGGGCTTGTGACTGCTATCATTGGTGGTTTTTTGGTGTCGGCATTAGGCGGTAATAGCGTGCAAATCGGTGGACCGACAGGCGCGTTTATTGTCATTGTTTACAACATTATTCAGCTTTATGGACTTCAAGGTCTCGCTATCGCTACGTTTATGGCAGGTTGTATCCTTGTGTTTATGGGAGTCTTTAAGTTGGGTACGGTGATTAAGTTCATACCTTATCCTATAGTGGTGGGTTTTACTGCCGGTATCGCATTGACCATATTCTCAACGCAGATGGTCGATTTCTTCGGTCTTAAAATAGATGGTTCTGTCCCAAGCGAATTCATAAGTAAATGGGGTGTCTATTTCAAGAACTTCCATACCATACATATTCCTACGCTCTTAGTGGGATTGGCTTCGTTGGCAATTATTATTTTCACTCCGAAGATTTCAAAGAAACTTCCGGGTGCATTGATTGCTATTATTGTCGTTTCGGCTGTAGTCTGGGTGTTGCGTGAATTTTTTGGTTTGCAAGGCATTGAGACTATCGGCGACCGTTTCGGAAATCTTCCGACTGATATACCACAGCCTCATGAAATCGGCATCAATATGCAGTCGATTAATTTGCTTCTCCCTTCAGCCTTCACAATCGCGATGCTTGGCGCTATCGAATCGTTGCTAAGTGCGACAGTTGCTGATGGTGTGACAGGAGGAAAGACAAACTCAAACACCGAACTTATCGGTCAAGGTATAGCCAACATTACAGTGCCATTCTTCGGTGGTATTCCTGTGACAGGAGCAATTGCTCGTACGATGACCAATATCACAAATGGAGGACGCACACCGGTGGCGGGTGTTATTCATGCAGTTGTATTGCTTGTGATTTTTTTATTTGCTATGCCTTTGATTAATCTTGTGCCGATGTCTTGCTTGGGTGCAGTGTTGATTATGGTGTCATATAACATGAGTGGCTGGCGCACAGTGAAAGCATTGTTCAGAAGCCCGAAAGCCGACATCTCTGTGCTTGTCGTGACATTCCTTTTGACTGTGATTTTCGACCTTACGATAGCTATCGAAATCGGTCTGTTGCTTGCAATTGTGCTCTTCCTTCGTCGTGTAATGGAAAATTCTTCTGTGAGAGTTTATAGTGAAAAACTTGATGCTGCAGAAGGTACCGACCTCTCGACTCATGAAGTTTTGAATGTGGAAAAAGGTGTTTCCGTCTATGAAATCGACGGTCCATTCTTCTTCGGTATTGCGACAAAATTTGATGAATTGATGCGAAATAGTATGACTGAAAAACCTATTGTTCGTATTATTCGTATGCGCAAAGTGCCATTTGTTGACTCTACCGGTATTCACAATCTTGAATTGCTGATTCAGTCATCCCACAAAGAGGGTATTTTGGTTGTGTTGTCAGGTGTAAGTGACAGTGTGCGCGAAACGCTTCACAAGGCTAATATCGACAAACTTGTCGGCGATGAACACATTTGTGATCATATTTCAAAGGCTGTGATTGTTGCAAATGAGATAGCTCGTCGCAAATCTTAAATATCTTTAATATATTTCATATTGCAAAAGGAAGCTGTCTGACCAAATTAGGTCATGCAGCTTCCTTATTTTATACCTTTGAAAGAACTATTGTATTGAGCCCGGTCTTTATCTGACTACCCTCACTGATGCCGATAGGGAAGAATGAGGCTTGCCATGCACATAATTTTTCTTTGCTGAGAGGTTGGTCAAAGTGCTGAATTGCATCAAGCATTACGCCAACAACAGAGTCAACATAGTGTGACGGAGCAGTATATTTTACGTTCTCTATACCTAACCTTCCGGCTATGGAGGAACGTACTTGATCAATATTCAGACTAATGTCCTCAATCTCGGAAGAAAATACAACGTCGTATGTCAGGTTCTCTGCCATTGCTCTCAACTTGCTATCAAGACCATCTTTAAAAAAAGACGCAAATTTTGCGACGATTAACTTCGAATAATGTTGCAGTATCACCCATGGTAACTGATTATTGTCGGTAAATCTAAAAGGAACTTTACAAAAAATAACGCTTAAAGTCTTGACAAGCGGATTGAGATGTATTAACTTTGCAGTGTATTATGGGGTGGTATTGCCTTTTGTGATACCTGCATCCGTATGAATAGACTGATGAAAAGACATAAGGAAAGGAAAATATCATATTTTGCCGCTCATATTACAACGATTGTGAGCGTTTCTCTTGTATTGATAATTGTCGGTGTGATTGCGATGATTTCTGTCTGTGGAGCATCTGTCGGACGCCAAGTCAAGGAGCAGATTGAGCTAAATATTATATTGAATGATTCAGTATCAAATGAGCAAGCATTGGGATACTCTGAGGGAATTAAACGTAATAGGTATGTCAACACAATCACCTTTATCTCAAAGGAAGAAGCAATGCAGAATTGGACTCGCGACACAGGTGAAAATCTTGAAGAAATCTTCGGTGTCAACCCTCTTTCTCCTGAAATATCAATGACATTGAAGGCTGAATATACTCATGTCGACAGTATCTCGGCAATAGTATCTGCGTTGGAGGCTGATCCGTTAGTCGAAGGTGTTGCACGTCAAAACACGCAGGAGATAGTAAGCACCATCGATAATATCGAAAACATGAGCATAATACTTGGTGTAATAGCATTGGCGTTGATAGTAATTTCGTTTGTATTGATTAATAATACTGTTCATCTTTCGATTTATTCGCGACGATTTACTATTCACACCATGCAGCTTGTCGGAGCTACAAACGGCTTTATTCGTCGTCCGTTCATTATGGGTAATATGTGGTCGGGGCTGATTGCCGCGACATTGGCGAGTGCAATTCTTGTGGGTGTGAGGAGTTATATTGCTGCATACGAATTTCCATTGCTCAACAGATATTTGACTTGGGAGAACGTGGGGCTGATAGTCGTCGGATTATTTATCTTTGGAGCGGTTATTTGCTCTGTGGCGGCATTGTTTGCAACGACTAAGTATCTGCGTCAAGACTACGATCAATTGTTTAAATAGAAAATAAAAAAACAACAGAATAATGATAACTAAAGAAAAAAAAGACGGCATGATTCAACAAAGCCAAAGCGAGAAGCCGTTTGTAAAAAAAAATTTTATATTTATGGTAATCAGTGTTGTTCTGATTATTATCGGTTTTGCTCTTATGGCAGGACCGGGAAGTTCGGTTGAAAATGGTTTTAATCCGGAGATTTTCAGTACACGTCGTATAGTAGTAGGTCCGACAATTGCTTTCTTGGGCTTCCTGTCGATGGCTTTTGCGATAGTCTATTCACCGAAGAAAAAAGATTAAAGCAAAGCGATGGGAATATTTGAAACAATAATCATAGCCATTGTCGAGGGATTGACAGAATTTCTTCCAGTCTCATCGACCGGTCATATGATAATTGCGCAGAATGTTTTGGGCGTAGAAAGCACAGATTTTGTTAAGGCTTTTACGTTCATAATCCAATTTGGCGCAATTCTTTCGGTGATATGTCTTTATTGGAAGCGATTTTTCCGTCTGAATAAGGTGCCGAGTGGAGTCAGTGGGAAAAAGGCTTTTCTCATAAAATATGAATTTTATTGGAAATTGCTTGTCGCATTCATCCCGGCTGCAGTGTTAGGCTTATTGTTCAGTGATGCCATAGATGCCATGCTCGAAAGGGTTGAAGTTGTGGCTGTAACGCTCGTTATTGGTGGTGTGTTCATGTTGTTTTGCGACCGTATATTCGGTAATGGAGAAAAGACTGTGATGACCGACAAAAATGCTTTTATGGTGGGTCTCTATCAGTGTATATCGATGATTCCGGGTGTCAGCCGTTCAATGGCAACCATTGTCGGTGGTATGTCGCAAGGATTGACACGCAAGGCTGCGGCGGAATTTTCATTCTTTTTGGCTGTGCCTACAATGCTTGCAGCGACGGCCTATAAACTATTGAAATTAATTATAGACCCTGTGCAAAGAACAATCCTTGCCGACAATATGGGAATATTAATATTGGGTAATGCAGTAGCTTTTGCAGTGGCATTATTGGCTATAAAATTCTTTATCGGCTTTGTGTCGAAATATGGATTTAAAGCATTTGGTTGGTATCGTATAATAGTCGGAGGAGCAATCATAGTGATGATGCTTTGCGGAGTAAATCTTCAAATCGCATAAGGATGGATTTTATTAGTGGAGAAATAATCGGAATAGATAAGCCGTTAGGCTGGACATCGTTTGATGCTGTTAAACGTCTGCGTGGGGTTGTTCAGCGAAGATTAGGTGTCAAAAAGTTCAAGGTAGGGCATGCCGGTACGCTCGATCCTCTTGCGACAGGAGTGCTTATCGTCTGCACCGGAAGAGCTACACGACGTATTGAAGAACTACAAAGTGGAGAAAAAGAATATATCGCAGAGATTCGCCTTGGAGCAACGACTCCAAGCTATGACCTTGAGACTAAAATAGATCAGACCTATCCCGTAGAACATATCACAGAAGAGTTGGTGCGCGAAGTGTTGCCACGATTTCAAGGCACAATAATGCAAGTGCCACCGGTATTTTCGGCAGTAAAAATCGATGGCAAGCGTGCCTATAAATATGCTCGAAAAGGGAAAGAGGTGGAACTTAAAGCCAAACCACTTGTTATAAGCGAAATAGAGTTGCTCAGTTGTGACTTGCCGACTATTGAGATACGCGTGGTTTGCAGTAAGGGAACATATATTCGTGCTTTGGCTCGCGACATCGGTGAAGCACTCAAAAGTGGTGGACATCTTACGGGATTGCGCCGTACACGTGTCGGTAAAATATCGATTGATGACTGTATGAATGTAGATGATGCTGTGGAATTGTTGAATACAGTAGAGTTGACATTCCCTGATGATTATCAACCGGCATAAAAACAAAATGGGTAACAAATACGAATCAAATTAAAAAAATACATATTATGAAGCTATCACAATTCAAATTCAAACTTCCTGAAGAACTAATCGCACAATATCCTGCGAAAAATCGCGATGAATCACGCTTGATGGTGGTCGACTCCAAGAAAGGAACGATTGAACATAAAGTGTTCAAAGAGATACTTCAATATTTCGATGAAGGCGATGTCATGGTCTTCAACGATACAAAGGTGTTTCCGGCACGATTGTTTGGCAATAAAGAAAAGACAGGTGCGCGCATCGAAGTGTTCTTGCTCAGAGAATTGAATGCTGAAAATAAGTTTTGGGATGTGCTCGTAGAGCCTGCACGTAAGATTCGTATCGGCAATAAGCTTTACTTCGGAGAAGATGATTCGATGGTGGCGGAAGTTATTGACAATACGACATCGCGTGGTCGTACGTTGCGATTCCTCTATGATGGTCCTCATGATGAGTTTAAAGAAGCTCTTTATGCGCTTGGCGAAACTCCACTGCCAGACTATATAACACGTCCTGTCGAACCCGAAGATGCCGAACGCTATCAGTGTATTTTTGCAGAAAAAGAGGGTGCAGTAGTGGCTCCGGCTGCCGGAACTCACTTCAGTCGCGAATTGCTCAAACGCATGGAAATACGGGGAATCGAAAGAGCGTTCCTGACGCTTCATTCCGGTCGTGGCAACTATCGTGAAATCGATGTCGAAGATTTGACCAAGCATCGAATGGACAGTGAAGAGATGATTGTCGATAGCGATTTGGTAGATATTGTCAATGCTGCAAAAGATCGTGAATCGAAAGTATGTGCTGTCGGTACATCGGTGTTGCGTGGTATCGCAAGTGCTGTCTGCATGAATGGTCACATCATGACATACTCCGGTTGGACAAATAAATTCATCTTCCCTCCGTACGATTTCACTGTATGTAATGCGTTGGTGACTAACTTCCACATGCCACTTAGCACAATGCTCATGATGGTCGCTGCATTTGGTGGCTACGAATTGATAATCAAGGCTTACGAGGAAGCGGTCAAGGAAGGTTATAAGTTTGGCGCTTATGGCGACGCAATGCTCGTACTTCGATAATCGTAAAGCATATAAGAAAAATAGCGAGGATGCCACAATCGGTCCTCGCTTTTTTTATGGTAGATTGCCTTCGTTTTTTGTCAGATACCAATATCTCGTGACCTATACGCCTATTCCGTTATAATACATGGGAAATAAGCAAAGGGGTTAAGTATAGATGATGATTGGCATGTGGGTTGGGATGTTTTAATCCTTGGGAAATATGCTATGCCGATGGCGGTTAAGCGCCATACTCCCATATGAAATTCTCGGCTTCGACACATCCTTCGTCAGCTGCTTCACGCATATAGAGGAATGCTTTTGTGATGTCGATTTCTGTTCCATATCCAAAGTAGTAGCAATAGCCTAATTGATATTTCTCGATAGGTGTTTTAGTGTTATTCTTTAACAATCGGTTGAATAGCTTTTTTAGCTCTGATTTTGCTTCTCCGGATCCAGAGTCAGCACACTTTTTCCACCAATATAGTCCCATCTCAAAACTCTTCTCGACGCCTTTGCCTCGGAAATACAAATCGCCCAATTCTCCTTGTGCGTCCATATTGCCTTCTTCGGCAGCCTTTATGAGATATTCAACGCCGCGAGTGAAATTTTTCGCCATGCCATAACCCTCAATATTACAGAGTGCGAGTAAATAATGCGCTAAGGCATTTAATGTCTGATCATTGACGGGGTAGATGTCAAAACTTAAAAGTGAATCAATAGTCTTAGATAGTCTGTCTGTTGCATCGCTATATCCTTTCTCTGATGCCTTATTGAAATAATAGATTGCCATTTCAAAGTCGGACTCTTCTTCATAAGAAAGCCCTGTCAGATATTCCAATTCTGCCGTTTTGGGATATACAAGTTCCAAATATTGTCGGGCTTTCTTGGCGTCTCGATTGACAGGGTAGCCTTTTTCTCTTCCGAAGAAATACCATTTCCCGTATTCCGAATAAGCCCACTGTTGGTTTTCTTTGACGGCCTTATCGAGTAAAACGAAAGATACTATTTTGTTGTCAAAAATTTTGTCGTCAAGTACCAGCGTGTTGATTAACTCTTGCAAGAGTTCCTCTCTGCCGACTTCATCAGCCACCCAAGTGATGTCAAAAAGTTCAAATATATCATCTATAGACAGCTCGCTCAGCTCGTGGTATATTTCCGACTCATAAGGGTCATTTATAGGATCGATGACAGGACGAATAGAATTGCCACAAAGGAATAATGCTTGGACGAGTGTCGGCGTTTTGTTTTCGAATTGCATTAGAAACGCTTCGTTTTGATGGCTTGTCGGGGTCGCGCTCCAATAGCTCCCTCCTATGCCTACAGATGAAATGATATCTCCGACATGTTGTCCTGCGGCAGGAAAGAAAAGACGCATATTATTAATTTTGCTGGTGGCCTCTATTCCGTCTTCACCATTAAAGTTAACTTGTTTCCATGTGCAGTTGTCAATCAATTCTTGAAACTCGTCGCGTGTCGGCATGCGCCACTCGTCGCCCCAATTGGCTTTTGCGGCATCGTATTTTGCATTCCCGGAGATATTGCCGAGATTAGTGTCCGTTGTTGAGCTATTGTCATAATTGTATTCTTGCTTTGGAAAAATTTCTCCCCATGCGAAGAATGAGCCATGCTCTTCGATGGCATTCGCTCCGATGTTGCACGTTGCCCATAGTACCCCGCTCGGTAGTCCCAAATCGACCCAAATTTGCCCATTGACATTGCCACTTGTCTCTTTGGAATAAGATGTGGCAAACATGCAAACACACACCATTAAAGTTAGAAAATGTTTGATAGAACTCGTTGTTTTCATATAGAAAAAGCTTTAATGATTAGACCCATCGCAAAGTTAATGAAATATTATTGATTCTCAAAGATGAAATGTAGTTCGGATGTGGAATAAATATTTGCCTATGTTAAAAAAATAGACTAACTTTGCAGTCGAAATAGATAATGGTGGCACAATTGTGTCAGAATGGAAGGGTCTTTCCGAAAGGAAAAGATTCCTTAATTTTTTATTGTTTAATTAAACCAATTGATATAAAACATGGCAACTTACCTTACCCAAGAAGGGTACAACAAAAAGATGGAAGAGCTTGCAGAGCTTGAAGCGCAACGTCCTGCAGTGAAGCAAGCGATCGCAGAAGCTCGCGACAAAGGCGACCTTTCGGAGAATGCTGAATATGATGCGGCAAAAGAAGCTCAAGGCATGCTCGAAATGAAAATTGCTAAAATCAAAGAGCTAATCGCAAGTGCTCGTATTATCGATGAAAGCAATCTAAATACAGACGAAGTGCAATTGCTCAATAAGGTGACAATCAAGAATGTGGCTAACGGCATGACTATGTCATATACAATCGTTACTGAAAATGAAGCCAACCTTCGTGAGCATAAGATCGCTTCAAACACTCCGATCGCACAAGGTCTTATGGGCCACAAGGTGGGCGACGTAGTGGAAGTGAAGGCTCCTGCCGGTACAATGAAATTTGAAATCATGAATATCGAAATCGGTTAAAACGTTATTTCTATGACTATTTTTAGCAGAATTATCAATGGCGAGATTCCTTGCTACAAGGTGGCTGAGGATGACAATTATTTTGCCTTTCTTGATATCAATCCTGTAAATTGGGGCCACACTTTGGTTGTGCCTAAGCGTGAAGAAGACTATATCTTTGACCTTACGGATGAAGAATTGGCAGGCATGACTGTGTTTGCAAAACGTGTGGCAAAAGCAATTAGTGCTACTTTGCCTTGCAAGAAAGTGGCAATGGCTGTCATCGGTCTTGAGGTGCCTCATGCTCACATTCATCTTATCCCTATTAAGGCCGAGAGCGATATGGATTTCCGCAACAAGATTTCCGACCCGGATGCTGAAAAGATGAAGCAGATAGCTGCCGCTATCTGCGAAAATTTCAAATAAAAAGTTCTCGGTAAAACATAAAATCAGATTAGGAATGGAAAATTTTGTATTCTATTCGCCGACAGAATTTGTTTTCGGAAAGAACACACAGACTCAGACAGGACAACTTGTCAGAAAGTATGGCGGACGTCATGCGTTGATTGTATATGGTGGTGGCTCGGTGGTTCGCAGCGGATTGCTTGCTACAGTTAAATCATCTCTTCAGGCAGAGGGGATAACTTATTGCGAGCTTAGTGGTATTCGCCCTAATCCGACCGACGATCGCGTGTATGAAGGTATTGAAGTAGCTCGTTGCGAAAAGTGCAATTTCATCCTTGCAGTTGGTGGTGGCTCGGTGATTGATACAGCTAAGGCGATTGCTATCGGAGTGCCATACGAAGGCGATTTCTGGGACTTCTATAGCAAGAAAGGAGAGCCGAAAGAAGCATTGCCGGTTGGGGTGGTTCTTACCATTCCTGCTGCCGGAAGTGAGGGAAGTGGCAACTCAGTGATTACAAAACTCGACGGTATGCACAAAATCAGCGTGCGTTATCCGATGATTCTTCGTCCTCGTTTCGCTGTGATGAATCCCGAGTTGACATTCACTTTGCCTTGGTTTCAGACAGCGTGTGGTGTGGTAGATATGATTTGCCACATTCAAGAACGCTATTTCTCAAATACTGCCGGTGTGGATCTTACAGACGGCATTGCTGAGACAATCATGCGCAACGTGATGCAAAATGCTTTGCGTCTCAAGGAGAATCCTAACGATTATGATGCTCGTGCCAACGTGATGTGGGCAGGAACACTCGCTCACAACGGACTTTGTGGCAATGGCAAGGTGGAAGACTGGTCGTCACATCGTCTTGAACACGAGATTTCCGCTCTCTATGACGTGGCTCATGGAGCAGGACTTGCTGTGATGGTGCCTGCTTGGATGACATTTGTGGCAAAGAAAAATCCTCATAAGGTGAAGGAATTTGCTATTAACGTCATGGGTGTTGATGCTGTCGGAAAGAACGATGAGACAATCATTGCCGAAGGTATTGAAGCTCTAAAATCGTTCTATCACAATATCGGCTTGACAATATCAATGCGCGAACTGACAGGCGTGAAAAACCCTGATATCGAAGCATTGGTGAAATCATTGCGTGGCAACATGGGCGACACCCTTGGTTTCTATGTGCCGCTATCAATGGATGATTGCGCAGAGATCTATCGTTTGGCGTTGTAAATGCAGATGTGAATAATTTTAATATCTAATAATAGATACTTATAAGGACTGCAAATCTAACAACAATATTTTTTCGTCAACACAAAATCGGGCAGATTGCGACAATGCAGTCTGCCCGATTAATTATCGGTGATTTTGAACTATCGTTTCAAATTAATTCAGATGTTTAGCGGACAGTAATAAACGGTGGTCAATTGAGGCTTATTGGTCAAAATTCAGGTCAATTGGTCAAAATCCATGATGATTTCGTCATGATTTATAAAAAGAGAGTGAAGACGGGAAGTCTCCACTCTCAGATATTATTTTAATCGATGTGTCGATTATTTTTTAGCAACGCTTACTGTGTAAGGGAGCTTAGAAAGATCCAAAGTCACAGTGTAAACGCCTTCGCCAGGAGTAGCGATATTGCTACCGTCCTTAGAAAGGTTGTTCATGTCGCCACCGAGGTTAACATCCCATGCGTTGTTAGCACGAAGCTTCCATTCGCCACCTGCCTTAAATTCAACATCACCTGTCCATACGAGGAAGTCTGCTGATGGAGTAAGAGCAGTAGAGTTGTCCCAAGCACCAGATGTTGCGTCACCGATTACGCCGAGAGTTTCAGCGAGGTAGAGTGAGTAAGTCAACTCGGTAGTGTTAACTTGGCACCAGAAGAGACCGTTGCCACCTGCATTGATGTTGTCACCATCTGTAGAGATTTTACCTTCTTCAGCGAAACCGTAGTTAGTGTGGTTCCAGTCAGCAGCGTTAGTAAACTTGAATTCGCCATCGAGGTGAGCGAAGCCCATGTAGTTTTCGAAGTCGTATGTATAAAGCATTTGAGAATCTGCGTGACTCCAACCGTTTGCGTTACCTGGAGTCCAAAGGTTAGTCACAGCAGAAGTAAATGCGTAAGTACCATTGAGCATGTCGATAGTGAGACGCAATTGACCTGATATCTTCAAGCAACCTGCGCCACAATCTTGAGATTCGTTTGGACGACCGAAGAGGATACCTTCAGTTGCTGTATCTCCATCATTTTCTACACCGTATGAAGCGTTCTTTGCGTTTACCCAGTTGCCTGTTTCATAAGTTGATTGAGGAACAATCTTCCACCACCAACCTGCAGCAGCTTCTTCTTCAGAGATTTCGAAGTTGAGTGTAAAGATTGGGTCATCGTAAACGTTTGCTTCAGAGTGGTTGAACTTGATAGCTTCAGCTACGCTCCATCCGTTGATAGTACCGAGGAGGTAATATGCTTCTTCGATTGTGATATCAAGAGCGATTGGAGTCACAGAGATTGCTTTAGCAGCAAACCAAGTGTCAGGACCACCAAGACGAACCTTAGAAGTGCCTTCTGCGACGTATGCAGCGAAACGCACATAGTTGTTTTTAGCGTTAGGAGCCTTGCCGATTGTACCACGGAACCAATTGTCCCATTCTGTGGCCGACACAGCACCATTTTCTACTACAAATGAAGTAGCGTTAGAGTAGTCTTCGTTGGCTGAGATTTGCATAGTGTATTCCACTGCAGCACCTGCAGGAAGATTTTCGACAGCTTCTGTAGTGATTACATTCACTGCGCCACCGTTAGCAACCAATGTAGCAAGGTCGATTGATTCGCCTGCAAGGTCAGAGCCGTAAGCGACTGTCAAGCCGTTAGCCGACATTGTAGCTTCTTGAGCATTTGACTGTGGGATTGCCTTTGTGTCGTCTTCGCAAGCTACGAAGCCCAATGACAATACAGCCATTAACATTAAGCCTATCTTTTTCATGTTATTTTCTCTTTTTTGATTTAATCAACCCTCGGGGCAGGCGTCGTGTCTGCCCCGTAGAGTTGGAAATTAATCTTATTTTTTTGTGAATGTCACTTTGTTATTCTTAGTATCGACAGAGATAGCCACCTTGCCACCTTCCCAACCAGGGAGGTTCCAGCTGCCCTTACCGTCTGTAGCATCACCTGCGAAGACACCGTCTGTCATTGTGATGTCGATTGGAGCATCTTCAACTTGTGAGCCGTAAGAAGCACCACCATCCCAGTCTGTAAGTTCTTTGTAGAAACGGAATTGGAAGCTTTCTGCAGGAATGTCAAATGTCGCTGTATAGACACCATTGTCTTCAAGATCATAGAGCTTCCATGCTTCATAGTGAGCAGCGTTAGCTTCTGATGGTTGAGTCCAACCTGAAGGAGCACCTACAAGGTAGATGAATGCCTTGCCGTTGGTGTCAACACCACCTGCTTCGAGAGTCACTGTGAGGTCGTTCATATTGACAACGATCTTCATCGCGCCACCTTCCCATTCAGGGATGCGGATTGAACCCTTACCAGGAGCAACAAGTTGTTCCTTAGCAGCACCGTCAACAAGAGTTACATCGATTGGGTTATCTTCTGCTTGGAGACCAACTGATGCGCCACCGTCCCAACCAGTCAATTCAGTGTAGAAACGGAAGATCAATTCGCCTGCAGGCATGTCGAATACGCCAGAGTAGATCTTGCTGCCGATAGCGTTGTCGCTTTCGAACAAGCGCCAGTCAGCCAATGCTCCTGCGTTAGCAGCATCAGGACCTGTCCAACCACCTACGTTACCGATGAGGTAGATGTAGCCAGGAGATTGGATAGCGCAATATTCTTTCACTTGATTAAGAACAATTACGTTAGAAAGAATTTCGCTGCCTTCGATACCATCGATGAAAGCGCGAACGCGAACATAGAGTTTGCGTGCCGGTTCGTCAACGTAAGCTTCTTCGCTATCAATACCACGAAGGATGCAGATAGCTTCAGCGATTTCTTTTGATTTAACGTGAGCGTCGCAAACAACGTATGTTGAAGCCAACTCTTTGAAGTCTGCGAAATCTTCAGCGAGCGATACTTGCACAGCGTATGTCGCTGCTGCAGCATAGCCATAGTTTGGTTGTGACCATGAAAGGTTCACAGTGCCTTCTTCTGTGAGCTCATAGTACTCATTTGCAAGAGCAGGAGTATTAAGCTCGAAAACTGTTGGAGGGTTAAAGCGAGGATATGTGTCATCCTTGCAGCTGTTTAATGAGATCACAGCCACCAACATTGCAAAAAGAATTGATATTTTTTTCATTTTACTTTACTCTTGTTAAAATTAAACATTGAGTTTAGAATTAGTAACCAGGGTTTTGCTTGTAGCCTTGGAAGCTGATCACTGTTGAAGGAATTGGGAAGAGGTTCATGTGTTCAGGAGTAGCAGTACCGCCAGCGCCTACGTTGCCCTTCCAGTTCCAATTATAGTTGCCACCTGCGTATTTGTTGTGACGCACGAGGTCTGTACGACGGCAGTTTTCACCGTAAAGCTCACGGCAACGTTCGTCAAGGATGTTGTCTGCTGTCAAGTTAGCAGCTGTCCAAGCAGCAACGCCTGCACGTTCGCGAATATAGTTGACATATTCGAGAGCCTTTGTTTGGTCGCCGGCTTTGCCAACGATGTTTGCTTCAGCAGCTGTAAGGTAGATTTCAGCAAGACGGATTACACACCAGTCAGCATCAGCAAATGCGTTAGAGCCGTCAGGTGAGTTATCAGTGTCAACGTCGCCATTGTCGGTGTATGCCCAGTTAGTGTATTTCACCGGAGCGTAACCATCTGCAAAGTTTGTGATGTCGCCGTTAGTGATTTTGAAACCTTGGTTAGAAGTACACCAGAGTTCAGCACGCTTGTCTGTAGAAACGCCGTCAACCCATTCGAATTTGTTAGCGAATTGTTCGCGAGCATTCATACATGTCCATGAAGCTGACAAGTTGTAGTCGGCAGAGTTCATAGTACAACCCGGAGTTGAGTTTGATGTAGAAGCTGCCATGTAGAATGTTGTACCACCGTAGTTTTGGAGTTTGATACCATCTTGTGGAATACCCCAGATGATTTCATTCACGCGACTACCTTGTGCCATATATTCATTATTATTAGCACCGAATACTGCCTTGTAAGAGTTTGCAAGACCTGAGCCATTGAAGCCTGCACCCTTGTGGTGAGCGATGATCTTTTCGCAGATGTTCCAACACTTGTCGTAAGCAGGAGTGCCTGTGAATACTTCAGCGTTGAGGTAGAACTTAGCAAGAAGAGCGTCGCAAGCTTCCTTACCTACATAGCCGTAAGCAGGCACTGCGTATGTTTCGCCCCATTCTGCAGAGACAGCTTCAAGACCTGCTACTACCTTGTTGTAAAGGTCAGCGCGGTCATATTGTTCAGGAGCTGTACCGGCAGGCATAGTTTCATCTTGATAACCTGCGTTACCAAACATGTCGATAGCATAGAAATAGCAAAGACCACGGAGCACCTTAGCTTGACGCTTGTATTCTGTAGCTTTGGCTTGGAGTTCAGGTGTGTCAAGAGTGAACTTGCCATTATCTACTGAACGGATAAACTCGTTGCAGAGAGCTATGACGGTGTAAAGACGAGAATAAGTAGTGTACATCACACCATTGTCGGCAGCAAATTGCATTGTAGCAAGTTCGTATTGACCTGCGTCGCCAAATTGCTTCCATGCAAACTCATCGGTAGTCAATTCGTTGCACACGAAGACTGCACGAGTGAAAGAGTTTGCACCGGCGTCACCACCGGAGATGATAGATGAACCGGCACCATTGTAGCCTGAAGTCGCGAGACCTTGATAGCACTCAGCGAGGACACGGTCCATATCGGCAGATACGTCTGTCTTAACATTAGGGTCTTTAGGATCTACATTCAAATCGTCCACACAAGAAACGAATGACAATGATGCAGTCAATCCTAATGCGATAAATAATTTATTTAATGATTTCATATCTTTCTTAATTAATTTATGTGATTAGAATGTTGCAACCAAACCGATAGTAAATGTCACAGGACGTGGATAAACGTTGTTATCTACACCTGAGAATACTTCAGGGTCAAGACCTTTGTAGCGAGTGAGAACGAATGGGTTCTGAACTGCACCATAAAGACGGAGACGAAGGTTGTCTTGGAATAGGTTGTTCCAAGTATAACCGAGTGTGATGTTGTCGCAACGTACGAAACCTGCATTTTCCAAGAAGTAGTCGCTACGAACGAGGTTAGAGTTTGCAGAGTTGTCGTTGAAATAAACGTCTGATTCAATCACGTTGTTAAGACCGTAACGATCGACTGTAGTGAGGTTAGTGCGAGCTGCACGAACGCTGTTGAATACATAGTTGCCGATAGAAGCACGCAATGTGAAGCCGAGGTCGAAGCCTTTATAGTTGAATGTATTGCTCCATGACATTGTCACCTTAGGATCGCGTGAGTGTTTGATCACAAGGTCATTGTCGTTGATTGTGCCGTCTCCGTTTTGGTCAACATATTGGTTTGGAATTGGCTTGCCATCTTCGTCATAGACTTGTTCCAATAAATAGAATGAGTAAGCCGGATAGCCTGCTTTGTGGATTTGAAGCGCACCCGCATTTTCTGATGCAGGGTTGCCTGCTGCTTGAAGATAATAGTTTTGGTCTTCTGCAGATGAACCTGTAAGCTTAGTAAGCTCGTTCTTGTTCCATGCCACATTGTAGCTTGTTGTCCAAATGAAGTCGTCTGTATCGATAACGCGAGCGCCGATTGTTGCTTCCACACCAATGTTGCGAAGCTCACCAATGTTGCGGTCCATGTAGTTGGTAGTTGTCATACCGGCAGGTACAGGAACGTAAGCAAGAAGGTCCTTAGTGTCGCGAAGATACCAATCCAAAGCCACTGTCAAACGATTGTTCCACCAGCCCATGTCAAGACCGACGTTCCAAGTAGTAGTTTCTTCCCACTTGATTTCTTCGTTGTAAGCGTTAGGATATAGAGGATTTACCCATGGTTGATCGTAACCATTAGGGTTAGGATATTGTACTGATGGGTTAGATTGAGTGTAAACAGGGATGTATGGGAAGTAACCACCGACAGCTTGTTGACCTGTGATACCCCAGCCAAGACGAAGTTTAAACTCGTTCATGTTTTCTTTTGCTTTTTCCATGAACGGCATGTTGATAATCTTCCAACCAAGAGCCAATGATGGGAAGAGACCCCAACGTGTGCTTGGAGAGAAGCGAGATGTACCGTCGTCACGAAGAGTGAATGTAAGCAAGTAAGTATCGTCGAATGCATAGTTCAAACGACCGAAGAATGAAACGAGGTTCAATTGTTGAGCCCACTTATACACATAGTTAGGATCGTCACCGTATGCCTTGTTCAAGTGGTCAGCAGAAGCCGGGTCTTCGTTTAATGTGTAGCCTCCATTATCGTAAGCATAGTTGAAACCGAGAGTGTTGATGCGAGTCTTGTCGTTTCCGTGGAAGTCGAAACGTTGCCAAGAGTAACCCACCATTACATCAAGATTTGACTTGATTTCTTCGAATTCTTTCTTGTAGTTAGCATAGAAGTCGAGGAGTGTGTTGCGTTGAAGCTCGTATTTGTTGTAGATTGTGCCGGCACCATCCTTGTAGTTGCTTCTCCATGCTTGTGGAGAGTTTTGAGCCATTGTGCTGATAGTTTCGTTTTTAGAAACGTCATAACCGAGGTTGAGGTTGAAGTGAAGCTCAGGAAGGAAGTGAAGAGCATAATCAATTTGAAGGTTACCTGTTGAACGGTAGATGCTTGATGTGTTGTTGATTTCATGAAGCAATGCCAATGGGTTTGTCGCAGAGTTGTCCAAAGGACGACCTGTGCCGTCTGTCAATGTTGTGTAGCCATTATACATCTTCAATCCTGTGTTGCCTGCTGTGTTATAATCAGTGTAAACAGGAAGAGTTGGGTTGTATGTAAGAGCTGCACCTACTGCGCCTGTATCAGCTTCGCGGTTGCGAATGTAGCTGCCTTTTGCGTTCGCTTGAATCTTAAGCTTGCCATCGAAGAAACTTGGAGTAAGGTTGAAACCTACAGTTGTACGTTCCATCTTAGATGTTTCGAGGATACCGCTGTTAGATGTATAAGAAGCAGAGATACGATAAGGAAGCCAAGCCACTGTACCACCCACGCTCAAGCTATAGTCGTGAGAGATAGATGTGCGAAGCACTTCGTCTTGCCAGTTTGTATCGGCATTGCCAAGTTGAGAAATAGCAGATTCTGTGCCGATTTGCTCAGTCACCATTTTGCGGAAATCGCTTGCTGAAAGCACGTCCCAAGTTTTGCGTGGAGTGTTAACGTGCATATTAGCAGTGAAGTTGACTTGAGGACGACCTGACTGACCTTTCTTTGTAGTGATGATGATTACACCGTTAGATGCGCGAGAACCGTAGATAGCAGTCGCAGAAGCATCCTTAAGGATAGTCATCGATTCGATGTTGTCAGGAGAAATCATAGTCAATGGGTTAACACCACCGTAAGTCTGATCGCTCAAAGGCACACCGTCGAGCACGATCAATGGGTCGTTAGATGCTGACAAAGAAGCACCACCACGGATGCGGATAGCTGCACCACCTGTTGGGTTACCACCGTCAGGAGTTACAACCACACCCGGAGAAGCACCCACAAGAAGGTCTTGTGCAGAAGTAGCGATACCTGCTTCTACTTCATCAGGTTTAATCAAAGCCACAGAACCGGTTGCATCCTGCTTTCTAACAGAACCATAACCGATAACCACAGTTTCCTGTAGCATTGTGGCATTTTCTTTCAATACTACGTTGATTGTAGTCTGTCCGTTGACAGCTACTTCCATCGGATTATATCCGACGTAGGATACCACAATAGTGGCATTAGGATTAACAGCCAATTCGAAGTTACCATCGAAATCTGTTGCTGTACCATTAGTTGTGCCTTTCTCTAAAACAGTGGCACCAATCAATGCTTCGCCAAATTCGTCCGACACGTTACCATGTACGGCGATCTTTTGAGCCAAAGCCGGGAAAGTAAGCACCAATAGCATTGCTATGGCCAACCATACTCTCCGATTCATGTGAAAACAAATGTTCTTCATGCAAGAATTAATTTAGTTTTACATCGGGTTATTAATAATTAAAATTTATTCAGTCCGTATGTTGTGTATTAATTTATATAACGAGCGATACTGCATAATCATGCAAAAGATAGCCAACATCCACTGCCCGTTTAAAAGCCGGATATAAGCTAAATCTTGCATTTTAACAATATCACTCCCTATAAATCACCTAAAATCAGCACAAAAATAAGGCTTTTTCACATATATAGACTATTTTATTTTAGTGTTTAACAATTGTTATTAATATTTTTAACATATGAACATCCATGTTTTTTTGCTGATAATTGAAGTATATATCTTCTGCTTTTTATGTTTTATGATTGTTGAAGAAGCAAAAAAATAATGGCGATCATGATTGACCGCCATTGTCGATATTTATAAAATATGATGTTTTAGATACAAAGTGTCACAAGAACGTAGACCCAGTGAGCTACAAATGCTGCGCAAAGACCACCGATTGTGTGTGAAAGGATTGCTTTTGAGATCAATTGACGATAGCCAAGTGAGTCGAGCATTGCTGTGTGTGTGGAGAGGAAGCCGCTCCAGCACATGCCGATAGCAGTGAATACTGCGATGGCGTTGCCGTCGATCCAACCTTGCGATATGAAGTTGGGTACAAGGCTCAAAGCTGCACCTACTGCACCGAGGGCAGTGATAGGGAAGGCGATCAAGTTAGGGTTGGTGAAACCAAATAACCATTTGAATACGAAGTCTATTTTTTCGCCAATCCAAGGGAGGAGTTTTACGCCTTCGTATGCAGCACCGGTGTATTCGCCGTTAGCTCCTGTAGGACCGAATGTGAGCATCATTACGAGTGTAGAGATAATCAGCACGCCCGGGATGATAGCCAAGCCGATATCGACACCCGACTTGCCACCTTCAAGCAATGCATCGAGGGCGCGAATGAATGTCGATTTACCTTCGTTGCTCTGTTGTTCCATTTCTGTATCAGTCACCTGTTCTGTCACTACATCTTCTGTCGCATAAGAAGGATATGCCTTTATGACAGCGCGTTGCATCAAGCGTGTAGAGATGAGACAGCCAAACATTGCGCCCACCAAGCCGACGATTGGCTCGATGAAGTAGCCTTGTCCGATCATGAATACGATGACGAGCAAGCCCATACCGAACGCTGTGCCGAAGTTGGTCAACGAGATGAATTGGTATTTCTTGAAGTAGGTGCTGAATTTCTTGTCGTGAGCCAACGAGATAATCGCAGGGTTGTCAGAAAGGAATGTCAATACTGCTCCCAATGAAGCTACGCCCGGAAGATTGAAGAGTGGCTTCATCAATGGACGAAGCAATTTTTCGATGAGGCTTACGACGCCAAATTCTACAAACACTTTACCCAATGCACCTGTGATGACACAGATACCCATGAGGTAGAAGCAAGTGTTGAGTAGAAGGTCGTGAGCTGTCTTCATGATGGTGTTGAGCATGTTGGCTGCACCCATTTGGCTGCCAAGATAGTAAAATAATACTGATAGGAGCAATAAGCATGGGATGCCGTTAGGAATCCATCCAAATAGTTTTTTTGTTGCTGAACTCATATTCTTCTATGCTGTTTTTAAAATTATTTCTTTGCGATTTTCAATACGTCGAATTTCCAAGTCACACCAAGGTCAAACATTGAGTGGTTGTCGCGAAGGACGCTTTCAGTATTACCGTTTTTACCGAAAGTGTGGCAATAGTTTGCATGCAAGCGAATGTCGTGACGACCATTGCGCAATGGGAAATATTCTACACCACATCCGAGACGAGTCATGTCTGTGCCCGGCATCACATAGAAGTCGTTGTTGTTTGTGTTATTGACATCGTAACTGACCTTACCGAAGACGTTGAGGCAATCGATAGGCTTCCATGACAATTCGCCGATGATAGACATGTCTTTAAAGAAGAATGTCTGATGACTTGTCGCACGATTCATGAAGTCGAGTTCGAGCGACACACGATTAAATGTAAATTTATTGCCTAATGAAATGTAGTTGATAAATCTGCCCGGAGCATATTCCATCATGTTGACGGAATATATAGAAGAGAATATGCCGTGATTGCCATACCACATAAGGTTGTAGGCATACATGTCAGGATTTATATTGCGGAAAGGACTTTGGCAGAATTGGAACATCACTTTGTCCTTGCCCTCGTTGAATGAGTAAGCACCGCTGACACCAAATTGGTAGCAAGCGACATTGTTCCAAAATTCAGAGCAGAAATAGAGGTCGATCGGAGCGCGGTCGTATTCATAACCACCAATGCCGACTACTTGCTTTCCGGCAGAGATTTCAAAATCCTTTATATTATAAGCCAACCATACCCAATCGGTTGCATCAAAGAAACTGCTACCGTCAGGTCCAATCATCTTGTTAAAACGATGACGCCATGAGTATGAAAAGTTTTCTGTGATGTTGCCGCTGATAGCCATATTAAGGTATTTACCACGAAAACCACAATTTTCTTCGATAGACTCACCGTCCATATACTCTCTCTGATAGTCGGCACGCACTTCGATTTTTAGATCGACAATATCTTTTTGCGCCCAAAGCATCATTGTCGATGCTAACATTGCCAATAGGCATAATCCTTTTTTCATGATTTAGAAATCGGTCTTTTTTCTTTATTATTTAATTTGGGTGCAAAGTTAATGCTTTTTTCCTACATCTCATTAACTACGCTTTTACTTTTTGTTCATAACCGGATATTATTGTTGCAAACTTTGGATGATTTGGGATGCCAAAGTGTTAAAATCTATATAAAAATTAACAAATCCAGTGTTAAATAGATAAATTTTACTTCAAAACATAATTTTTTTTGCAAAAAATATTTGCGTATGAAAAAAAAGCATTACCTTTGCACCGTTTTTGATAGCAAAAAATATTGTTTTATTATTTAAATTTTAAAAAAAATGAAGAAATTAGCTTTATCTCTTGCTGTATTGTTCAGCGTAGCTATGGTATCTTGCGGTAATAGCGCAAAAGAAGCAGACACAACTGTTGACACAACTGTTGCAGTTGAAGAAGTAGTAGAAGCAGACACAACTGTTGACACTGCTGCTGCTGTTGATACTGCTGCTGCTGACACTAACAAGTAATTTATTACTTCAGCAAGCAAGATTTAACCGGGCCTTCAAGGAAGGAGCCGGTTTTATTTTTTTATAATCAGCCGTAGAAGTCGATTTTTTACTGCACTACAAAATTAAAAGTAATATATGAATATGGAAAAGCAAAAGATATTTGACTGGGCAGATGGAATGAACTGCGCAGTGACAGTGTGCGACAAAGAGGGTATCATCCTTTATATGAATAAGAAAGCGCGTGAGACTTTTGCTGCGCATGGCGACTTGATTGGCAAAAATATGCTTAATTGCCATTCCGACCGCTCAAAGCAGATTATCGCCCACCTCCTCGAGTCAGGCGAAAGCAACGCCTACACCATAGATAAGAATGGCGTTAAGAAGATGATCTATCAGACTCCATGGCGCGAAAACGGCGAAGTCGCAGGACTTGTCGAAATCTCTATGGTAATCCCTCAAGAGATGCCGCACTACGTCCGCTAATCGGCATACAATCTGATTTTCGTTAGACGATACACGAAGGAGAGATTGGTAAAATCTCTCCTTTAACCTATTTTAAGGACTTCTATTTTGGGAATTGCTTATGATTGTGTAACTTTACGCCCAAATAGCAAAAATATGGATAAACGTCAGAAAACAATTCTATTTGCAGGCATTGGCGTCATCGTAGCGCTGATAGTACTTGCCGTAGCGTTGATTTTTACAAATTCACGCCAAAATTCAGAATTCAATGAGGTGCAAGCCCAATTGGATAGCCTTCAATTTGCCAACGATCAGATGAAACTTACCAATGAGTTTAACCAGCTCAATGCCGATTTCAAAGCATACGAAGACCAACAAATATATCTAAAGAATGATTCTTTGGTGCAGAAGTATGACCAAGCGCGTCTTAAAGTGGAAGCCTTGCTTAAAGAATTGAATGCCGAAAAACGTTCTAACTCTCAAAACAAGCAGAAAATCAAAAATCTTGAGGCTGAGATTGCTACCCTTAAGGGTATCGTGAAACATTATCTCGCTGAGATTAAGCGTCTTGGCGAAGAAAATGAAGGGCTTCGTAAAGAGATTGAAGAAATCAATCAGAAGAATGAGCAGCTATCGTCGGCTGTAACTACTGCGACGACTAAGAATGAGGAACTGACTCAGAAGGTGCAACTTGCCGAAAAGCTTACTCTCACAGGTGTGTCGCTTCAAGCATTCAATAAGAAGGGCAAAATCGAAAAGAAGGTGAAGAAGGCAAAACAACTTGGCGTAAACCTTACGATCACTCCAAATAATACAGCTAAGCCCGGCATGAAAGATGTCTTTGTGAGAATTACAACTCCGGAAGGCGTTCTGCTAAAAGGAAATGGTTCGTTTACATACGACGGCGCTCGACTTGAGTACACAGCCAAACGTCAAGTGGAATATGCTAATGAAGAACTTTCTACGTCGGTCTATTGGGATGTCAATTCATCGTTGACACCGGGTGAATACACTGTTGAGATTTTCATCGACGGCAATCGTCTTGTGTCTCGACGCTTCAATATGAATTAATCCACATAATTTAGTGATACAATATTAACAATACATTCTCTTTCCGAGAAATAACCAATAAACCATATCAACATTATTTACCAAATGAGACTGTCGAAATCAATCGGCAGTCTTATTTTTTTTTGATATCGTATATCGATGACATGAAATTCTGCTTTATCGAAGCTCTGACTGATTTGAGTATTTGAGCGAAGTGCTATTAGAGCCGATTAAGCAAAATTTGCTCAGGCAGTTGCGGATGTAAGTTGATATGGTTGAGATTTTTGAGAGATATGCCAAATTTGTTATTCTCTGAAATAGACACGTTTAACTCGTGGAGAGACAGATGTCAGCACTTCGTAAGGAATAGTGTCGAGTATGTCGGCTAATTCTTGCACAGCAACATTTTCGCCGAATATTTCCACAATGTCGCCCTCTTTGCAAGGAATATCTGTCACATCGATCATGCAGGCGTCCATACAAATATTGCCAATCGTCGGAGCATAATGTCCGTTGATGAATACTCTGCTTCTTCCGTTCCCGAAACGGCGATTCATGCCATCGGCATAACCGATTGGAATCGTTGCAATTCGTGATTTTCGTGATACGATGCCTCGTCGAGCATACCCTACGGATTCTCCTGCCTCCCATTCTCTGATAGTTATTATCACAGTTCGTAGTGTTGAGACGACAGCCAATGGTCGCTCAATTGTCGGGGGCAATGTGTTTGCTCCGTATAGTCCTATGCCAAGGCGTGCCATGTCATAATGATATTCAGAGAAGCGCAATATTCCGGCTGAATTCAGCACATGGCGTTTTATTTTACGGGGATAGAGAGATTGCATGTAGTCGGTCAGCCTGTCGAAGCTTTTCAACTGCATCAGAGTGTAGTCATCCATGTCGGGACAATCTGCCGTCGCAAGATGTGAGAATACCGATGAGGCGACAATAAAGTTTTGAGAATTCAGCGTCTTCATGAGCTCCGGCAATTCATTTTCGATAAAGCCCATGCGATGCATGCCTGTGTCTAATTTAATGTGTACGGGATATTCTGTGACGCCGTATTTTTCAGCTTCTCGGATGACGTCTTTCAGTATTTCGATGTTGTAAATCTCTGGTTCCAGGTGGAAAGCAAACATTGATTTGTAGTTTACCACCTTCGGATTCATCACCATAATAGGCATGGTGATGCCGGCTTTTCTCAAATCGATTCCCTCATCAAGGACTGCCACAGCGAGGTATGCAGCCCCTTGAGCTTGGAGTGTCTTGGCAATTTCGTAGCTTCCTGCACCATAGCCGGAAGCTTTGACCATGGCGACTATACCTGTGCCGTTAGGCAGATGCTGACGGAAATAGTTGAAGTTTTTAACGACAGAGTCGAGGTTGACCTCCAGCACTGTCTCGTGTTTGCGAGCTTCAAGGTTTTCACGAATACGTGTAAAGTCGTATTCCGGAGCGCCTTTTATCAATATCAATTCGTTGCTGAAATCGGATGTTGACATCGACTGCATAAACTCTTCGGTAGTCAAAAAGCATCTATAATTTTGACTAAACAGATTAGCGTTGCCGGTCATCTGTTTCCCGATGCCTATGAGTCGGTCGATGCCGGCTCTTTTGCATAATTCTGCGATATGTTCATACATTAAGCCGTCGCAAGTGTTGTTGTATGATAAATCGCTTAAAATTAGTGTTTTTTGTCTGTCGTTTGTAGCGCGACGACCCATAAAATCGAGTGCTTGCCACAGCGAGCTGAGGTCGCTTGTGTATGAATCATATATAAGGGTGCAATTATTTACACCATCGCTGACATCAAGACGTGTTCCGACAGCGACGAGGTTGCTCATTTGCTTGTGTAGAATTTCGTCGTCGATGTTTAATGTTTTTATGAATGTCAGAAGCGTGATTGCATTTTCTATTTCGTAGTCATTGATGAATGGTATTTCCACATGATTTTCCACACTGTTCATGCGATATGCAATTAGGGCCTTGCCTGCTTTTAAGTCTCGCTTTACAGAGGAAATGAACATGGGTGCATCTTCTTTTTTCTGTGACCATGCGATTTTCTGAATTTGAGAGCCTTGCTTTTCTACAGCATCGGCAATCATTTCTTCATCGGCATTATAGACAACGACTTGTGCGCCTTTAGTAAGCAATGCTATTTCGTCGGCTTTCTGCATTAGAGAGTCAAACCTGTCGCCACGTTCTTCGCTGAGACCGGTCAAAAGTACTATTTTCGGACTAACCATGCGATGTAGCTTTTCCATTTCGCCACACTCTGAAATGCCTGTTTCGATCAGAGCCAACTGTGATTTTTCGCTGAGCTCCCACAAAGATAGAGGTACGCCTATCTGAGAGTTGTAGCTGCGAGGACTGCGTTCGATATTTATAATGCCTTGAAGGACCTGAAACCCCCATTCCTTAATCGTGGTTTTCCCTCTGCTTCCTGCTATAGCCACCACATCAGCCGGACTATTGTATCGGCTATACATACCCAATATTTGTAACGCTGTCAGAGTGTCACTTACGATTATAAAATTGGCATCTTTAATGTCAGTCATTTCTTTTGGAATTGCTGTTACTACAAAGTTTTTGACGCCTTGTCGATAAAGAGTTTCGATATATCGGTGACCATCGTTGCCTTTAGTGAGCAATGCAAAAAAGATAGTGTCGCTCGGGTATAGTAAAGAGCGTGAATCGGTCAATAAAATCGAGACATCCGAATCATTGACAATATCTGCCGATTTGAAGCCACAATCTAATTTTCTGCCTTCGGGAAACTCAAAAATCTCACCTGAAAGCACCTTCGCTATTTGGGAAACACTGCATTTCATACCTCTAAGTGTCTTTTTACATTGCAAAGTTAAGCAAAATATCAGAGAAATCATTATCTTTGCAAATTAAATCAATACAAAACAAAATCGACAAAACAATACATCAAGTCAAAGCGTTGACTTATATTATCAATGTCAATAACGATATCAAATAAAATGAACAACAATAAACCTGAAAACAACAATAATATTCAGAAGGCAAATCAAGATGACATTTTAAAGGATGTTACAGAAAATGACTATAAGTATGGGTTTGTAACCGATATTGAGACTGACATAGTCCCGGCAGGTCTTAATGAAGATGTAATTCGCCATATTTCGGCAGTCAAAGGCGAGCCGGAGTGGTTGCTTGAATTTCGTCTGAAGGCATATCGCTATTGGCTGACGCTTGAAGTTCCGAAGTGGGGACATCTTGACATTCCCGAAATCGATTTTCAAGCTATCAGCTACTATGCTGCTCCAAAGAAAAAGGAACAAAAGAAGAGCATGGATGAAGTGGATCCGGAGTTGGTCAAAACATTCAACAAACTTGGCATCTCGCTTGAGGAACAAAAAGTGCTTGCAGGCGTGGCAGTCGATGCCGTAATGGATAGTGTCAGCGTCAAGACGACGCATCGTGAGAAACTTGCCGAGCTGGGTGTTATCTTCTGCTCGTTTAGCGAAGCCGTCAAGGATTATCCCGATCTTGTAAAAAAATATCTTGGCACAGTGGTAAACTATCGAGATAACTACTATGCGGCATTGAACTCTGCTGTATTCTCCGATGGGTCATTTGTCTATATCCCGAAAGGCGTCAGATGCCCTATGGAGTTGAGTACATACTTCCGTATCAACGCTGCCGGCACAGGTCAGTTTGAACGAACATTGATTGTTGCTGATGATGATGCTTACGTCAGCTACCTTGAAGGTTGTACAGCTCCGATGCGTGATGAAAATCAGCTTCACGCAGCGATAGTGGAAATTATTGTCGAAGAGCGCGCGGAGGTAAAATATTCGACGGTGCAGAATTGGTATGCAGGCGACAAAGATGGTAAGGGTGGTATCTATAACTTTGTGACAAAGAGAGGCTTGTGTCGAGGACATCGTTCTAAAATCTCATGGACTCAAGTTGAAACGGGTTCTGCTATTACATGGAAATATCCGTCGTGCATACTTAAAGGAGATGAATCGGTCGGTGAGTTCTATTCGGTCGCAGTCACCAACAATTTCCAGCAGGCCGACACCGGCACAAAGATGATTCATATAGGTAAAAACAGTAAGAGTACGATTGTCTCAAAGGGTATCTCAGCCGGTAAATCGCAGAATAGTTATCGTGGTCTTGTGAGGGTGGCAAAAGATGCGTCCGGCTGTCGTAATTTTACGCAGTGCGATTCGCTTCTTATGGGGGATCAATGTGGCGCACATACATTCCCATACATTGATGTGCAGAACTCAACATCAGTGGTCGAACATGAAGCGACAACGTCAAAAATCAATGACGAACAAATATTTTATTGCAACCAAAGAGGCATACCGACAGAGGAAGCCGTGGCTCTTATTGTCAACGGATATGCTAAAGAAGTAATGAACAAGTTGCCAATGGAATTTGCCGTCGAAGCCCAAAAGCTACTGCAAATCACGCTTGAAGGCTCAGTCGGATAACCATTTTCGAGGCAACTCTTAACAGAACAAATGATTGAACGCATAGTCATAATCGACGCTATTGATCCTCAGACGTTCTACGGCGTCAACAATTGTAATATCTCGCTGATACGCAACCTTTTCCCAAAGTTGCGTATGGCAGCACGTGGTAACGTAATCAAAGTAATCGGTGAGGATAGCGAAACAGCGGAATTCGAAAAGAAAATAAAGGAGATTGAGGCTTACGCTTGTAAATACAACAAGTTAAGCGAGGATGTAATCATCGATGTTATAAAAGGCGAACCTCCAAAGGAGATGAGTTCGGAAGGTGTAATCATCTTCGGACAAAATGGCAAACCGATTGCTGCTCGTAATCCGAATCAGGCTAAAATGGTGCGTTCGTTTCAAGAAAACGACCTTACGTTTGCATTAGGACCGGCGGGAACAGGTAAGACCTATATCGCAATAGCGTTGGCTGTGGCGGCTCTTAAAAATCGTCAAGCCAAGAAAATCATACTCTCACGTCCGGCTGTCGAGGCTGGTGAAAAATTGGGATTTCTTCCCGGCGATATGAAAGACAAAATCGATCCATATCTGCAACCTCTGTACGATGCTTTGGAGGATATGCTCCCTGCCATCAAGTTGAAAGAGTTTATGGAGAACAATGTAATTCAGATTGCTCCGTTGGCGTTTATGCGTGGAAGAACACTCAACGACGCAATTATCATCCTCGATGAGGCACAAAATACGACTCGTCATCAGATGAAAATGTTTCTGACGCGTTTGGGAATGAATGCCAAGATGATAATCACAGGCGACGTTACACAAATCGACCTCCCTCGCAATACTCAAAGCGGCCTTCTCCAAGCACTTCGCATCCTTCGTGGAGTTAAGGGTATAGGGCTGATTGAGTATGAAAAGAAAGACATTGTGCGTCATCCTTTGGTGCAACGCATCGTCGATGCTTACGAATCGCGAGAGAAGCAGGTTAACGACGAATTTGATCTAAATAATAGTCAAGATAAAAACATTCAAGAATAGATATGGCAAAAGTAGGAGATACTGTTCGCTACCTTAATTCGGTGGGAGGTGGCAAGATAGTAAAGATCGAAGGCAAGATGGCATTTGTCGAAGAGGATGGCTTTGAGACGCCGATGCTTCTCAAAGAACTTGTCGTCGTTATGCCGGCAGGACATGAAGCACAAAAATCGAATGGCAATAGCGCAAATCTGATGTTTGATCAAAAAGCCTTTGATGCAGGTCGTCAACCAGAATCTTCAACAGAAATAGTTGTTGCCGAGCAATCACAAGAGAAAGAATTACCTATCGAAGAAACATCCTATGGCGAGAAAATCAACGTCGTTTTAGCATTTGAGCCTAAAAATATTAAGCAACTTTCTTCTACTTCATTTGCCGCTGTGTTGGTAAACGATTCAAATTATTTTCTTTACTTTACGTTTCTTGTTCGCAGCGACGACGATCATGGGTGGAAAGTGAAATATTCAGGTACTATCGAGCCTAATATGCTTGCCGACCTTGCCAATTTCTCTCATGAGGAATTGCCGGCTCTTGAACGTATCGCTTTTCAGTGTATAGCATTTAAGAAGGATAAGACTTTTTCGCTTAAGGCGCCTGTGAGCATAAGTCAGAAGATTGACCTTACAAAATTTTATAAGATGCATTGTTTCCGACCGGGTATTTATTTTGAAACGCCGGTTTTGGAATTTCCACTTATCAAGGACGATGTGCCGACAAAGGCCCTTCAAGTCAACACTGAAGCCTTGGCAGAAGCAATGATGTCTAAACCGAAAGACAAAGACATCGCCAAGCAACTTTCTGCTAAATTCAATGTCGATAAAGGTCGTAATAAAATCACTAAAACCGACAACGCATCTAATCCCAATAAACTTTTGCCGATAGTCGAAGTCGATCTCCACATTGGAGAACTTGTCGATACGACTGCGGGCATGAATAATGCCGATATGCTTAATCTTCAGCTTGACACTGTGCGCAAAACCATGATTCAACATCTTCGTCGCAAGGGACAGAAAATTGTCTTCATACATGGCAAGGGTGAGGGAGTGTTGCGCAAGGCTGTGATTGAATTGTTGAAAAAAGACTATCCAAAAGCCGAACTTCAAGATGCATCGTTCAGAGAATATGGTTTTGGTGCTACGTTGGTAACTATTCACTAATTAATATAGTAGGCTATGAAGATAAGCAACGAATGGTGGACAGCTCCGACAGAGAGTGAAAATGGCAGATTGGTGATGGTTACAGGGCGTCGAGATATGGAGCCGGTAATCTCATGCGGCAAATATAATGATCGTGTAGAAGTCACATGGAAGTATGAAGGCGAAGCCAATGGTATGCCTGACAAGAAAACGTCTATGCTCATGGAGGAAGTCACAGAATCTTTGCAAGCTGTTTTCAAAAAGGATCCTGTCGCAATAATGACAGGCATCTACACCGGAGATGACGAACGAAATTGGGTATTCTATGTCAAAAATATGCATATTTTCGGGCATCGTTTCAATCAAGCACTTGAGCAATTCGAGTTATTGCCAATCGACCTCTATGCTGAAAAAGATCCCGATTGGGAAGAATACCGCGAGATGAAAGAACATTCCTACATCGACGACGGCGAATAATCATTGATTGTCAATCTCTAATAAAATCATCTCATGTCTTAAATTATTTACGCACATGGTATTTTTTGCGTATTTATGATGTTGCATTTTGTGTTAGGTGTCACAATAACAAGGGTTGAAGCGATTAGGCTCCAACCCTTATTTGTTTTTATTGAAAGATTTTTGCTTTCTTATTTTTTATTAAGCTTTGCCGGCTGAACCGAGTACGTTTTCGATTTTGTGACGATAAAGTTTTTCCATATTGTCGCGAGCCGGACCGAGGTATTTGCGTGGGTCGAATTCTGCAGGTTTCTCAGCAAACACTTGACGCACTGCTGCTGTCATAGCAAGACGGCTGTCGGAGTCAATGTTGATTTTACAAACGGCTGACTTAGCTGCTTCGCGAAGCCATTCTTCAGGAATGCCGATAGCAGCCTTGAGTGCACCTCCAAATTTGTTGATTGTCTCAACCTCTTCTTGTGGCACTGATGATGATCCGTGAAGAACGATTGGAAAGCCCGGAAGTTTTTCTTCTACAGCCTTGAGCACGTCGAATGCCAATGGAGGAGGCACCATGCGACCTGTAGCTGGGTCGATTGTGCATTGCTCAGGTGTGAACTTGTATGCGCCATGAGAAGTGCCGATTGAGATAGCCAAGCTGTCGCAACCTGTTCGTGTGGCAAAGTCGATAACTTCTTCAGGGTTGGTGTATGTGTGGTGGTCAGAAGATACTTCATCTTCTACGCCCGCCAATACACCGAGTTCGCCCTCTACTGTTACATCAAATTGGTGAGCGTAATCCACTACCTTCTTTGTCAACTCGATGTTTTCTTCGTATGGCAAGTGGCTACCGTCAATCATCACTGAAGAGAAACCACTTTCGATACATGATTTGCACACTTCGAATGTGTCGCCATGGTCAAGGTGAAGAACGATTTGAGGGTTTTCCCAACCAAGTTCCTTAGCATATTCCACTGCCCCTTGTGCCATGTAGCGAAGCAATGTCGCGTTAGCATAGTTGCGCGCTCCTTTTGATACTTGAAGAATTACAGGCGATTTTGTCGATGCTGCAGCTTTGATGATAGCTTGAAGCTGCTCCATGTTGTTGAAATTGAATGCAGGGATTGCATATCCGCCTTCTACTGCTTTGGCAAACATCTCGCGAGTGTTGACCAAGCCTAAGTCTTTATAATTTACCATATACCTTGATGTTTTATTATTTAGTTAATTATTTTTGTTATTAATGTTTTGTGTCGATGTGTTAGGAGGGATAGTCGCTATGCATGACACTCATAAGCGCAAAGTTACAAATAAATAAATAAATTCCAAAGCAGATTGTCACAAAATTAAACTTTTATGTGAAATTTATATTAATTTTGCATCTATTATAGTTACACTCATCATTTTATACCATTAATAAACAATTATGGCTTCTGTTACAAACAAGATTCGACACAGGGAATCTAATATGGAGTTGCTACGTATTATAGCAATGATGCTTGTGCTCGGTGTGCATTTTTGCGGCGCCGCGTTGTCGTTGCCTGATCATAAGGGTAATCCTGAATTATTGTCGGAGGGTGACTGGTGGAAGCTCGTCGTGGAGAGTGTCACTATTATAGGTGTTGACTTGTTTGTACTTATCAGTGGATATTTTGGCATTAAGACGAGTTGGAGTGGCATTTGGAAATTTTCGTTGCAAGTCGTGTTTTATTCCGTAGGTATTTACTTTGTCGGTTTGCTTTTGAGAATATGGACGATGAATTGGACGACCATTTTGCATAGTATGATGATTTACACAAAGACATTCTATTGGTTTGTGCCTGCTTATTTCGGCCTTATGCTGATAGCTCCATTGCTTAATGCTGCTATCGGAGCGATGTCGAGGCGTACATATACGTTGCTTTTGATAGCTTTAATGGTAGCAACATTCTACGGTGGGTGGGTCTGCGATATGAAGTTTTGTAATGACGGATATTCGACTGTGAATTTTGTATTGCTCTATCTTATCGCTCGTTACATTCGTCTTTATTTTCCTCGTCATTGCTCGACAGAGCGAAAGTTGCGTTGTCTCTACGTTATCGCTTTTGTATTGTTGCTGTCGGGAATTTTTACGACGTCGGTTTTTACATCGATAGCGTTTGCCTACAATTCGCCTTTTGTCGTCGGTGCATCTGTGGCTTTGCTTTTGTTTTTCTCTACGTTGCGTTTTCAAAGCAGAGTTGTCAATATGACTGCAGCATCGGCATTTTCCGTCTATCTTATCCACATGCACCCGTTGCTTTGGATAAGACTGAAAAATCTGATAATTTCAGCGGCTGCCGAAATGGATTACGCAATGTTTGGCGTTTGGTGTATCGTTTTGATGACAGCAATATTTTTAGCATGTGTCTTGATTGATCAAGTCAGAATTTATCTGTTGCGACCTTTGACTGATGTCTTATCGTTGTTGTGTGAGAAAGCTACCGATAGGCTATGCCGACTGTTGCGCCTATGATGATCTTGTGGATGTTTGCAGCTCTATGTCACCGGTCGATTGGTTTGAGTGCAAAGAATCAGATACGATAAAGGGTCGGCATCAGTGCCGACCCTTTATCGTGAAGCCTTCAAAGACTTGTGGTGTGCAATTTAGCTTCAGAGTTCTCTTTGGCTATTTTGTGCAAAATATTAGCGTACTGCGACTTTGAAAGTCTGGCCGTCAACTCTGACGATATATACTCCTCGCTCGCTGATAGAAATCACTTTATCAGTTCCTCGATAGATGCATGTTCCACTCAGATTGTATATCTCAATCTGTGCGTCAGCTTCTGCTGTCTGTACAATTATCTGATTGGCATCGACAGCTACGGCTGATTGCAATAATCCTATTTCATTCACGCTTGTCGTGTCGTTTCTTTTGGCTTGTAGAATTGGGAAATTGCCATCGGTTTCTTCATGTATCTCAGTAACTGCAATATAGCATATATTAGACGTAATTGTCGAATTTTGCAAAGATACATGCACTGCTGTTGCGGGTATCTGATAAACTGCATCAAGAGTGCCTATATTATAGGTCGCTACTACGCCATTAGAGCCGGTACTAAAGTATCTAACTACCCTTCCCGGTTCACTTGCATCTCCTTCTATACAAACATCTGCATTGCCAGGGAATGCCGGTAGTGTAGATGAGTTTTGTTGAATATTGATTGCGTTTACTCTGTATTCTGTACCGTCGGCCGGTATCATTGTCGCCATTCGTGTATAGCTCGCCTTGCTATTCGTGTAAGTGTAAATTGTCGGAGCGGTATCGTCGATAGAGTCTTTTATACATATTTCAAGTCCGGAGATTGTCTGTTGGACTCCTGATACTCCACTGCGCAGTTTCATTCTATAAATGCCTGCCACAGGGATTTTTGTAGTCATAGTTGCTCGATGATTGGATGATGTAGAAGAATAAGCAGCTGACCCGGCATACCAGTTTAGGTCATTAGTTCGGACATGGTTATTTATTGTATCTCGGTTGAGATTTAGATAGAAGTCTATTCCGTGACTATTAGGCGCTGTTGTTGTGATTGTGATAATCTGACCCGGCTGAAGGCGGAATCGCTTATTGAAACTATAGTAGGCTGTCAATGCAACATGATCGTCTGTAATTGGGGGAGTAATCGGTGTGATCGGCTGTATTGGAGTTAATTCTGTGATAGTTTGTGATTGAACATTTCCAACCATTGACGTATTTTCAAGTGTTGTTATTTCTGCATCCTCTATATTACAAGCGATGCGCACCATGTCAATCATCGGCACAGAAATTGCATCACCAATTACACAAACTTCATTCTCTCCTTGGTAGAGCATTACAGTCTCTGCGTCTGTGATTCCGATTGATTGCCAACCAGATGTAGTCGGATTCAACAGTCCGATTTCTTCTCCGTTGACAATAACTCGATGACTTTGGAATGAAACGTTATCCGATGTAGTAGGATTAAGCCAAAATTGTATATGATAATTACCAGTTGCCGGTGCATCTATTGTGAAAACAGATGCGTTTAATCCATTGATAAATGTTGTTTCGCTATGCGTAACACTTTCTATAAATTGATTAATATTGACTTGTGCGTTTGCCGTCCAAATCGTAGATAGGAAAACTATCAATATTATATATCTGTTTTTTGCTTTCATGATTTTAATTTTTTAAGGTTACTACTTATTGAATTTGACGGAAAGTGAGCGGCCATCGGCTGTCTGCAAGCGAGCTATGTATGTGCCTTGCAAGAGATTGGCTATATCGACAGTTCCGTCGGTCATCACCTGCGAGAGCAGTTTGATGCCCCCGATGCTATAGATTTCAATGCTTGAAATCTCGCTTTGCGAATTGATACGCAAATTATTGCCATCTACTTTTACCGACACATTTTCGCTTCCGACACCAATCGCCTCAACTGAAGTCTCTATTTGCGACAAGTCTATCTGATAGACCTTAAATTCTTTTGTAATGGCGTATATCTTATCTTCTCGCTGAACAAAATTTACAATATAATCCAAACTATTTTCTCCTACTTGGCACATTTCGCTCCAATTAGCGCCAAAGTCATCGGAATACAAAAGGATATTATCACGAGTACCATACAAGCGGTCGCTACCACGTGTGTCAAAATCTAATCGTGATAATACGCAATAGTTTTTATTTGTTATTTCCCATGTCTCACCACAATCTTTACTAACCATATTAGGCTTACCGGCTAAAACTATAATATCCGGATTTGTATAATGAAAAGCAGCATCGGAAATTTTCTCAAAACCATTTGACGGTCCCCCCCAATTTTCTCCATAATCATAGGATATAATAAACTCCTTATTAGTGAGAACATCAAGTGTTGTTTCATACCAAGCAACAGATATGTTTGATTTTTGAGGGTGTGTTTTTAGATACAATCCCCATAATATTCCCTTTTTCTCCCATGTATTGCCAAAATCTGATGTATAATATATTTGACTTCCATTGATAATAAAAAATTCATCAGAATTATCAATCTCTCCTCGTTTTATTGATGAATATTGATAATAATTGTGATATTCCAAGTCTTCCCAATCGGCTAAATCAATCCATGTTTTCCCGCCATCTTTACTTTCTAAGATAGCATTCTTTTCCCACAACATGTTGGTTGTAACTACAAATATTTTTTCTCCGTTGACTACCAAATCATGTATTTCATAACCGATATTTGTAAATAAATCAGATAATAAAAGTGTTTCTCCCTCTAATTTGCCCGTTTCATCTATATTTTGCGAATACACTCCACTTGATGTGATTGCAAACAACTGATTATCCTCGATTCTGATTTTGGGTGGCACTATCGATTCCGGATTGTTTTCCGGTACAAATATCTGTTGCACTTGCGCTGATACTGATAGTGCGGGCGACATCAATAGGCTGACTGACAATATATTTTTATATAGATTTTTCATATCATTGGAATTTTAAGGTTAATAATCAATTTGTTTTCTCGGTGTATTTTGAACAGCTTTCAGAGCATCAACAAGCCCATAACCATAATATTCATTCCATGTACCGTTAGGTCGATTGAGAGTATTTGTGTATTCAATATCACCTACTTTTATTGTGCTTTGCTCAATAATATCTCTGACTTGTTGTCCCGTTAAATCCGGATTTAATTCTAATATAAGAGCTGCGATACCTGAAACATGTGGTGCTGCCATTGATGTGCCACTTTTAAAACCTACATCACTATTTGGTAATGTTGATAAAATTGTATCTCCTGGGGCAACAACATCGAGACCTGAACCATAATTACTAAAATCGGATCTTGTCCCATATTTATTTACTGATCCAACAGCTAAAATCTCAGACTTATAATTTGCAGGAAATGATACTTGAGAAATACTATCATTTCCAGCAGCAAATATCACTATACAACCTTTCCCATTTCTACCTGATTGGATTGCGTTGTCAATTGCATCACATAAAAGTTCAGACTCTCTCCAATGCCAAGAACAGTTTATGACATCAATTCCTTTTTGAACAGCCCAATTAAAACCATTGGCTAATTTTTCTGTTGTAAGCTCTAAATACAAACTTAATTTAGAACTAATTGAAACTAAATTAGCATCTGGTGCAACACCTGATGAGAATATACCATTATTCCGTATTGCAGATATGATTCCAGCTACATGAGTTCCATGACCAGTTAACCCGTACATCGCATATACGTCATCATTTGTATAGGTGTCATATACTAAACTAGTTAAATTATCAGCCAAATCTGGGTGATTGTGATCTATACCGGTATCAAAAACTCCAACATATACCCCTTTCCCTGTAGCATAATTCCATGCTGAACTTGCATTTATATCAATTGTATCGTCCGTTGCATTATATAATCCCCATTGCAGAGATACATCTTCATCCCATGAGATAGAATTAAATGGAATAAGAAACGAATAGTGCAAATCTGGTTCAACAATATCAAATACTCCTAATTCATTTAAAGTATTAGCAATTGTTACAACAGAATTTTTTGATATGTATAGTACATGCCATAAGGGCATAAAATGATTTCTATGACTAATTTTCAATCCATAAGTCTGTGCAATATTATATAACAGAGTCGAATCACTTGTCTGTTTTAGTTTTACATAGACGTAACCGCTAGGAATTAATTCCTTCCCTCTTGCGTTATAATAACAAGGTTGTACTATATAGTTATTTTTTATGCTATTTATATAGTTTTTAAAATGTAATGAATTTGATGTTTTATTTTCGATAATACACATATTGAAATGATTTCCCGATATAACAGCTTCTACTTCAAGACCGGTAGGTAGAGCATTAGGATTAGCAGCCGGAGCGAATTGTGGTCCGGTTGCCATGCTTATCACATTTACCTTTTTCGGATTAACCGTCAACGGAATGCGCTGACCTTTGAAATAATAGTATTCCGTTTGGGCAAACATCGGAATTGATATTATCAATCCGATTAAAATATTAATAATTATTTTCATATTTTTCTTACTATTTAAAGATATAATTACTAAGTTGCTTTGGTTTGTAGTCGATGTGCTGTACTGCGACACTATGCCATGTCCTCAAAACCGATAAAAAATAGGATATGGCTTGTCAGGCTGATTTTGAGTTGGTTTGTTATCATAACATTCAATGTTTGATCGGTTAAATATTAGTTTATTTATTGTTTGCAAATATAAACAGTTTTTTAAAAATAAACAAATTTAGTTCATAATTTACATTAATTTGTCGCTAATTTCTACTCTTTGGCAAAATTACAATCTTTATGCTCGCTTATTAACGGGGACGTAGTCGAATACGCCTTGATAGGATGCTGACGCTGACTGCACTTGTATATAATATGTACCACGAGTCTAGTCGGAAGTGTCGATATCGACTTGACCGAAGGCACTGACCGAAGTTAAGTCAATCAATATACCTTGCTCGGTATAGACACTGACTGTCGCTTGCTCCGGATTAGGAAAGACGAGCTTTTACCAACTTGCGAAAAATATCATCTTCAATTCGATTAAAACCAATATTGTCGAACACTCTATCAAGAATTAGGTCACAGCCATTGATTGAGATATTTGTGATATTTGATAGCATTTGCTCTACCGACAATATTTCTGCATCGCATTCATTCTGCCTCTCTTCAAATAAGTCAAGTTGAGGCTGACGGCGCTTCCTTTCGAGCTCTATCCAATCTCGCGCCTTTGCTTCATATAAATAAACCTCAGATTGGTGTTTTGCTACGCCAATTGGAATAAGCTCCGTGTATTTGCCTTTGCGCTTTTCTGCAACTACTACGCTTATACTTCCGGATCTATTTTTCTTTCGCTTGATATACATAAAATTATGCTTGTGTACCCCAAAATCGGGGTATGCAAAATTACAAAATATTGTGTTTCAAGCAAATACAAATTTGACTATTTTCAGTGACGAAGTCAGGAAAAAGAATGCTAAATTCAGTAGCAAATATAAATTATAAACACACTTAACCCGGTCAGAAAATATGTGGAAAAAGATTATTGTTAAAACCTGCCGACACAACAATCAGATCATAAAAAAGGAAAGAGGATGCGATGTGCACCCTCTTTCCATATATTTGTGACATGGGCTTTTTTTACTTTACTGCGACTTTGAAAGTCTGGCCGTCAACTCTGACGATGTAGATGCCGACCGGCACTGTGAGTGAGTCGAAACGAAGTCCGGCAGTGTTGTAAACTTCAGCGTTGCGATAGTCGCCGTTGATGATAATCTGGTTGCCAACAGCATAGACTTCAGTTTTGACAGCATCAGTCGCTACGCCGTCGATACCCGACATGTTTTGGCGTACGATTACGACATAGCCGTTTGACGGCACAGTCACAGTGCCTGCCACAGCGTCAAATGATGGCGCAGTGTTGTAGGTCTGTGATGCAATCTTATAGTTGGCATTGTCGTTTGACTTGAAAGTGACGTTGAATGTCTTTGAGCCTGTGATGTTAGGGTTGATGACGCAGATTAGTTCTTTATCGCCCTTGCTTGCATAGATGAAGCGACCATCAGCCCAGTTTGATGTGCCGCAGCTCATAGAGAAGCTTGCGTCTTTGCCGAAGATTTCGGCGTGTTCGCTGCGTAGATAGCATAAGTCGCGATAGCTGTCGTATAGACCCTTACGGTCCTCGTCTTCGAGATAGCTCCAGTTGACAATCTTAGGGTCGGTGTTGTTGCTATTGTCGCTTTTCTTTGTAGTTTGGTCGTTGCCAAGCTCTTGGAATTGCCAAATCATGTGAGCGCCCGGAGCGAGAATCATCTGAGCGGCAGTGGCAGCGAGGCGACGCATAGAGACAGAGTGGTTGCCTTTAACGCCGGTAGCACCCCATTGCTTAATCTTGTAGGCCATGCGTTCTTCGTCGTGACTTTCGCAGTATGATACTGTGCTGCCCCATGTGCGTGAGTCGTTGACAGCGTAGAAACGGTTGAGGTTGGAATCAGATGAGTGACCCATAGCGAATTGAGCTGCCGAGTGGTTGACGTTAGCCCAGTTCATTTCACCATCTTTTGCCATTTCGTTTTCTTCAGAAGAACCGGCGAGGTGCTCGTTGATGAAGTAAGCATCAGGGTTGACTTCGTTCATGGCAGCATGAAGAGATTTCATGCGGTCGATACGGCTTTGGTTGTATGCTTCAGTGCCTGAGCTGTAGCTGCCGTTGTCGCCAAGACCTTTAACGAGGTCGAAACGGAAACCATCGACTTTGTATTCTTTCAACCAATATTTCAAGCAGTCCTTAAACTGTTGTTGCACAAGGGCATTATCTTGCTTCCAGTCGTTGAGTACACTGTAGTCGTGAGGAGCAGTCGCGTTGTAGAATGGGTTGGAAGCGACAGGGTAGAGTTGATACCATGGGTGAAGACCGTCTGACTGGTTGAATACGATGTCGAGAATCACGGCAATACCCTCTTTGTGGCAAGCATCGATGAATGCCTTATAGTCGTCAGGTGTACCATAGGCCTTGTCGGGAGCGAAGTAGAAGTTTGTGTTGTAACCCCAAGAGTTATTGCCGTTAAATTCCATGATAGGCATAAGTTCTACAGCGTTAACGCCAAGGCGTTTGAGGTAAGAGATTTTCTTCATGGCTTCACGGATAGTGCCGTCAGAGTTGGCCTTGCCTTCTGTGCCTGTGAAGTCACGGAAAAGCATTTCGTAGATGATGAGGTCTGACTTATCGACACCTTTGAAGTCGGTCACTTCCCAGTCGTAGTCGTTGATGTCGTCGTCATAGACAGCAAGCATCACATTGCCCAACTCTGTAGGGTAAGGGATCAGGTCAGGGTAAACGCTTTCAGAGATATACTTGTCGTTGTAAGGGTCGAGGATAAGCTTAGCGTAAGGGTCGCCTACTTTATACTGACCATCGACGAGATAGTAGTAAGGATATTGTTTGCCGGCTTCGAGACCTTCAATCTTCACCCAGAAATAGCGATTGCCGTTGTAGTCCTGATAGTTCATGACATTGTGGTTCATGACATTGTAATTCTCCCACGATGGCACGAGGATAGCGCTTGTCTTTTGAGGTGCGGCAAGACAAAAGATTACCGATCCGTCAGCATTTTTGACAGCGCCCATCTTAGGCACACCGCCCGGATAGTTCTTGGCTACAGAAGCAGTTGGGTAGCAGAACACAGCCTCGTCGGTCGCTTCTTGACCATTTGCTGTGGCTTTTGCAGAGACAGTGTAGTTGCCGTGTTCAGAGAAATTGTGAGTATAGCTCAAAGATGTAGCATTGTCTTGAGAAGCCACCACAGCGCCGTTGACAGAGATGCTGAGTGATGCAGAAGTGGTCGCAGCGGCAGTGAAAGTGACCGAAGTTTTGCCTTCTTTAATCACATATCCGTCGATGTCGGCAGTGAGACTGACGTGAAGACCTTCTTGGAACACATCGAGGAAGATGTCGCCTCCTTCAGCAGTCTTTCCTTCCTTAGAAGCAGTGGCATCGCGGAAAACGAAAGCGAGTTGCTTCACCACTTCACCCTCTTCGAGTTGATAGTACTCAGCAATATTGCCGATATTGAGCTTCCAAAGATTAGTACTGACATATTCGAGCTTATACTTGGCCGAATTGTCCTTCCAATTAGGAGCATGTTTCCAGTCGCTACCGGAAGTACTCTTGTTGGTAATCACCCCGGTGTGAGCATAGATAGGAGAGCTCGCAGGCTGGTTGATCAACTTCTTGTTGCCTTGGTCAGCATGGTAGTAGATGACCACGTTTTCGCTGTTCTGTTGGAGTGGCGAAGGCTCTGAAGTGACAATCTGTGCTTTTGCACCGAAAACCACAGCCAACACCATCATCAGCGTTGCAATGTAAGATTTCATTATTTAAGCTAAATTATAAAGTTAATTAATATGTTTGCTAATTATTCTAAACTCTATCCACAAGCGTCCTTGTTGGTAAGAAAAAAGTCATAGTGATTTTAAACAAATTGAATACATGACATTCTTCTATTTTGTTTAAAACGCTTCATACCTAATTTATTGCAAAGTTAGTGCAAGGTGAGCGAAAAAGCAAACTTGTTTGCGATTTTTCCGAACCGCCGCCTAACTTCGGCATGTCCAAAGTTAAGCAAACGAGTGCAGAGTGCAAAACAAAAAACGAAGTTTTTGGGTTTGCCTATGCCGAGTGTAGCCGAACTTATCTGAAGTTAAGCAAACGAGCGCAACCTACTATGTGTTAGCTACGCATTTTTTACATAGCCGTTCAGTTACGAAGTGTATTTCTTTGATATGTAGATAATTCTTTAATTTTTGATAAGCAGTATTTTGTCTAAAAATCATCTTATTATCGCAAATATAGTGAGAACTCGCGAGAAAAAGGCAGGAAATTGGGAAATAATGCAATTCGTTGGTAGATTGTTTAATACGCAACGGGCTTCCGTGGTTGTAATGCGGTCCTGAAAGACCGTATATAGAT
>SUXG01000026.1 GCA_015061085.1 Bacteroidales bacterium
TTGAAAGGCTTGTCACTGACCAACTGAACATTGCATAAGACATATCTTCGGGCTTATCGGTAACACCTTGTTGCAAACGTTTCATTATTAGCTTCTCTTGTTTCGTTAACTTTATTCTCATTGCTTTTGCTTGATTTGATGCAAAGATAGGGCAAATCATTGAGAAACACCCTATCTTTTGCAATTTATTTATAAAACATCAATTTTTTTGAAAAAATGAATAAAAGAGAATAGTACATTTCGTGTATGTAAAATTAAAATATTAACTTTGCACATTATTAAATTAAGAATTATGACAGACGCTTTAGTAATCATTCCTACCTACAACGAAATAGAAAATATTTCAAACATTATCGATGCTGTTATATCTCAGCCTGAAACCTTTGATGTATTGATCATTGATGATGGTTCGCCTGATGGCACTGCATCAGTGGTGAGAGAGAAGATGAAGCAATACGATGGTCGTGTGTTCTTGGAAGAACGCAAGGGCAAACTTGGTTTGGGAACAGCATACATACATGGCTTCAAATGGGCAAAGCGTCATGGATATGAGTATGTCATCGAGATGGATGCCGATTTTTCTCATAATCCAAATGACTTGCCTAAGCTCTATAAGGCATGTAAGGAGGAAGGTGCAGATTTGTCAATAGGTTCGCGCTATATCTCTGGCGTGAATGTCGTCAACTGGCCGATGGGTCGAGTGTTGATGTCGTATTATGCATCGGCTTACGTGAGAATCGTGACCGGAATGAATGTGCGTGACACTACTGCCGGTTTTGTCTGCTATAAGCGTCGAGTGCTTGATACATTAGATCTCGATAATATTGAATTTAAGGGTTATGCCTTTCAGATAGAGATGAAGTTTAAGGCCTACAAGCATGGATTTAAAATCAAGGAGGTGCCTATCATTTTTGTCAATCGCGAACTTGGCACAAGCAAAATGAATTCAAGCATTTTTGGAGAGGCTGTGTTTGGCGTGATAAAGTTGCGCTTACGTAGCATGTTCACCAAGTATCCACAAGTAAATTAATAGATTATGGCTCGTAGATTGTTGTATAATGCCCGGATTGTGAATGAGGGCAAGTGTTTTTGTGGCTATGTGGGAATGGCCGATGAGATTATAGAAGTAGTCGCAGAAGGTCAGCCGTCAGAGTCGGTCGTGTCATCGTATGATGAGCGTGAAGATTTGGAAGGAGCATTGTTGCTTCCCGGTGTGATAGACGACCAAGTGCATTTTAGAGAGCCTGGATTGACTCACAAGGCTGATATCGCATCGGAGAGTAAGGCTGCTGTTGCAGGTGGTGTTACTTCGTATATGGATATGCCAAATACGATGCCACAGACAGTCACTATCGCCGAACTTGAAGCTAAAAACACCCGAGCATCGGAAGTGTCATGGGCCAACTATGGTTTCTTTATCGGTGCTACTAACAACAATATCGATGAGTTGAGAGCTATTGATTATAGCAACACGCCAGGGATTAAACTTTTCTTGGGAGCATCTACAGGCAACATGCTTGTAGATGATGAGAAGACACTGGACGATATCTTCAGCCTTGAGGGCATCATTGCTATCCATAGCGAAGATGAGAAGATTATTCGTGATAATATGGCAAAGCATAAGGAGGCGTATGGAGATAACATTCCGGTGACTTGTCATCCTGCCATCAGAAGCGAGGAGGCTTGCTACGTTTCGACAAAACGAGCTGTTGAACGAGCGTTGAAGCATGGCACACGCCTTCATGTGTTCCACCTATCTACAGCGAAAGAACTTGAATTCTTTACTACTCAACCATTGAGAGAGAAGAAGATTACGGCTGAGGTCTGCGTGCATCACTTATGGTTTAGCGACGAAGATTATCAGCGTCTCGGTACTCGCATAAAGTGGAACCCGGCTATTAAGACTGCTGCCGATCGAAAGGCTTTGCAAGATGCTGTCAATTCGGGCAAGATCGATGTAGTCGCTACAGACCATGCTCCGCACCTTTTGACAGAGAAAGAGGGCGATTGCAGCAAGGCTGCCTCGGGCGGTCCGATGGTGCAACATTCGTTGATAGTAATGCTTGAACTTGCTGCCAAGGGGGTATTCAGCATTGAAAAGGTGGTGGAAACAATGTCGCATAACCCTGCTATATTATATGGTATCAACAAGCGTGGCTACATCAGAGAAGGCTATTATGCTGATTTGGTAGTGGTGAAGTCTGCGAAATGGACTGTGAGTCAAGACAATGTGTTGACAAAGTGTGGTTGGTCACCATTAGAGGGTGAGGAATTCTCCAACCAAGTGGCAATGACTATTGTCAACGGCAATGTCGTATATAAAGATGGTGAGCATCAACCATTCGTTGCCGGTAAGCGCATGACTTACGACCAACGATAGAACAGACTATAGGGAATTTCTAAAAACATCCGGATTTAGTTAAGTCCCCTAAAATTTTTTGCGGACGATTTTTCCGCTATCAGTCCTATGGATTTGTGACTCGAATAAGATGTCTTTAGGCGTTTGATAAGGTGGCATGAGATCTCTTAACTGTGTTAGGATTCTTGTGCCATCTATTTTTGTTGCATCACCTTCGACTATCATGATGACCTCTTCGCCCCATTTGGAGTGTGGTCTTGAGGTGATGTAGAAGGTTGTCCCATCAGGGAGAATGTGTCGGATTTTGTCTTCGACTTCAAGAGGGTGTATCTTCAGACCACCGCTTATTATGACATTGTCAACTCTTCCATAGAGGAGGAAATGCTCGTCATCAATAAGATCGACAACATCGTTAGTAACGACAGGGTCGTAATCATTCATGTGAATGACAAGGCAGTCGCGTTTGTCTTTGGTGAATTTTATGCCGGGCAAAGCGAAGTATGGCAGGTCGGATTCTTGCCGGATTTTACGAAGAGCGACATGTGAGGCTGTCTCGGTCATGCCATATGTCTCGTAAGCATTCAGACCACTATTGGCTACTCGAAGACGAAGGTCGGCAGGTATGGCTGACCCACCGATAATCAGATTGCGTATCTCATAGTCCTTAGGGTTGTCAAGGAGGTCGATGAGTTGAGAGGGTACGACGGCAAGGAGGTCGATGACTCCTCCTTTAATCGATGACAGTGGAGTGTTGCTTGGCAGTTCGTCAGTCAATGTAGCGCCACTCAGCAACGAGCGTACTATCATCATTTTACCTGCTATATAGTCGGGAGAGAGACAAAGATGAAGGTGAGAGGACTCGGATAGCGAGAAGAAATCTATAGTGCGAAGGGCTGAGTCTCTGATCAGACGCTTGCTGAGATGTATCTCTTTGGGCGTGCCGGTAGAGCCGGAGGTGTGAGCAACTATGTAATCACAGTCGTTGTGCCATTCTGCTATGAAGTCATCGATAGTCATCTGCTATTCTCTCCAGTCAAGGTTGTCGAATTGTGAGTAGTCGAAAGGCTGCTCTGCGTTGAATTTCAGTTGCTCGCCATCGAGGTAGATAGGGCTTTCGAAATTGTTGGTAAACAGTCCGCCTGTGCCGAGACCTTGAGGCATGGTAGTGTTGAGCGTAGCTACCCATTGCGACAATGCGTTTAGGCCAATGTTGGACTCAAGAGACGATGTCACCCACCAGCCGATATTTCTCTCGTCGGCAAGTTTTATCCATTCCATCGCACCGGAGAATCCCCCACAAAGCGAAGGCTTGAGAATGATGTATTTAGGGCAGATTGTGTCGAGCATTTCGATTTTAGACTTGAGGTCGTTGACGCCGATAAGCTCTTCGTCAAGAGCTATATCGAGGGGAGAGACCTGGCATAGAAATGCCATGAGATCCCAGTGCCCCTGACGGATTGGTTGCTCGATGGAGTGAACGTCAAGTTCGGCAAGTCGGGCAAGTCGGGCAATGGCATTGTCCATGGAGAATCCACCGTTGGCATCGACACGGATTTCGAGAGTGTCTGCATCAAAGTGGCGGCGTATATGCTTCACCATTTCAAGTTCCTTGATGAAATCGATAGCGCCGATTTTGAGTTTAATGCACTTGAACCCTTGGCTGATTTTCTGCTCAATGCGCTCAATCATTTCGTCGAAACAACCCATCCACACAAGTCCGTTGATGGTGATAGACTGTCGTGCAGCTGTGAAGTCTGATGGGAAGTATATGCCTTTGCACCCGTTGGAGAAGTCAAAGATGGCTTGTTCGAGTCCGAATTGGATTGACGAATAACAGGAGAGGTTGGTCGGGATACCCAAAGCGACATTAGCCAAAGTTTCGACCAATTTAAACTCGTAACGGTCATTGTCTTCTGCACTCAGACCTCTGAAAAGAGATGCTTCGCCGATGCCATAACGAGAAGGGTCAGACTCATCCCATATCTTGATGAGATAAGTCTGTTTCTCGTTGAGAATGCCTCTTGAAGTACCGGCCGGGGCCTTGAACTTCAGATTGTAGGGTGCATAAGCTAATCTCATCAACCAGGGAATTTAGGGAATTTCTGGAAGTCGGGATCACGCTTTTCGAGGAATGCGTTTTTTCCTTCTTGAGCTTCTTCCATGAGATAGTACATCAAAGTAGCATCACCGGCAAATTCCATCATACCACGTTGGCCATCGAGTTCGGCGTTGAGAGCACGCTTAATCATACGGATAGCCATCGGACTGCGTTGGAGGATAGTCTTGCACCAGTCGATAGTCTCTTCTTCAAGTTTGTCGAATGGAACGACCTTATTGACCATACCCATTTCGTAGGCTTCTTGTGCAGTGTATTGACGGCAAAGGAACCATATTTCGCGTGCCTTCTTCTGACCGACGCAACGAGCGAGATAAGATGAGCCGAAACCTGCATCGAAACTGCCGACTTTAGGACCTGTCTGACCAAAACGTGCGTTTTCAGAAGCGATAGTAAGGTCGCATACAACGTGGAGCACGTGACCACCACCGATGGCATAGCCGTTGACCATCGCAATCACCGGCTTTGGAATAGAGCGTATTGCTTTGTGGAGGTCGAGCACATTTAGGCGTGGCACACCATTCTCATCGATGTAGCCACCGACTCCCTTTACTTTTTGGTCTCCACCGCTACAAAATGCCTTGTCGCCAATGCCGGTTAGGATGATTACGCCAATATCAGAGCGTTCGCGGCAGATAGCCATTGCATCAAGCATTTCGAAGTTAGTCTGAGGGCGAAATGCGTTGTAAACATGAGGACGATTAATAGTGATTTTTGCAATACCTTCGTGGTATTGGAAAAGAATATCTTCGTATTCTTTGATTGTGGTCCAATTGATCATATCTTTATATGTGTTGAGTGTTATTTTCGATTCATATATTGTCGTAGAATCTCGCCGCTGACATCAGGTGGAGTGACGATTTCCAGGATTGCTTTATGTTCATGGGATAGGAATCTGTCAATGACATCTTCCAATTGCTCTTGAGAGTTAGCTATGAAGTGGGTGAAATCGTAGGCTTCGGCGAGCTTGTGGATTTTGATACCCGGATTGACAGCAAAGTATTGCTCCAACTGAGGCAGTCGGGCAGTCGAAGGTATAAAACGAAAGATGCCACCGCCAGAATTGTTGAGGACAATGATTTTGAAATTGTGAGGGATAAATTGAGTGGCAAGAGCACCGATGTCATAACTGAAACTCATGTCGCCTGTGATGAGGATCGATGTTGCGTCAGGGATGATATCGGCGATGCCTATAGTTGTGCCGATAGCAGTCGAGGTGCTGCCGTCGATGCCTGAGACACCACGATTGCAGTAGCAAGCAGAGTAGTTCATGCCGTCGAAGAGTTGGAAATAGCGTATCGGTGTGCCATTGGATAGTGAGATGACATGTCGGCGTTCGGAGCGTTGTAGAGCCTCAGCGACAACTGAGAATGCTTTGAGGTCGGACCATGGGCATTCAGCAATGAAGCGTTCATGAGACTCCAGACTATCAGCGTTGTGTTTATTCCACAAGGAGGCAAAGGATATTTCTCCATCTGTTGTCCCAAATTTCGTTTTATCACAGTTAGTCGTGGTTTGTCCCAATTTTTGTTCCATATTTTCTGCCAAAAGGCTGAAGAAAGTCTCAGGATTAATTTCGACACGATCTGTCAGCGACTTGAAGCAGTCAACTGTGGTATGGTTGTGTCCTACGCTAAAATGACGCTGTGGTCTGCATTTGCGAAGGAATTGTTTAATATAGCGTGACACAAGTGCTCCTCCAAATGAGATGACGATATCCGGTCGCAAAGTCTCCAATTCTTCCTCCGAAAGTGGTGCGATGATTCGGTCGATGTTGGTGTAGATATTGCCACCTTTGACGTTGGAAATCGTCTCAGTCAATACCGCTATATTGTCGTGCATAGACAATTGTCGGAGACTCTGGTTAAGCTCATTACTAAGACCATGAAAGCCACCGATAATCAGTGTCTTTTGACCTCGAATTTCGCTGATAATGGACTCAAGCAGGCTACTGTCGATTGTGGCGAGAGTCTTTAATGAACTGATTTTACGTTCGTCGGATTCATTGACTTCGATGGTGTCGGATAGAGGCTGATTGAGTTGAATGTTGATATGAACAGGTCCTCTGCGACGGTCGCATGCCTCGAGTAGTGCGTCGTTTATGACTCTGTTGGCATACCAAGTCATTTCGCTATCGTAAGCACTGAATTCGGGGATGTCGTAGCTCTTCTTTACGATATTATTTAGTGCATCGTGCTGTCGAATGGTCTGACTATCGTCTTGATCAATCCATTGCATTGGCCGATCGGCTGAGATAACAATTAAAGGAAGCCCTTGATAGTAGGCTTCGGCTACAGCCGGAGCGTAATTAAGTAGAGCTGTGCCGGAAGTACAAACAATGGCCACAGGGCGAGAAGATGTCTGTGCGATACCTAAGGCTACGAATGCTGCTACGCGTTCGTCGATGACTACACGCTTGCGGATCTGCTTGTTGGCATCAAGGGCAAGGATAATCGGAGTGTTTCGCGATCCCGGAGAGATGACGACTTCTTCCACTCCATGCGCTTGAAGCAGTGATGACAAAATTCTGCACGATGTCTTGTCGGTGGTAGTCATGACGATTGAGGATATAGTGATTACTTACATGCTTTCGGTTTATAGCCCAATAGGAAGGCTTGGGTGGTCATACGCTTCTTGCCTGAGAGTTGAAGCTCAAGGATTTCGAGCAAACCATCGGCACACATTACAGCCATACGGCTCTTGGTACAAATGATGTCACCTGTCATAAGAACTTGCTCGGATTGCAAGTCGTCGCATATCTTTGTCTCAAACACTTTTAATGTGGAGGCACTATCGTTGGCATCACAAATTTCGGTCCAAGCAGCAGGATAGGGTGAAAGACCTCTGACAAGGTTGCGTACAGATTCGCGAGATATATTCCAATCAATTTTACAAGTCTCCTTGAAAATTTTAGGAGCAGGAATAAACTCGCCTTCGGGTTGAGGCTTAGTCTCAAAACTACCATCGATGATGCTATCGACAGTGGATAAGACCATATCTGCACCGAGGTGCATAAGGCGATCGTGAACGCTACCGACATTTTCATCATCGTCAATGTCGATAGCGCGTTGCTGACAAATGTCGCCTGTGTCGATTTCATGTTTGAGGAAGAAGGTTGTGACTCCTGTCTGCTTGTCTCCGTTAATAACAGCCCAGTTGATAGGTGCTGCGCCACGATACTTAGGTAGCAGAGATGCGTGAAGGTTGAATGTACCTAAACGAGGCATCGACCATACCACTTCTGGGAGCATTCTGAATGCTATGACTATGAAGAGGTCAGCGTTGTAGGAACGCAACTCTTCGACGAATTCAGGGTCTTTGAGGTTCGTCGGCTGAAGCACCGGCATACCTTTTTCAAGTGCATATTTCTTGACGTCGCTTTGCAATAGGTGATGGCCACGGCCTGCAATTTTGTCGGGCATTGTCACAATAGCGACTACGTTGTAGCCACCGGTCACTAATTTGTCAAGACTTTCTACTGCAAATTCGGGTGTGCCGAGGAATATTATTCTTAAATCTTCTTTTTTCATATTAATCATCTGTATAGTGTCGGAGAACTCGACGATAAGAGTTGAATATCTTTGATTTAGAGACGAAGCCCACATATTTACCGCTTTCGACTACGGGGAGGTTCCATGCATTTGTGTCGTCAAACTTCTTCATAACCAAATCCATGGAGTCGTTTATGTCGATTTTAGCCGGAGGCGATGTCATGAACTTGTGGACATGCATCTTTTCGTAAAGGTCGGAACGGAACATTATGTTGCGAATGTCATCGAGCAAAACGATGCCAATTAGCATATTGTCCTTATCCACAACAGGGAAGAGGTTACGATTGGATGTCGCTATGACGTCTACCATCTGTTTGAGGTTCATATTGGGGTTGACAGTCTTGAAATCTTGTTCAATCACATTATTTATCTTCATAAGAGTAAGAACAGCCTGATCCTTTTCATGAGTGAGTAGTTCGCCTCTTTTTGCCAAACGCATTGTATAAATACTATATGGTTCAAATATCTTTATTGTACCATATGATAGAATTGATACAATCAAAAGTGGAAGAAATAATTGATAGCCTCCTGTCATTTCTGCTGTTAAGAAAATGGCCATTAAAGGAGCATGCATTACACCGGACATAACTCCGGCCATACCGAGCAAGGCAAAGTTTTTGTTGGAGATGTCGATGCCGAGGTCAAGATTATTGAGAACATAAGCAAAAAGGAAACCTGCCATTGCACCGACGAATAGAGATGGAGCGAACGTACCTCCGACACCACCTGCACCGTTTGTTGCACTTGTAGCAAATACTTTGGTTAGGACAATCAAACCGATATATCCTGCAATTAACCATACGGAGTCGCGACCGAAGTAAAGGAGTGTACCGTTAACAATAGACGACGGGTCGCCATCAAGTAGATTATTGATAGAGTCGTAACCTTCACCAAATAGAGGAGGGAAGAGAAAGATAAGAAGTGCGAGAAGTGTACCGCCGAATGCAATCTTGAGCGGACGATTTTTTATCTTGGAGAACATTGTCTCCATTCTGTTCATCATTCGAGTGAAATAGAGGGATATGAATCCACAGAACACACCGAGAAGGATGGCATACGGTATTTTGCGTGTTAGGAATGGTTCGCTCTGGGAGAAGAAGAATTCAGCAGTGTAACCTTCCATTACGTATGCTACAGTAGCTCCTGTTACAGAAGCGATAAGCAATGGCATTACGGTAGCTCCGGTGAGATCAATCATGAGGATTTCAATGGTGAATAGCATACCGGCAATTGGTGCTCGGAAGATGCCTGCGATACCTGCTGCTGCACCACAACCGACCAGCAACATGAGCACTCGTGGAGAAAGACGGAAGGCTTGTCCTATATTGGAACCAATGGCTGCACCCGTATAAACAATAGGACCTTCTGCTCCAACCGAACCACCAAATCCGATAGTAATCGATGATGCTATCATCGACGAATACATATTGTGCCGTTTCAAGCGAGATTTCTTTTGAGAAATAGCGTTTAGAACTCGTGTCACCCCATGCGATATATTGTCCTTAACGATGTATTTTACATAGAGAGTGACTATTAGGATACCTATCATTGGATAAATGAGATAAGTCCAGTTGGCAGTGGTGAGATTCATGTGTTCGGTAAGAGTGCCTGATACCCAGTGGATTAAACCTTTGAGAACCAAGGCTGCAAAACCACACACAACACCCACAACAAGTGCCAAAATGATAAGAAAGGTATTTTCTTTGATGTGTTGCTCTCGCCACACAATAAGTTTAAACCAAAGGTCGGCAAGTTTGCCTGTATGTTCTTTATATGCCATAAGTTACATTCCTCGACCGGTAAAAACGGTCTTTACTGTGTAAATAATTATTTTAAGATCAACCAAAATTGAAATATTAGTAAGATAAATTAGGTCGTATTTCAGACGTAGTATCATCTCATTGACGTTTTGTGCGTAGCCATATTTGACCATGCCCCACGATGTGATGCCCGGTCTGACTTGATGAACAAGAGTATAATATGGTGCTTTCTCAACTATTTTATGTATGAAATATTCACGTTCGGGTCTTGGACCCACAAGTGACATGTCGCCTTTTAATACGTTCCAAAATTGAGGTAATTCATCTATACGATATTTTCTTAAAATTTTTCCGAGATTAGTAATTCTAATATCATTTTCTGATGATAACTGAGGTCCTGACTTTTCAGCGTCAGTAGTCATTGATCTAAATTTTAAGATATTGAATTTCTTCTGTTTATATCCGACTCTTTCTTGCGAATAAAATACCGGACCCTTACTATCAATTTTAATAGCCAAAGCGATAAATAGCATAGGTATAAATAGAATTACCAAAGCAATTAATGATATAATTATGTCGATTAGGCGCTTAATATTCTTTGTCGATTCGTTTATGTCTGCAGTGGTAATATCGATTAAAGGCTCTTCATAGATGCTATTTAGTTTTATTCTTGAAGTCATAAGAGAAATTGTATCAGGTGATATTTTTACAGGAATTTGCAGTGGAAACAATCTGAATAGCAATGAAAGTGTAATTTTTTCTTGCTCATTTTCAGGAGCTATAATGATTGTATTAATGCTATGTTTTTTGCAAATATTTTCTATGTCATCTATGTCGTATGTTTTGCTTGATGTATTAATACATGTTTCATTTGGAATATTAACAAATCCATGAATATCATATCCCATAGAAGAACCTATGGCAGAAAGTGTAGATGCCATTTTATGAGCATTTGCTGAATTGCCGATTATTAATGTATTAAATGCCCATTCCCTACTTTTAAATTTTTTTATAGTATATGTTGTTATTAAGAAACGTCCGATTAATAATATAATAAAAAATGTTGAAAATAGAGTTAAAATCAATTCATAATTTGTGGCTCTTAATTTTACTTGATCGTTTGTAAGTAAGGCAAAATATATTATAATTGCGCTTATTCCACAACTAATAAATGTTGAGAATAAATCCTTTAGATTTGATTTTTGAAATGGGAGATTATAATAACCACAATAATAATTAATTACTAATATAATTATAGGAATTAACACTTGCTCCCATATAAGATTCTGAGAAAATAGAAATGTATATAAATCAGAGTATCCAAAATTCCATTGTTCAAGAATATGGAATCTTGCAATATTAAAGATTAACATAGCTATATTTGCTGCAATGTAATCACTTAATATGTATTTAAATCTCTGAATTTTATTGGATATCATTTGCGAATGATTTTTATTGTACCTGATTTAGACAATTTTATAATTTCTGAAGATTTTAATGCGTAATCATCATCTTGTCTATAATTAACAACATAATCAACAGAGTCTAATATAGCATTATCAATTTCTCTAAATGTTGCAGGAGTTTTTTCCCCGCTTATATTGGCTGATGTCGAAACAATTGGTTTTTTAAGTCTTTTGCACAATTGATTACTAAATTCTTCTTTAGTTACCCTTATACCGACAGAACCATCTGAAGCAATTAAATTTGAGGCTAAACCAATTGCATCATCGTAGATTATTGTAAGAGGTTTTACAGTGACATCAATAAGTTCGTATGCAATATCAGGAACAGATTCAACATATTTATCAAGTTCTGAAGAATCATTTATCAGCACTAGCATTGCCTTTGACTCAGCACGTTGTTTAATTTTGTATATTTTTTCAACAGCCTCAGAATTTGTGGCATCACAACCAATTCCCCATATAGTATCAGTAGGATAGAGTATGACTCCACCCTTTCTTAATATGTCAATTGCCTTATTTATTTCTTGTTGCATATCTGCTTAATTAATGTTTTACAAAGATAAGGAATATATTGCTTAATTCCCCATTTTTTTAAATATTTTTTATATATTACCAACCTCCGGAAGCTCCACCACCACCGGACATTCCTCCACCAAATGATCCACCGGAGAATCCTCCACCTCCACCAAATCCATTTCCACTTCCACCAATTGGTACGATTGGAACAATTTTAGGTATTTCGTATTTGATTTCGTGTCGATTACGGCAATATTGGCATTCATATATATGCACACCAATCCCTACAATTGTTGTTGACGGCTTTTTTATAATTCTATCAAGCACATGCGTAGAAGCGTATGTGTTACAATATGGGCATTTCTGATAGGTCGTTGTCTTATTTTTAAATGGGAAAATTTCAGTTTCTCCACATTTTGGGCATAACCATACGTCATAGTCAACAGACTTTAATCGTTCTTCTCTATCTTGAGAAGGTGTTAGATATTGATTATCTTCGTCTTCAGATAGTTTTGTCATATTAGAGTTGCAATTAGCACATCTAATTGGCTTATTTCTAAAATATTTGCTTAAGATTATTGAAACTATAAAAAATATAGTGCCTAAAAATGCTGATAAAATGGATGTTATGGCCAATACCCATAAATTATGTCCCATTATCTCTGCCTTTTGATAGTTAGTTTTACCTTTTAATTTAGAAATGTTATTAAAAAATATTGTTAACGAGAATATAAATGATAATAATACAATCAAAATCATAATAGTATTTAATTTAGATGATGAATTGTACGTAATATTATCATTCTTTTGCTCAGACCAAATTTCATCCTTGTTATCAGGATTTGTACATATTTGATATATATGTTTTGACGCGCTGACAATGGCATTGTCAATATCTCCATTTTTCATATTAGGTATTATATCATTATTAATGATATTCTTAGCCGTTATATCAGGAATGATTCCTTCAAGACCATATCCGGTATGTATTCTTGCTCTGCGCTGATCCATTACAAAAATTAGGAGCAATCCATTATCCTTATCGGATTTCCCAATCTTCCATTTATCAAATAATTGTTGAGCAAATAAATCAATATCAGTATTACCAACGGATTCTACTAATACAATCGTAGCTTCTGCTGATGTCGAATCCATTAATGCTCTCATATATTGATTTATAAGATTCTTGGCATCATTACTTAGATAACCATCCGGATCTGATACGAATTGATACTTATCTTTGAGGTGTACGTTAGGAATGTTATCTATGGTGTATGTTGATGCGTTAACACAAACAATAGAAAGTAACGATAATAATATTAAAATAACTTGTTTCATATTTAAATAAATTATATTGCAGGGAGGCTTAAACCATTTAGTTTTCTAAATAAATCAAGGGCATATACATCTGTCATAGCCGATATGTGATCCAATACACTTTGAATTTTTCCGAATAGGGTAGGTGCATTTGTTTCGTATTGCAAAGGCACTTTATATAGTAGTAGTTGAGATGAATTTTTCTTAGGATTTATTACAGCATCGAGCAATCGATCCAATAAGTATGTAATAATTTGATTACCTGCTAATTCAATTTCAACCACATCTTGCGAATGATAGATTTTATTCCATGCAGTGTCAGAACATTTTTTATATCCTGTATTCAATCGCAAAGAAATATTATCAATAAGACTTCCTTGCATTTTACCTTCTAATATTTTTGCTTCATTTTCGACAAAAACATCTGCACAAGCATTAACAAGAGCACCAATGATTTTAGAGCGAAGATATGCAATTTTTTCATTTGGATCTTCAACTCGCGTCATTGTTTTATAGATATGTTCTTTTTGTTCATCGTCAAAATATGATACAAAAAGTTCTATTACTTCATGTGTGGATAAAATTTTTAATTTATGTGCGTCTTCAATATCCATAATCTGATAGCATATATCATCGGCTGCTTCGACAACATATACAAGTGGATGACGATAGAAGATTGATTTATCTTTTGATAAGCTAATAATACCTAACTCATTAGCTATTTTTTTATAATTTTCAAATTCTGATGTAAAAAATCCGAACTTTCCCTTAGTGCCGGCATGTGATGAGTTAAATGGATATTTGACAATTGATGCAAGCACTGAATATGTCATAGCAAAGCCTCCGGGACGTCTGCCATTGAATTGATGGGTAAGTAGTCTAAAAGAATTGGCATTGCCTTCAAAATTTACCAAATCTGTCCATTGGTCAGGCGTGAGATGCTTCTGAAGGTACTGTCCATTTCCTTCGCTGAAATAAGTTGATATTGCTTTCTCTCCGGAGTGTCCGAATGGAGGATTACCTAAATCATGACAAAGGCAGGCAGTTGCAACGATATCTCCTATTTGATTAAGTTTATAAGCCCAATCATAATTAGAATATTTTATCATCAGCCTATCTGAAATTTCATTTGCCATAGATCTACCTACCGATGAAACTTCAAGACTATGTGTTAATCTATTGTGAACAAAGATGCTACCCGGCAAAGGAAACACCTGAGTCTTGTTTTGTAACCGTCTAAATGGTGATGAAAAAATCATCCTGTCGAAGTCTCTTTGAAAATCACTTCTATTTTGACGTTTGGGATTATGATATTCTTCCAAACCAAATCTTTTGTCTGAAATTAGTTTATCCCAATTCATGATATTATTTTGATTTATCATATCGACAAACTAATTTAAAATTATTTCATCAATTAATATTTTATTGCATCCATTTGACTGTTGAGGATATATGATGAGTTTTACAAATCTTGCTTCCTGACTTTTAAACTTAACAGTATATAAGGCAATACCATCCTCATTGACCTTTGGACTTCTAACTTTTTGTAAATCTATCTCAGAATAATTATTACCATTAGAGGAAGCTAAAATTCTGATTTTTTTAATACTTGTTGAATTATAATGATCGATTATTGAGTTTAGAGATAATTTACTGATTTTTTTTGTTTCAGGGAGATCAATATTTATTTCAATTGTATCTGCATTAAATTCAACCCATTGATTTAAAGATTTTTTACTACTGCTTTTTAAACCATCAATCAAATTTTGTAAATTTGGTTTTATATTATTTGAAAATATGGTTGAATCGCATTTGACACATGAATATGTAGCCTTATTTATATCAAAATCAAAATTTATTTCTTTTGCCTTAATACCTTTTCTTGCCGTTATCGCAGAAATATCAGATGATTTTGAGAGAATTATTGGTTCGTTATAATGCATTATTTCATCATTTATGGAAAGTATTATTGGATTTTCATCATAAGTAAATAATGAAATTGTAGTGTTTTTATTAGTACTATCTATTGCTACTTCATTTTGTATATTAAACACGTCATCTGAATATGAGTATTTATTGAGATTATAAACAGAAATTATTTTTTCTAATCGCTTACAAAAATCAACAAAATTGATGTCAGCTTTTGTTGACCATTGTATTTCTTCTATTGCAGCCAATTTAGGTAGAATTTGACTTAAATTAGAGTTATTGGCATCGTAGTTAAATATTACACCATCCACAATATCTGATATATTAAATAAATCAGAAATAGGAAGTTTTAAATCAACAACATTAGATATATAATTAGGGGAATTTAGAATTTTTATACCAAGTAATGCTGCTTGATTATATACTTTATTTGATAATGTTGAGCTACAACATAGAACATTAAAACCATGTAAAGATAACACGTCAAGTAGTTTTAACACGTATGCTTCATCGACTTCAGGAGCAAAATTTTGTAATATAAATGCTCTATTCTCTATATTGGGTATATAATGAACTTCAGCTGAAGGAAAATCAGCTTTAGGACTGTTTGATGATTTTTTTATAGATGCATTATTTATACTATTAATACTTATTAATTGAGTATCATTTTGATATAGATTACTCTGTGAAGATATTAACTTTCTAAAATATTGTACTCCACTTACAATAGAGTTATAATCACTTCCGACTATTAATATATGCTCAGGGGCAATAGAAAATTTAAATGATCCGTTAGCTAACTGATTATCAATGCTTAAATATATAGATCTTTCTTCCGGAAATGTTACGTCAGACGGATATGCTTCGATATACAAGCCACATGATTGATCAATATATTCCTGAAGCAAAACAGCACAATTTTCTAACTCCGGATTATTTTCGGAGAAAGATATATAACTGGTATAATCTAAAATATATGACTTGTTTTTTGAATATACAATATCTTTAGATTGTGGAATAATTTTATAGTCTATACTTAGATTAATTGAATATAGATTATGACAAAATATGCCAATTAATAATATTTTCGATATAATTACTATTGTTCTTTTCATAACAATTAAAGAGTTTCACATTCGTCTAACCATAATTTTGCAGAGGCATCTGAAGGCATTCTCCAGTCGGCTCTTGGCGATAATGATACAGGGACCACTTTCGGACCGTCGGGCATACATGAGCGCTTAAACTGCTGAGTGAAGAAACGTCGGTAAAATATTTTCAACCAACGTTTTATCGTCTCTGAGTCGTAAGAGCCTTCGAATGCTATCTGAGCCAATGCGTATACCTTAGCGGGTCGGAAGGCATAGCGTAGCGTGTTGTAGATAAAGAAGTCGTGGAGTTCGTAAGGACCGACGATGTCTTCAGTAACTTGGTCAAGTCGTTGGTCGCTTTGAGAGGGTACGAGTTCAGGACTGATAGGGGTATCAACGATGTCCATTAGTGATGCGCTAAGAGTAGCATCGTCGGTGTGTTGTGCTTCATAAGCCACGAGTGCTTTGACGAGCGTCTTTGGTACGCCGGCATTTATGGCATACATCGACATGTGGTCGCCGTTGTAGGTGCACCATCCAAGTGCCAATTCCGATAGGTCGCCTGTGCCGAGCACCAAGCCATTGACCTTGTTGGCATAGTCCATCAGTATCTGCGTGCGTTCGCGTGCTTGCGAGTTCTCGTAGGTGATGTCGTGTCGGTCGGCAGGGTGGTCGATGTCGTTGAAGTGTTGCTCCACAGCCTTGCCGATGTGGATTTCGAGTGTGGTGATGCCGAGTTGCTCCATGATGATGTGGGCATTGCTACGAGTACGCACCGATGTGCCGAAGCCCGGCATAGTGATACCGATAATGCCCTTGCGGTCGAGGCCGAGTCGGTCAAATACTCTGACAGCCACAAGCAACGCAAGCGTAGAGTCAAGACCTCCAGAGATACCGACAACCAATGTGCTTGAACGCGTAATCTGTAGGCGTCGCATCAATCCAAGCGTCTGAATCTGAAGCACTTCGTCGCAACAGTGGTCACGCTCTTGCTTGTCTGCCGGCACAAATGGGTGAGCATCTATCTTACGCATCAGTTCCATCTTTTCGGTTGGGTTACTGTTTGTTGTCACCACTTCAAAGTCCTTGCGATGGTCCGAAGCGCAGTCAGCCCACGATGATGTGAGCATACGCTCGCCTCTGATGATGTCGAGGTCGATGTCGGCCATTTCGAAGAGTTCGTCGGCTGTGAAACGAGGTGACTTGGCGAGGGTAGTGCCATTTTCGACGATGATGGCATTGCCTGAATGCACCATGTCGGAAGTCGACTCGCCATAGCCTGCTGAGGAGTAGATGTAGGCTGCTTTGCATCGCGATGACTGCTGCTCTATCATCTTGACCAGACCGCGATGCTTGCCATAGACTTCATCGGTAGCTGAGAGGTTGCAAATAATCTCTGCACCTGCTAATGCACTGTGGCAGCTTGGTGGGATAGCAGTCCAAAGGTCTTCACAGAGTTCGATACTGATGAGTGCACCGTTATGCGAGATGATAATATCAGTCCCGAAACGTACATCTTCGCCGTTGAATCTGATGGTCTGATTCTTGATTCCCATAGCAGGAGCAAACCAACGTCGTTCATAAAATTCATTGTAGTTTGGAAGATATAATTTTGGCACGATGCACACAACCTTGCCATTGACGATTGCGACACCACAATTATAAAGTGTTGCATTTACTTCGATAGGCGCACCGACGACTATAAGCATATTTTTAGCTTTATTCTTTGCAGAGTACTCACAGATTTTATCAATTGCTGTATTAACAGTGTTGATTAATATTCTTTGGCGGAATAAATCACCACATGTATATCCTGTTATACTTAACTCCGGAAAAACAATTATTTCGGTACCGACCTCAGCAGCTCTATCTATAGTACTAATTATTTCATTTATATTATAATTAATGTCTGCAACTTTGATTGCAGGACATGCTGATGCAACTCTGATATATGATATCAGGTCAATGTTTGATGCCATTATTAATTTATTTTTAATCTTAATGTGCAAAAATAATCAAACTATTTCAAATATCGAATGTTTTATTGTAAATTTGTGAGCTAAATTAATAATTGTAATGAAAAATAATGTAATTTTAAGATGTTTTATGATTCTTGTATTGATGTTTAGTATCAATGCAAATGCTCAGAAAGGTGAAAAAATGTTGGGTGTAAAGGGTGGTTATGCAACGTTTAACAACTCCGGATATTCAGCAATCGTTTTCCAATATTCTTTCGCTGAACATTTTCGTATATCACCACAAGCAAGCTATATTTTTAGTCACAACAATATTTCCGGCTTTGAATTCAGTGTTGATATGCACTTCCCATTCAGGGTTACTAAGGGCATCAAGTTGTATCCTCTTGCAGGTGTAACATTTAATAATTGGATATGGCAACATCCGAAGACAACACAAAATCGTTTTGGCTTAAATGTCGGTGGTGGGGCAGATTTCTATATTACTAATAATTTGAAAATTTCAGCTCAAGCGAAATATTCATGGCTTAAAAATACGGACGGAGGATTTTTTGATATTGGCATCGGTTATATGTTCTGATAATAATGATGAGTAATTGTGAGAAATTATATATCTTTAATCCCGATACCGATATGGCTTTGGGGTCAAATTGTCGCAATTACACACCACCAATTAATATTCAGAACTTTATACGAAAATTAGCTCTATTGCCGGCATTATATGCAAAAAATGATTCATCAATATTGTTGCCATATGGTCTCAACAGATTTGATGCTTGCAATTTAGCTTATTATGACGTTGTCAAATCAAAAAATATCAAGTTAGTTATTGATGATGATTTGACATATAAAAAATTTAATGTAATTCCTTGGGGGTGGGATGATACACTTTGTAATAGACTTTCCAGAAAGTGCATAGTTGCCATAGATACACAAAATAAGATCTTAAATTTTAAGGAATTATGCAGAGTACGAAAAGAATTATCGCATCGACGCATTTCTATCAAAATCCACAAACTATTATTTCATTACCTTGGTGACATAAGCATAAAAATTCCTATAGAGTTTTCAGAATCCGATGCTGCGTTAAATTGGGTAGCGAATAATTTAGGGTGCTATTTGAAATCCCCTTGGAGCAGTTCCGGAAAAGGGATATTTCATTGTTGTGATTCAAACAAACATTTAGTTGAAGCATGGATAAATGCAACTATTAAGAAACAAGGTTCGATAATGGCAGAAGTAGGGGAGTTGCGTGCTCTGGATTTTGCTACAGAATGGATTGTTAAAGATGCAAAGGCTCAATATGTAGGGCTATCGGTTTTTAAAGTTAATGAACATGGCAATTACCAAGGGAATTATTTGGCATCGGAGGAAGAATTAACCAAAATAGTGGCATCATATACAGATTGCTTTACTCCCCAATTAATAGGTGCTTTAAGACAAACGATTGATGAGCTAATCTCACCATTTTATAATGGTCCGTTAGGAGTTGATATGTTGGTAACAAAGGATGGACGATTAAACCCTTGTGTTGAAGTTAACTTACGTAATACAATGGGACATGTCGCTCTATCCCTTTGCAAACAAGGTGTCAAAAATGAGTATTTCGAACCGGGAAAATTTGTAAACTTCAAATAATCAAGAAATTAATTATGAAAATTGATATTATAGGTAGAGGAAATGTGGCTACTCATTTATATAATGCTTTAAGTAATGTTTCGGATGTTATAATTGTCGATCCACATAGACCAAATTGCAGTCGCGTTGATTGCAATCTATGTATAATATGTGTCAGTGACAATGTGATTGAAAAAATTGCATCACAATTGGCTGATCATAATGCGATAATAGTACATACATCCGGTTCAATCCCGATGTCGGTTTTAGCAAGAGAAAAAGCAGGTTACGGTGTGTTCTATCCTCTGCAGACATTTACGAAAGGTTCAGAATTAAATTATTCGGAAATTCCTTTCTTTATTGAAGCTTCTGATGCTCAAACAAGAGATGTGTTAAGGAATGTTGCATCATTAATCACTAATAAATTATATGATGCCGACTCTGAAGCGAGAAAAAGATTGCATTTAGCATCAGTTTTTGCATGTAATTATGTCAACCACATGTTTTATATAGCAGACGAAATTCTTAGAGAATCATCATTTGACTTAAGTGTTCTGATGCCATTAATTAATCAAACAGTGGAAAAAGTCACCAAAATTACGCCATATAATGCTCAAACCGGTCCTGCAAGACGTGGTGATTCAGAAGTGACAGATAAACACATTAATATGCTTTCTGATAAACCCGATTTAGCAAATATCTATTCTTCTTTAGCCAATAGTATTAGAAACCTTTATTTGTCAGATAGGGAATAAATATAGTTAATTAAAGTATGCGTTGCATAAGTGCGACATCCAAATATTCTTGTCCATAACGATGCCATTGCCGAAGGATTCCGACATCTGAAAAGTCACAAGAAGTAAATAGAGAGATTGACGACTTATTTATTGTCGGTATATAAGCAGTCAGTGATTTCAAGCCAATGATTTTATAGGCATAGTCGGCTAATAAATTTATAGCTTCTCGCGCAAATCCTTGCTTACGATGAGTCGGTATTATAAGAATTCCTATTGATGCTCTAAGGTGACGTGCATCAAGATCGAAGATGTCAATCATTCCAATAGGTAAGCGTTGAGGATCATCTTTCATTGTAATGATAAGTCGTAGTTGCCTTGCCTTAAAAATATCTGCATCATAATTTGATGCATAATCATAAAGCAGAGTCTTCGATAGTGGAGCAATAGTATCTGAATACATCCATAGCGAAGAGTCATTTTCCCATTCATAAAGGAAATCAGCATCGTACGCTTCAAGAGGTCGTAGTATCAATCGTTCAGATGCAATCATTGGAATTAGCAATTAATTGTGTCGGAAAAAGGAATTCTATTATGAATTGATCTGCCAAGAGTAAGTTCATCGGTATATTCCAAGTCATTACCTACACTGACTCCACGTGCCAATATGCTGATTTTTATGCCGGTATCGGCAAGACGACGAAATATATAAAATCCTGTAGTATCACCCTCCATCGTAGGTGATAGCGCCAATATTACTTCACTGATATTTTCATTTGCTATTCTATTGACAAGACTTTCAATTTCAAGATCAGACGGACCGATTGCATCAAGTGGAGAAATCAGACCACCAAGAACATGATAAACCCCTCTATGTTCACCGGTAGATTCAATTGCTATTACATCCTTGATATTTTCCACAACGCAAACTATTGATTTGTCTCTTCGCCTGTCAGAACAAATTTTACATTCTTCATGCTCACTTATGTTATGACATGTTTTGCAATAATTTATATTATTGCGCATTATAGTGATTGCATTTGCAAGAGATGTCACTTCTTCGACATCTCGTCGTAAGAGGTGTAATGCAAGTCGAAGTGCTGTTTTACTTCCTATACCCGGAAGTTTAGCTAATTCTGCGACTGCATTATCAAGTAATGTTGAATTGTAAGTTTGAATCATAATGCGAAGTTAGATAAATTTTTTTATTCCTCAATCTGATAACTAATAAAATCTACAATTAAAGTCATAAAAACACAAAATTTTATAATTATATTTTGCTGATTAACAAATTATTGCTAAATTGCGAAAAATTTATGTGATAATGTATTTTCTCTCCCAATTATATAGACATAAAGCACTGAGTGATAGTATCGCTTCGATATACAGTAAATTTGAAGTTCCATATTTTGGAAGCAATAATGATACATACAGCTATAATTGGCGAGACGGCATACGCCGAGTTGCCGCAGCAAATCAAGAACCTGATAGCTATGGTGAATTGGCATACTATTATCATTCAGACCATCTTGGCAGTACTTCGTGTGTGACAGATGCTAATGGTGAGGTTTCTCAACAGGTAGAATATGTTCCTTTCGGAGAGGTATTCATTGAGGAATTAAGCAGTTCTGCAAAGTTGAATACCCCATTCCTTTTCAATGGCAAGGAACTCGACGAGGAAACTGGTTTGTACTACTATGGTGCGAGGTATTATGACCCTCAATTGAGTTTGTGGCTATCAGTTGATCCATTGTCAAACTACGATCCATTAAATAATGAGAATTATTTAGATGGAGAACATAATAGTGGTGTTTATAATCCATTTAATAATAGTGTATATTCTTATTGTTATAATAATCCTGTTAAATTGTATGAGCCAAATGGTAAACAAGCTGTAGCAATTCATGGGACATGGAGTAATAATGATACTTGGGAAGATCAAGCAGGTATTAATGCCTTTACAAAGAAAAAATTTGGGCATACCAAACACGATTACCGATTTAAATGGTCTGGGGGTAATAGTGCAAAGGATAGAACTGTTGGTGCTTTAGAATTGATATCACATATTAGAAAAACTAGGAAAGAGCATTCTTTAACATCTTCTGAAGCAATTACACTTGTAGGACATAGTCATGGAGGAAATGTGGCTATTGAAGCGGCGAATCTTATGGTTAATATGGAAGAATTTAATGATATAAAGATAAATTTATTAACTATAAATACCCCTGTTCGTGATGATTATCAATTAAGTAGTTCTGCTTTAAAACGTGTTACACATATTAATGTGTATGACCCCAAAGACCCTGTTCAGATAATAGGAGGAAATATCTATTCAAAAATTCCGCGTGGAGAACCTACTTTATTAGATTTTTTTGGAGAATATGGTCCTGCTGGACGAATATTTAAGAATGCAATGAATATTCAAGTAAATAATCCCCAAGGGTTATTCCGTGATTTCCATAATTCTCATAATAGAACTCAAGATTGGATTAATAAATAGTTTGTGTCATGAAAAAAAAATATATAATATATGTCACATGTGGACTATTGGTATTCTTTTTTTTAAAAAAATGTGTTTATCATAATGTTTCATTGTATAGTTATGAGATTGTGACTTATGGTGAATTACCACAAATAATAAAAGACTCTTTGGAAATAAGATACGTTGAACACTCATCAGTTCCAATCCTTGTAGATGGTGAAATAAATCATATGTCTTATGTGAGTTATATTCCGTTATGTATTGATTGTAATTTTTCTCTAAAAAAAAATAGAATAGGGCCATGGATAGGTTCTATGTCTTTGATTAATAATGAATTAGGAGTCGAGTATAAATTAAAATACAATACCTCCCCCCCTATAGTCGTTTATAAAGGAATTAATTTATATATTCAAGATGGTTATAATTACTCTTATGTTGATAACAATGTTGCATACAGAAAATATACATTATAGTGATTGATTGGTGGCTTTGGCTGTTCTATCGGTCGCAACCGGCTTCGGTAAACATCATTTGAGGTAAGTCTCGCTCAGCTATGCCGAACATGAACCTGCTTCGCAGACATTCATTGCTCGCTTACTCTCGATTATCAAAATAATTAATCCATAGACCACTTGGTTTCCCTGCTGTTAGGGCGAGCCGAGTGGTTTTTGATGTGAGTCTCGTTCGGCTATGCCGACCATAAACCAGCTTCGCTGACTTTTATTACTCGCTCACTATCGAATACCATGTATTTCTCTAAGAATCGTTATCGGGCAATTCATCACTGCTCGATGTCCCATTACTGTGTCTTATTTTACAGCCTGATTTGATGATACAATGGCTGTCGCTTTTCGTCACACTTTGATATTTCACTACGCAAAGTTCGGGTATCATTCACTACACAAGGACAAGATGAATTCCACTAAAAAATCTCCACGCCCGGAGGGTAGTATTTTTCTGCGATAAATTTCGTGCCAGCGAGTGCAGAGCGGAGCTAGCTCAGGCTATGCCGAGTGCAGCCGAAATTCACGCGTAGCGTAATCCTTGATATTTAACGGCTGAGCCTGTTCACTTGCATACCCACTTGGTTGCTCGTAAAAATCAAGTGCGAAAGCACATTATTGTTAAATCATTAAATCGTAAAATAATATGACACATTCAGTTCAAACATCGGTAATGAATCTTGGTT
>SUXG01000006.1 GCA_015061085.1 Bacteroidales bacterium
CTATCGCAAAGCGGTCTAGTATCTCTTTGGGCAACACAAGGCTCGCTAATTGTTCTAATATCTTTGTTTCCATATGGGGGCAAAGATAACAATTTTATTTATTCCCACACCTTTTTGCTACTGAACCCTTAAAATCACTGCAAGCAATTTATCGAAGTTTCGCTTAAAAAGCAGCCGACAGAGATTGTCCCTGCCGGCTGAATACATTAGGTGTTAGTACGTAGTTTTTTAGAGTTTTTGCTTTATTGCTTTTGAGGCTTCTTCATAACCCGGTTTTTCAAGGAGTGCAAACATGTTTTTCTTGTAAGCCTCTACGCCCGGTTGGTCGAATGGGTTGACACCGAGAATGTAGCCCGAAATGCCACAACCTTTTTCGAAGACGTAGATGAGCTGACCGAGTGAATGTTCGTCAAGGCGTGGGATTGTGATTTGGATGTTTGGAACGCCACCTTCAACGTGAGCGATGCGCGTACCGATTTCTGCCATTTTATTGACATAGTCAATTCGCTTGCCTGCTATATAGTTCAGTCCATCAAGATTTGCAACATCCGATGGGATTACACATTCATGATTAGGCTCTTCGACGCTGAGCACTGTTTCAAAAATTGTGCGTTCTCCTTCTTGAATCCATTGACCCATAGAGTGAAGGTCGGTAGTAAGATCGACAGATGCAGGGAAGATACCTTTACCTTCTTTACCCTCGCTTTCGCCATAAAGTTGTTTCCACCATTCAGCAAGGAAGTGAAGTTTAGGATTGTAATTTACCAGGATTTCAATCTTTTTACCTTCAGCATAAAGGGCATTACGCACTTTGGCGTATGTCTCTGCGATATTTTCTTCTCCCGGATTTTTTGTTGTCTTCTCCATTTCGACAGCTCCTTGCAAAAGAGCATTGATGTCGTGTCCTGCCACTGCGATAGGAAGCAAGCCTACAGGAGAAAGCACAGAGAATCGTCCGCCAACGTTGTCGGCAATTACGTATGTCGTATAACCTTCTTCATTTGCCAATTGACGAAGAGCACCACGTTTTTCGTCGGTAATTGCAACAATAAGATTTTTGGCTGCATCTTTACCTGCTTGACGTTCAAGTTGCTCTTTAAGCAAACGGAAAGCGATAGCCGGCTCTGTTGTTGTGCCGGATTTTGATATAACAATGATACCGAAACGCTTATCTGCAAGGAATGTTTGCAACTCGTGCATATAGTCTTCGCCAATGTTTTGACCGGCAAATAAGACTTTCGGACATCCCGGTGTCGCAGTATAAGCATCAAACGCATTCGAGAGCGCTTCAATCACAGCTTTAGCGCCCAAATAAGAACCACCGATACCGATACACACAACATATTCGCACTCCTTGCGCAAACGTTGAGCTGTCGCATTGATGTCGGCAACAAGTTCTTGAGTAGTTTCAGAAGCAAGATTTACCCATCCATGGAAATCCGACCCTGCTCCTTTTGTCTCATTAAGATTTGCGATACCTTTGCTTGCAGCGACATTAAATTCCGACACTCTTTCTGCTGACACAAATGAAAGAGCGTCTTTAATATTAATTTCTATTGATTTCATATAACTAAATTACCTGCTATTATATTCTTTTATTCAATCTTTTTTATGCTATTTTTCTCGCATGAAGATAGCTATCGGCGTACCCTTAAAGTCCCAACGCTCACGTATTTTGTTTTCAAGAAATCTGCGATAAGGCTCTTTAACCCATTGAGGCAGATTGCAGAAACAAATAAATGTCGGAATTACAGATTCCTTAAGCATTGTGACATATTTTATCTTCACAAATTTACCTTTATTGGATGGTGGAGGGGTCTGCGTAATCACCTCGAGCATATATGAATTGAGTTGCGATGTCGGAATAATCGTTGTGCGATGCTTATAAACATCGACAGCTGTTTCCAGCACCTTATAGATACGCTGCTTGGTTAGTGCAGATCCGAAAATGATCGGGAAATCAGTAAATGGAGCGAAACGGTCGCGGATAGCAGCTTCCATTCGCTTCTGTGCTTCAAGGCTCTTGTCTTCAGCGATGTCCCACTTGTTGACACACACCACGAGACCTTTGCGGTTTTTCTGAATAAGTTGGAAGATATTGGCATCTTGCGATTCGATGCCGCGAGTTGCATCAATCATTAGGATGCACACGTCGCAATTTTCTATTGCTCTGATCGAACGAATCACAGAATAATACTCAATATCCTCATTGACCTTTTGTTTTTTTCTGATACCGGCTGTATCGACAAGATAAAAATCAAATCCGAATTTATTGTATCTGTGATAAATCGAATCACGAGTTGTGCCGGCAATATCGGTCACGATATGACGCTCCTCACCGATAAAAGCATTTATTAACGACGACTTTCCTGCATTAGGACGACCGACGATTGCAAAACGAGGTACCGAAGTCTCAGTCTCTTCTTCTTCCTCTTTTTCCGGCATTATTTTCAACACTTCGTCAAGGAGGTCGCCTGTGCCTGAACCATTAGCTGCAGAAATATCAAACGGATCTCCAAGTCCTAAGCTATAAAATTCCGAGATATTGAAACGACTATCGCCAATATCTGTTTTATTAGCAACAAGGATTATCGGTTTCTTCGAGCGACGCAGAATTGAAGCAACATGGTCATCAAGGTCAGTCACTCCATTTGAAGCATCGACCACAAACATTATCAAATCAGCCTCTTCAATTGCAATATTTACCTGCTTATTGATTTCTTCTTCAAATATATCTTCTGAATTGACAACCCAACCGCCGGTATCAACGATTGAAAACTCATTGCCACACCATTCTACTTTCCCATATTGACGGTCACGAGTTGTTCCGGCAGTAGGATCAACAATCGCTTGTCGAGTCTGCGTCAAGCGATTGAATAATGTAGATTTACCCACATTAGGACGTCCGACTATTGCTATTAATCTACTCATATTTCTTTTGTTTTATTATCTGATTGGGGGGATTATTCGATATATCCGAAGGCTCTGAGCTTATTTTCTCGGTTGCGCCAATCGGTCTCTACTTTTACAAATATTTCAAGAAAAACACGTTTACCAAAGAAACGTTCTATTTCTTTTCGTGCCTCTATGCCAATGGATTTCAATTTCTGACCTTTGCGACCGATAATTATACCCTTTTGTGTATCTCGCTCGACATAAATCACCGACATGATATGTATTGACTCTTCTTTTTCGTCAAATTTTTCAACCAAGACTTCCGCACTATATGGAATTTCCTTATCGTAATTGAGAAGAATCTTTTCACGAATAATTTCTGTGACAAAGAATCTCGCAGGTTTATCAGTCAGAGCATCCTTTCCAAAGAAAGGTGGCGACAAAGGCAACAATTCCAAAATTCTCGCTTTAAGATTGTCTATATTGAAATGCTCTTTTGCTGATGTCGGGAACACTTCTGCATTTGGCAAAATCTCTTTCCAACGGTCGATGATTTTTAATAAATCGGCATTACCTGTAAGGAGGTCGATTTTATTTATAATCAAAATCACAGGCACCTTCTCTTTAGCGACGCGCGAAAGAAATTCTGCATTCTTCGTTGGATCCTCTACCACATCAGTGACATAAAGCAATACATCAGCATCAGTCAATGCACCTTGTGAGAAATCAAGCATTGATTCTTGCAATTTGTACTTCGGTTTAAGTACACCCGGCGTATCAGAATAGACGATTTGATAGTCAGCCGTATTGACAATGCCCATAATACGATGTCTTGTAGTCTGAGCTTTTGACGTAATAATCGAAATTCTTTCGCCGACAAGATCATTCATCAGAGTCGATTTTCCGACGTTTGGATTTCCGACAATGTTGACAAAACCGGCTTTATGCGATTCGCCGACAACATCTTGATGCGAATTAATCACTTCATTCAAATCCGAAGATGCCGATATGTTTTGTCCAGAAACGCCCGAAATGTCGGTAATATCATCTATTGTTTTCATATTTTGTTTTTCTAATTATAGTACTTGTCAAAATGTATTTTTAGCACAAAAGGGGTAGCGTCGGCATAATGCCTTCGTTGCCCCTTTGCGTGTATTTTTATCCGAATATCAGATTGCCCACACGAGATACATGGCTCCCCAAGTGAAACCTGCGCCGAACGCTGTAAGCATAATCTTGTCGCCCTTTTTGAGCTTGTCTTTATATTGATCAAGACACAATGGGATAGAAGCTGCGCTTGTATTGCCATGGTTCTGGATATTGACGAGCACTTTCTCTTCATCAATTTTTGTGCGCGATGCGACAGCCTCGATGATACGAAGGTTGGCTTGATGAGGTACGAGCCAATCGACGTCTTCGATTGTGAGACCGTTGCGTTTCATTACCGAAAGAGTAGACGAGAGCATGTTGCTTACTGCATGACGATAGACAGCACGACCCTCTTGGTAGATGTAGTGCTGACGAGCGTCGATTGTCTCATGCGATGCCGGACAAGCCGAGCCTCCTGCCTTATAGACAAGGTTTGGCAAGCCTGAACCATCGACATGAAACTCGCCATCCATGATACCTACATTCTCTTCTGTTGGCTCGATGAGCACTGCTGTAGCAGCGTCGCCGAAGAGTGGACATGTCGCACGGTCAGTGTAGTCGGTCATGCTCGACATTTTTTCTGCACAGACAACGAGTACCTTCTTGTACAATCCCGACATAACATAGGCGCGTGCCGCCTGTGCAGCGACGATGAAGCCGGCGCATGCTGCTTGGACGTCGTAGCCATAAGCATTCTTGAGACCACACTCATATATCATTACAGAGGCCGTCGATGGGAAACGATAGTCCGGATTAGATGTTGCACAAATCAACATTTCGATCTCTGATGCATCAATACCGGTCTCTGCAAGCAACTTATTAATAGCTTGGATGCCCATATAGCTTGAGCCCTTGCTTGGATCTTTGAGGATGTGACGTTCCTTGATGCCGACTCGAGTTGTAATCCACTCGTCGTTGGTATCAACCATTTTTGAGAGCATTTCGTTGTCGAGGATGTCCTCAGGCACGTATGAAGCTATTCCACTTATTTTTGCGTTAAGCATAATTGTATTAAAAAATTAAAGTGAAAGGTTCGCCTCTATAAGCATCGGATGAGCCTAAGAGCCGTACCTCCTCACTTTGCGAAACTGAATGCCTTCTCTGCTATTCAATTACACTGAAAGCATAGGGAGGCGGCATTAACACTGTGTACGCTTTTTTTAGACAGCAGCTTTTTCAATTGCTACCTTGCCACGATAGTAGCCACATTCACCACATACTTTGTGATAGATATGCCATGCACCACAGTTAGGGCAAATAGCCAATGTAGGAGCTACTGCTACGTCGTGAGTTCTACGTTTCGCGGTACGTGTCTTCGATTGTTTTCGTTTAGGATGTGCCATTTCTTTTTATTATTTTTGTTGTTTATTTTCTATTATATATCTATTCACTTAAAATTCTTCTTCATCTTCTTCATCATCGGATTCTGCCAGGTGGCTATGAAATTTTTCAGCCATTTCCACATTGCATTCGCCCTCTTGATGAACATGACGTATTGGGATTGTCAATAGGATTGTGTCGTGAATTATCTGCGACACATCGAATGATGTTTGTTCTTCCGGAATAATCAACACCTCATCAGAAGAGTCGTCATATTCGTATCCGTATTTCACAACGATTTGATAGTCAGCCTCCACTATGTGAGTCATTGGCTCAAGACAGCGATCACAAGGTATTTGGATTTCACCATCTATTTGAAAGCTGCAATTGTATGCATTATTCTTGTGTGATATTTCCAAATGGACATCGACATCACCTTCGATAACATCAATACTTTCCATGTGTTTAAAAAATTCTGTATCACACACAAAATCTTGCTCGAACTTTCCTTCCGGAAGAGCGGCAAGCTGCACCTTATATTGTGAAAATCTATCCAATTCCCAAATATATTTTAAAAAAGTGCCACAAAGTTAGTTAGTTTTCAATTAATAACCAACATCTTGGGGCACTTTTTTTATGTTTTTGGCCTAAAAATAGGTCCCTTTGGGGATTTTTAAGCTCTATTTGGTGTTATTTTACGACTACTTTGTAAGATTTGCCGTTGTAACGAACAATATAAAGTCCAGCTGCAAGATTACCATTCTCAGCTTTTACACCTGCAAGGCTGTAAACTTCTGCACCTTCAGGAGCGATTACAGCACCTTTAACGCCAAAGATAGGTGTATTATCGGTTTCTATATCTTCGACAGAGACCAAATCATTAGTCACAAAAGTAACTGTGTTAGAGATTTCAGTCGAAGGAATCTCTTTCAAAACTCTGACATACGCATTCATTTGTGTTCCCAACATTGAGTTAGAAAGACCTTTCACTTCATAGCTTGTAACATCACCGATATTTAGTTCATCACAGCTATTGATGTAATATTTTTTTCCTTGTGAATTTTCTCTCCAGATAGTCAAAGCATAACCAGTTGCACCTTCAACAGTATCCCATGTCAATATAAAGCCTGTCTTTCTTCCATATTCATCTTTAATCAATTCCGGCTCGCGAAGCACTGTTACATCGTTTGGTGTAGATGAAATCATATTATAGTCGAAAGAGCCGACACCTGTTGTTGAATCGTATGCAATATTTGTCAAATATTTATCATTTTCAGCTGATGCAATGTATGATTCAAAAGAAATCTCTCCTTCCGGATAAATATAGTTCAAACCGGTATTTTCGTTTGGCCATGACGCCATCTCGCTTGTTTTACCATAATTCTTAAGAAATGGATTACCGGAGCCATCCGAAGCAATAATATTGACACATGGTTTGGTTTTATCTGAATTAACTGTATTCTGAATCCATTTATTTGCTGAATAGTTAATGTGCCAAATCAACACACCATTATTCGGAAGATATTTGTCCCAACCTGCTTGTCTGCGAGATTCGATTACAAAATATTCATTTTTCAAAGTAGTTGAACCACGAGTGATATTTACACGATATGCTTTATTTGATTGGTCGATTGTCGGGATTTCATAACTTGTCATATCTTCCAACTCATCATATTCCAACCAATGGCACACCCATCTTTCGTATGCAGAGAACAAAGGAGGGCAGTTTGAGTCGCCACTATATGAACCTTGGTCCATGATTGACCATTCGTTTGGAGTAATTGCTTGTTGGTTGTAGTTCGGATCATAAAGGTCAGGCAAACCAAGAACGTGACCAAACTCATGGCAGAATGTTCCGATACCTGCAAGCTCACCATCTGGATAATAATAGTGCGAGCCACCCTTTAATTCTTGAGAAGTTGCATACGGATTTACATACACTCCATCAAGAAATTTCTTTGTATTTATCATACCTTGAAGGACAGATTGGTGAGGCCATACTGTTGTCTCATCACCTGTATCAGCTTGTCCGTAGCCTGCATATATGAAATATACAGTATCCACTGTTCCGTCACCATCAAAGTCGTATTTTGAAAAATCCACTTCATCATCCACAGCTTCAAGAGCATAGTCCAACGCTTCTCCAAAAGTAGAGTATTTGCCGTCACCTACATAGTAAGCACTTGTCTGAGGAAGCTCAACTACACCCACCACGTCGAATGTAGGCGCAAATTGTCCATTAGAAGCCGCCATATAATAGTCACGAGCCGAACCGACAGCATTGTGTTCGTTATAACCTTCTTTATTCAACCAATCTGTAAAAGCCGCTTTAGGGTCAGCCATTGTGAATTTAGTATCGGCATATTCCATTAGAACCACTAATGAATGAACATCAGTTGTTTTTGTGGGGAATGTAGTACGACCATCGCTTGTCAAAGCCGGCATACGTTGAGGAGCTTCTTGCGTACTTGCTATTCTTGATGGAGCAAGATTCGCTTCATAACGAAGTAATTCGATAGATTCTGCAGTAGCCTTAAGTTCTACGCCATTACGCATCATAGGCACCATTTGTCCATTTAAATTGCGCTCCATGATTGTAGTACCTTCTACATCTGTGATGTAATTAAAAAACTCATCACCATTAAGACGGAATTCAACTGTTGTTCCGTCCGGGTTTGTGTGAGTAAGCACTCCAGGATACGCCGGTGCACCCATCATTGTTGTCGGAAGAGCTAATGCAGCAACCGAAAGTAAGTGTTTTAATTTCATATTCGATATTTTATTTTTTCTTAGTTTACTAAGGTTGTTTTTGTACCTCCGAGGAGAATCGAACTCCTATCTAAAGTTTAGGAAACTTCTATTCTATCCGTTGAACTACAGAGGCATATCTAATGGTGAAATATATTGTCTATGACATAGTTATGGCTACGCATAATATTTCAAGTTGCAAATTTATCTCAAAATATCAGAATACACAAGCACTGATGTTGTTTTTTATGCAAAAAAAAGTTAATGATTTACTCTTTTTGTTATATGTCAAAAATACATTTATATTTAACTTGCCGAGGAATATTACTTCTTTATTTATTCATGCGAATTTTATTCGCTCTCGCCTACCGTTTGTTCGTTCTCTTCGATAATTTCTTCTTCTGAATTAGCCGATTCTTCCGGCTCACTTTGCTCTTCTTCAGTCGGTTGCGATTGTTCTTCAGTCGCTATATTTTCCGATGACTCTTCTTGCGAGATTATATCTTCTTGATTTTCTTGGTCACGAGGTCCACCGGGCAGGACAGCGTCTTCGCCAACGACACTTTCTTCCGTCTTAATAACATTTTGGTTGTCGCGATATTGGAAGTATTCTTCAAACGAACGACCTTCTTTGAGCAATAGTTCGAAGTTAGCAACACTGATTAGGATTGGTCTTACTTGTTGAGGCAATACAAGTCGGTCACTCTGTTCCATTATGGTGCGATATTCTTCAAGTTCACCAAGATTAGCAAATCCTTTAATCAAAATCATACCAATTCTTCCAAAATTCATTTGCTCGATATCAAAATCTTTGACCGTAAAAGAGAAAAAGTTATGACGTGCGACATCGTATAGAAGTTGGTTCTCGCTTACCGAATCAAGAGGGAATGCCAAGACGAGCATGTGAGGCTTGTTAGGGTCGAGATCAAAATTTGCCGGTTGTCCATTGGCATCACGAGCCAATGTGTCACTACTAAGGCGTATATCCCAAAGCATACCACGTTGGTTTGTCTCTCCCGACTGAACATTTCTACCCTCCTTCAATCCTTTCAAGATGTCGCTTGCTATTGGTGTCATGTCTGTGTCAGGCCATTTTTCAAGCAATGTGGTCAGACGCTCTTTGAATTTCTCATTGTCTTTTTCCGTAACATATGATAACGCATCTATAAAGACAAATTTAGGCAAAATCTTTGACAGCGGATAATTACTTTCCATTTCTGCCGTAAGTGCATGAACCTTTTCGTTTTCGTTATTGAGATACGCATCGTATGCCTCTTTATACTTTTCTTCCTGAATCTGATTCATTTTTCGAAGGTTTTCGAAATAGTTAGGATCTTTCATTGCGATACCATAGTTTGAATCTGCAAAATCATTCAGGATGAGTTGTCGATACTTCTCAGCTTGCGCATCATCTCCTTCTCTGACAGCCATCAGATACATATTATAATACACATCGAGTCGATAGATATTGTCAGGGAAACGAGATTGCAATTCGTTGAATTCTGTTCGCGAAGCAGGATAATCCTCAAGTTTATCCTTAAGTATCACACCCATATTATATAGTCCCTCTTGAACTATATCGTTACATACTTTTTTCTCTTCTTCGGTCTTAGGTATCTGCTTTAAATAATATTCCACGAAATGCGGGTCGTTTTCTTTTTCAAGTTTTTCTTTATCTGCATCAGATATAGAGTCATTTTGAGCAATTTCCTGACCTTCTTCAGTGTCTTCGGAATCAGAGAAATCATCAAAAGAGAATGTATTTTTATCACGGCGACGCCAATCGTCTTCCAATTTTCGAGCACCCCAAACACGTTGGAACTCAGTTTTTCCGGCTGAGACTGTCGTCGGATTATAGAAATACCATGATTTATCGGTGTTTAGTTGGTATTGCGTCGGTGCATTTTTATCTTTTACATTAGATCCTTGAGCCGCAGAATTGGCAAGATGTTCTTCGCGTTTAGCCGCTTCTTCCGCTTCTTTTTCTTTTTTGATAAGTTCATCGACAATTTTCTGACATACGGCAGTCTGCTCTTCGGGAGTCATTTCCGAGAGAGTGAGCAGAGAGTCTTGAAGATGAACATTACCGGCGTATGTCGCAAGTTCGTCGAGGACATCCGAACGGCGTTTGAGCATCTTATAATCAGGATAATTATCGGGCAATAAAGGCACAGCTTCGCTATAGCAAGGCTGAGCTTTGACATAATCTCCGTCATTAAAGAGTATGCCACCCAAAGCCAATTGAGCCAAAGCTTTATCAATTCCGTTGCGTGTAGATTTTTCGATTGCAAGGCGATAGTTTTTTTCTGCTTCTACAGAGTCTTTGCGAGATAAATATAGATTGCCTATCGCGTAATATATTTGGTCGAGAAACTCGTTGTTACGCTCATATCTGGTCATTGACTTCAATGAGTTTACTTCTTTCTGTATATTCTCGCCTGTATAGACTTCGCTCTGCTTAATTCGCGCATTGAATTTTGTGCGATAAAGAGTGCTTGATCCGCTTCCTGCCTCACGAAATGCTTCGTATGCAAGGGCGTTATTGCCCTGACGTGCATAGACTTGTCCTAAAAGGAAATTGATACGATTTTTTTGAGCACCTTTTGCACTTTGTGCTGCACTACAGAGATACGGCAAGGCTTCTTCGAAACGTCCCGACCTCACTAAATAGTCTGCCTGCACTTGGTCGTACATTGATTGCAAATCTTTATTGGTCAGTTGTTTTGGCTTGATATGCACTAAAATATTTTCTGCCTCATAATTCCAATCCAATGCACAATAGCTACGTGCTTGCCAAAGCAATGCCTCAGTCACCACATCAGGCAACCATTTAAAATGCTTTGAGATATAGAAAAATGTCGATGCAGCACCCGTAAAGTCGCCATTAAGAAATTGTGCTTTGCCCATCATCAGCCACGCATTATGAAGGAACGGGTTGAACTCATCTCGTTTACGAAATTCCTTATCCTTTGCGCTATTGCCTTTTTTCTTTGGTTTCTTTTTTATGGAATGTAGCTGTATGGCTTTCTGCATTTTTTCGATTGTGCGTTTGAAGTCACCCTTTGGCTGAGGCAATTTCGTATTACCTTTTGCTTCTGCAGGGTGCATCAGCACCAAACGAGTGTAGTCGTCCTCATATTCCGACTCCATACTTTTCAGTTGCTCTTTATAGTGTTCCGAGCCATTATAATATACGTTATATCGCGTAGTGAATGCCTGCCAATTGCGAGAGCCGGCAGTGTTTTTCTTGGTACTGCACGACGACAAAATCGTAATCAGGCAGACCAATGCTACGATAAGATATGATAAACGTCTATTCTTCACTATTGAATTTAACGTAAATAGTCTGAAAATATTGCAACCGACACATTAATGACTAATGTCGCAAGTGGGATACAACTCGTGACAAAGCAAAGATGACGACAAGCAAAATAACTATCGTTGCAGATGCCGGCACTGACAACCAATATGATGCAAACAAACCTCCGATACAGCCAATCAACGAAACGACAATGGATACTAATATCATTGATCGATAGCGTCGTGTGAGCGTTTCAGCTGTCATTTGAGGAAGCGAAAGCAATGACATCAGCAGCATGATACCTATCATGCGGATAGTCAAAACAATGGCAATAGCGACAAACACTATCATCGCATAGTCGATAAATCGAACCGGCAGGCGACGAGTGCGGGCAAAATCGGCATCAAACGAACAAGCTATTATCAAGGGCATAAAAAGAATGTAGAAGGCTATCAATACTCCCGCAAAGACGGCAAACAAAACCAAGTCGGAACGGGTTATCGTCAACACATTGCCAAAGAGAAACGAGTTCAACTCCGGGACATAGCCTTCTGTCATGAAGATAAACAAAATACCGACAGCCATACCCAGCGCCCAAATCACAGCGATGGCAGAGTCTTTTCTAACGGCACGTTTAGCCGACAACCATTCCACGCCCAACGAACTCGCAATAGCAAATATTGTTGCCGACAAAATAGGACTGATGCCTAAATAGTAGCCCAGACCTAATCCTCCAAAACAAGCATGAGTGATTCCTCCGGAGATGAATGTCATGCGACGAGTTGTTATGTATGTACCTATCAATGCCGATGCTATAGATATAATCACCACTCCAAGCAGAGCATTTTGAAAAAACGGATATTGCAGTATTTCCAACATTCGACTTCCTTATAATTGTTTTTCGTCACGCTGTTCGCCGACAATCATTATTAACTCTTCTCTTATTTCATCGGGCAGACTGATGCCACGGAGCTGTATCGAACGAGACCAACCTGCGACATCGTCAGGTCGGAGTGTCAATAATATATCACGAAACATCTCCACTTCCTCTGCTGTGTATGACTCTGGTGCTCTGCCTTTGAAAGCATCAAGTTCTTCGTCATCATAATATTCAAATTCGTCGGTCAATGGCGTCAACAAATCTTTTTCGCAGACGTCATGCAGACCGCAACAAGCAGCATCGTCGGCATCATCTTCCTCTTTGCTTTCCGAGGCATGATCGCCATAGATGCGCAATCGTTTACTAAAAAAACGGTCAAGAATCCATGTGCAAAAACCGATAAAAATCGTAAATATCAATATAACTAATGCTGCTTTCATATTTCTTCACTTATTATCCCAGACTTTCTCATTTCTTTCCAAAATTGCGGAAATGATTTGTTGACAACACCGACATCGGCAATGCACAGACCCGGATAGATTGTCGCAGCCGGAGCAAAAGCCATAGCCATGCGATGATCCGAATATGTATTGATTATAGGCGATGTCTCGAATGCACAACGTTCTCCTTTCCAACTAATTGAGTCGAAGTCGCAATGTAATACATAACCTAAACGTCGCATCTCTGCCTCAAGTGCTGCTATGCGGTCGCTCTCTTTGACACGTAGATTATGAATTCCCCAAAAATGGAAATGACGCTCTTTGAGACAAGCTGTCACAACCATTGTCGGCACAATATCAGGTGTTGTCGAAAGATTTAAACTAAGCAGTTCTTCGCTCATCTCGTTTCTTTTCTCAGATGATATTAAAGCACAATCATCATAAAACGAAGTCTGCACGCCGAAATACTTAAACAACTGAGCCAATGCCGAATCGCCTTGCATGGATTGCTCCGATGGAAACAGACCTGTCAGCTTAATGTTTTGCACATCAGTCAGTGCCACCAACTCATAAAAATATGATGCCGACGACCAATCAGCTTCCACCATAAAGACGTCAGGCGCCGAATATGATTGCTCCGGAATTACAATTAAATTTTCATCCGATTTTACATCTATGCCATAATGTCGCATTATTTCGCAAGTCATATCGATATATGAGCGAGAAACGACCTCACCAAACAAATGAATGACTAACCCTCCCTGAAGCACCGGACCAATCATCATCAATGCCGAAATAAATTGCGAACTTATATCGCCACGAATACTAATATTCCCACCCCTAAGTCGTTTACCCTCAATGCTTAGTGGAGGAAAGCCATCCTCGCCGAGATATGCAATATTTGCGTCTAACTGCATCAACGAATCCACTAATGGTTTAATCGGACGACACAACATACGTTGAGTTCCGGTAAGCGTCAGCGACACTCCCGGTGTAGCAGCAAAATATGCTGTCAAAAAACGCATTGCAGTCCCTGCTGCTCCTATGTCGATATGTGCACAGTCACACCGCTTAAGAGCATCGGCGATAGCAATCGTATCGTCACAATGCGTAATGCCCTCGATGCGTGTCGGCCGCTGGGACAACGCATTGATAATGAGCGCCCTGTTTGTTACGCTTTTCGACCCGGGCAGCTCTATCGCTCTTATTTCTCGCTGAGGACTATATGACAGTCTAAAATCCATAAATCATTTGCAATGCAAATTACAGAAATTATATTAATTCTCAATATTATAGTACAAAAGTAGAGAAAAAGGTTCATTCTCACAATAATAATTTCTAAAAACATCTGTCGTGATATATTTTGTCGGTCGGAACAAATAGTTGACAGACATAAAGTTTTTTCATTTCATTGTATCGGATGACTCAAAAATTTTCATTACTTTTGTAAAAATTTTAAAACTAAATAAAAATGGCAGTAACATTGAACCATACAGACTTCAATTTTGAAGGACAAAAAAGTGTGTATCATGGCAAAGTAAGAGAAGTTTATGATATCGACAACAAATATTTGGTTATGGTCGTTTCGGATCGTATTTCAGCGTTTGACGTAATCCTTCCAAAAGGGATTCCTTACAAAGGTCAGGTTCTCAATCAAATTGCGGCAAAATTCCTTGATGCCACAGCCGACATCGTTCCTAACTGGAAAATCGCTGTTCCGGACCCTATGGTCACTGTAGGCCTTAAATGTGAGCCGTTTAAAGTTGAAATGATTGTACGTGGTTACTTGGCAGGAAGCGCTTATCGCGAATACCAATCAGGCGTTCGTGAAATCTGTGGTGTCAAGCTCCCTGAAGGAATGCGTGAGAACGAGAAGTTCCCTACTCCGATTATCACTCCGACGACAAAGGCAGACGAAGGTCACGACGAAAATATCTCAAAAGAAGAAATTATCGCTCAAGGTCTTGTCTCTAAGGAAGACTACGAAAAGATGGAACAATACGCATTGGCAGTGTTCCAACGCGGTACAGAAATGGCTGCTCGCCAAGGTCTTATCCTTGTCGATACAAAATACGAATTTGGCAAGCACAATGGCGAAGTAATCCTCATCGACGAAATCCACACTCCTGACTCTTCACGCTATTTCTACGCAGAAGGCTACGAAGAACGTCTCGAAAAGGGCGAACCACAACGCCAATTGTCAAAAGAATTTGTGCGTCAATGGCTTATCTCCAACGGATTTATGGGCAAAGAAGGCGAACAACTTCCGGAAATGACCGATGAATACTGCAATGAAGTGTCAGAACGCTACATCGAACTTTACGAACGCATCACAGGCGAAAAATTCGTCAAAGCCGAAGAAGCCGACCTTCACCAACGCATCGCTAAAAACGTGGCAGAATGCCTCGCAAAACTCTGATAATCAACACTACATCAAAGCATGAACGGTGCTGAAAAAATAAATCCTTATAACGAAAAAGAATCGAAGACCGAGCAGGTGGAGGAAATGTTTGACTCCATCGCTCCGGCCTACGATTTTATGAACTCAGCGATGACCTTCGGACTTCATCGCTATTGGCGCAATTGTGCCATTAAAATGCTTAAATCACTGCCCCATGACGCCATTCTCGATGTCGCAACCGGCACCGGTGATGTCGCTTTCTGTCTTTATGACAAATTTCGTCCGAAATCAATCGTCGGCATCGACCTCAGCAATGGCATGCTCAACATCGCTCGTAAAAAGCTCGCTTCTATGAGCCATGAGGCACAAAAATCAATCTGCTTCAAACAAGAAAATTGTCTCGACTTGTCATTCGACGACAAAAAATTCGATCTTATCACTGTGGCATACGGAGTGCGCAATTTCGAACGCCTTGCTCAAGGATATGCCGAAATGTTTCGTGTTCTCAAACCCGGCGGCACACTTTGCGTTATCGAACTTTCGGTACCTAAAAATCCACTCATCAAATGGGCATACAACCTCTATTCACGCCACCTCATCCCTACCATCGGACGTATGGTTTCGGGCGATAGTCGTGCGTATAGCTATCTCCCTGAAAGCATTGCAGCATGCCCGCAACGCGAGGATATGACCACGCTGATGAGCCAAGCCGGATTTACCGACTGTCGCTATCGTAGCTTGACTTTCGGCACGCTCACCATCTACCTCGCCACTCGTCCATAGTCGGAATCCATAGCTGCGGCTCTTTTGAGTTTTTGCAATGACCTCTTTTGCATAAGGGGTTGGTCATAATTTATGACCAATTTCACTAATTCAGATAAAATCCCTACTCAGATCAGTATTCCGTCACTTCATCTGAGTCGAAGGCGTGTGCCCTGACTATCAGGACTATCAGGATTCAATTCTTTCAGGCATTGAAGTTTCATACCTATTCGTTGGGCTATGGAGTGAAAGGTCTCTCCTTCTCCAATCACAATGCTATGATAGTCGGCAGGTGCCTTATCGTGCTTTTCTTGAAGATACACCTCTTGCCAAGCTCGTATCTCATGGTCTGCATCGACATCGTTAAATCGTAATAGGTCCTTTGTCTTCATTCCAAATTCTTTTGCGATGTCGGAATACGTATCGCCGGGACTTGCTATGACGTAGTGCAATGAGCGATATTTGCATATCGGATGCGAATTGCGAAGGTGTTCAAAAATAAATAAAGCATCCTCAGAGACATTTCGCCCCTGAGGAGTATCGTAGTTGTATAGACTATAGCGCTCGATGATTGAAATCAGACGATTGGCATAGTTGGGATCTGTCGCATAGCCACATTGTTTAAGTCCATGCGCCCAACCTTTATAGTCATCGATCGGCAGAAGGAATAGCGACTCATAGCGTTTTCGCAAAAGAAATCGTGAATGGTCGGCAAAGGATTCGTGTGCTGAGTCATAGACTCTGAAGCACTCATTTGGCGCATCATCATCGCGCAACATCGTCTCTCCCTGCCAATCTTTATGACATTTTATTCCGAAATGATTGTTGCCTTCTGTCGCAAGTCTGCTGCTTCCGGCTCCGCTTTCAAGCAGCCCCTGGGCAAGCGTTATCGATGCCGGGATGCCATGCTGCTCTTGCTCTGAGATAGCGACATCTTTCCAGCGGTCGATGTAGTCGGTGTAGCGCTGATTGGCATTCTGCCCACAAAGCGTCGCAAAAATATTAGCAAAAAAGAAAAGCAATGCAACGTGTCGATTATTCATCCTCATGACTCTTTTAATCCCGGACGCAAACCAAATAAAACATCGGTGGCTCTTGTCGATTCATATTTAATAGGTGTTGACGACCAATACATCTCGTCCATCCAATAATATGTATATACTATACGTTGTCCGCGGCTGAACCATTCCAAATAAAGAATTGTATAATTGTGGTTAAACCAATAGTTCATTTCCGCATACGTTCCATCATAATAATGTATATACAACCAATTGTCATAACCATATTCGCAATAATATTCGAAAGGTAACTCGTATGTATATGGCCCTTCGTTATAGTAGTACATGCCATATCCATTTCCATAAAATTCAAGCCAATTCACCTCATAGTTATACACTGGATTGCCATTTACATAAGCCAATTCCCAATAGCCTGTCAAATCTCGATCGTAGCCTGTGTCGTCATAACCCGGAGGTGGATATGATTGATAGATGTCACATGAACTGAATGCAAGAAGACTGATAAAAGTAACCTTTACCAAGAGAATTCTATGTAATAATTGTCTTTTCATAATCTTTTCTTTTATAGTAGTTATTATTCAACAATCATAAGTTGTTATTTTTTTGACAAATAAAAAGCAAAAAGTTACATATCAAAATTAACCTTTATCTAAAATTCACTAATTTTGCATCCTAAATATTTTGAACATGACACAAAAAAACATAGTGAATGGCATAAAACGATGGCTTCAATCCTTGACTTTTCGCACCGGAGTCATCGTGTTACTTATCGCATTAGCGTGCTACATAATCTCTTTCGCACAAATGTTATTACCCATTTCAATAACTGCCAAAGGTGTGATTTGGTTTATTTTTTTCGGATTAGCCAAGACAGCGCAATATTCCGGACTTTTGATTGTCGGCGTCGAAGGGTGGCGCCGCATCAAAGCGAAGATATATCGTCGCACAAAAGGGTAGCCCCGTCGGTGGCTTACTCGTTTATAAGTTATCTGGCTTTACTTACATGATTATCAAAAGAAAAAACCGATATTTTTTGCTATTTGGGTATATCAGTCATTTTCAGTCTGTAATTTGACCTATACGCTCTTGTAATTGGCTTTGGCTTTGGATTTCGATTATTCTCTAAATCTGTCTTGCAAAACTTGCATCTTCTCTATAATCTGGTTGAAAGTCGGCTTATTAGTGCCATAAATCATATTCACCAACATTTCTGCATAGTCCTTCTCCCATACAGATATAATATCTTCACGAGGAATTAGAACTATTCTTTTGCGAACATCAGGTGTGTAGTCCATATCTTTAACCGATGTAAATATCTCTCTATGGTGCCTGATGTTTTCCCACAACTCATCATCCTTTACAGCTGCTATTGCAAAATCCTTATCCATCATCTGATATAGGTCGTACAAATGACGTGATTTTCTATTTGCATTAGCACCATGTCCGACAACAGAGAATAATTCATGTAACAAGAATACCTTTTCTAAGAATGTTTTCCCCGCAATTGCTGTTGCAATCTCAGAATCAACAACGCTAGTTTGAATAGCCGGGAAGTTCTCTTCTACAAGGCTCTTGACCTTATTCATTGCATATGGCTCTGACAGGGAGCGAGCCCCAATCTCCAACATAACTACAGGCGTCAAATAGTCCAATTCACCCTGAATTACACTCTTGTATGTTATCCATATTTTTCTTGGTTCAGGATATGTATTATCGCCTTCACCATCTTGCTCGGCTTCAATCGTACATAATGCATCTAAACCATATTCCTTAATGGCTACAGACAAAGCATTATAAAATTCTTCGCGAACAAATATTGATGATTCTTTGCGGAGTTTCTTAATCTGTTTCTTGGTCAGGTCTCCCTCCAATCCAAATAGAGAACGGTCAACCGCAAGATCTATATCTTCTGAAAATCTGCTGATATGTTTTCCAACCTTACTCAATGAGGTTCCTCCTTTGAATATCAGTTTATCCGCAAAAGGAAGAGTGAAAACTATCTGCAAGATGGTTGTAACCCACAAGTCTTTTTCAATGGCTTGTGCCGGTAATCCAATGCGTCCTTCTGCTGCTTGTAAGACTTGCCTCTGTTCCTCTATCGTAAGTGAAAAATAGTTATTCATACGCTTGTTTAATTATATTCCTAATCCATACAGGCATTAACTTTAAGTCTGCCATAACAGACTCTTTTGGCTCGTTTTGTAATAGTTCCTTAATCCGTTTTATCTGCCAATCTTCAACATTCTCTTTCTTCAATGATTTAAGAGCAAATGTTATGAGCATTGCCAAACGACTTTGAAATGCCAAATTTTTGGGCGCTGTGTTCTTGAATGTGATGCCCCTGCCATTGGAAATTTCAACGTGCCTCTTTGAGCCATCAGTGAGATAAACATAGTTCATCGGTACTTGTGTTGAAAGTCCAAGTACATTCAGTGCATAAGCACCTGTAGGAACGATTCGGGCGTGATCTCGTTTCGCCATTGCTTCCGCTATTTGCTCAAACGATGGTTGCAAGATTCCCAAACCCAATTTTTCCTCTACTTCGGGATAACAATATATACCTTGAGCAACCCTAATTATCAAGCCTTCTTTGCAGAGCCTTGTTAGAGTTTGCCTTACAGCATCAGGTGTTCCAATGTCAACGAAATCATCGGGAAAGAAGATACTTCCTTTCTTATACGACAAAATTTGTTGCTCTATTTTCGATGTTACACTATCCATATAACTCATATTTTGTCACAAAAATACGGTAAATTTGTGACAAAAACAAATATGCTTACAAAAAAGTAGCATACCACATTCACCAAAAATAGTTTTGAAACTTTCATTTGTCCATCATCCTTGTCCTCCAGATATAGCTTAATCTCCAACCAAATTTCGCTACAATGTTCTCAAAAACAATATATTGCATTAATGAGATAACAGATATTCATACAAGTAGATCTTCAAGGACTTTTGATTGTAGGGGTCGAAGGGTGGCGCCGCATCAAAGCGAAGATATATCGTCGCACAAAAGGGTAGCCCCGTCGGTGGCTCTTTGTCGCTTCTTTAATTGCAACTACGTCCACACAACCGGGCTACAAACATTTTTAGCGTATAGTTCTATACCTCATCGACTCTCTGCACATCAATTTCGATAAGTCAGCAGTCTAATCCCTTTCAATTGCGAAAATTTACCTTCAATGCTGATTGTCAGACATTTTGCAGACTCAACATTATGGAGCTTTATACGAGGACGAATAACCCCCAACCTTACCGGCACTTCCAACTTTCCCTTCACATCTGCCATAACAAGAGTTTGACAGGCATGTGACACATCATTTCCTATATTAGCAAAACAACCGGATTTACTGATTTTTACATTGCAATCTACCGCTTTACCGACTACACCGACTATAGCTTCCCTTAATGATTTTCCATCAGGGAACTCCTCAGACGAAATCCATTTAGCTTGAAGCAATTCAGTCTCATTCTCTTCATTAAGATCGAATAGCTTATGCTCGTCATTGTTAGTTTGCTCGAAGATGAGATGATCTTCATTGCTTACAAGTCTGTCGGGTACGATTGTCGAAAGAAATGCTCGATATTCCATTGCTATCTGCAACACCAAAGAGCGTTTCCACAAATCCTTACCCGGAATAAGCCACAGCTCATTGTTACTGCTATTCCACCCCAACGATTCACAACCATCGATACCACTCAACACTACCGATACTCTTGCATCATTGAGCCGCAACAATTCTCCGCCACGCGACATGGCATAGACTCCCGACGATGTAGCGACCACACGTCTGGCATTATCGATGATTGCCGGAGATATAATACGACAATTGCTATGCTTACCATCAGCTTTGTGGGTTAATGCCATGATGCCACGATTAGTAAAAAGATAAATAAACTGACGAGTGTACGCTCCTCCGCCTATACATTGCGAACTCATGGCAAAAATCTCGCCACCGACTCCGGAAGTGCAACACGCTTGCACCAACGGATTGCCTCGTTGCATCGTTACAACATCCAGACCTCTGACAAGATGCAGAAAATCACCACGTCCGTAGAGCATATCGGCTTGTCGCACATAGCCCTCTGCCTCCGGAACATTCTCTTTATATTTCACGGTCTCGTTCCATTCCAAACGTGTCGCCAATGTCGTAAAGCTTTCGTACTCGGAATGACGACCGACAAGACTTGATTTCAACATCGACGACAAATCGGATTCTGACAATGTCGGAAGATACGCCGACAGATAATGCCCCGAAGATGTCTGAACCTGCGACACAGCCACCTTTAGACTCACATCGACAACTGTTTGCTCCTTGCTTACCCACACTTCTATTGAAGCTATCACATCATCCCAGCCTGCCAAGCCTAAGCCCTCGCGTTGAAGTGCTATTTTGAAAGCTTTCATTCGCAGATTTGCAGCCTTCGTACCAATAAATCCCGACGTATCGCTGTCAAGTGGAATCAATACACGTTCCAAACCTTGATAGCCGACACCGACCGTTTGCGGCTCACTTACATGCAGATAACGACCGTCCCACAGACGATATGCCAGCCTCACCGTCACCGGTTGCACCCACATCCCGGCATCATGAGCCGACGACTCTGCTTTCTTCCATGCGTCCAGCAATTTTGCACCGACTTGTTCAGCCACATCTGAGGGTGTTCCGTCACGCATATCGGCTATCGGCGCTTTAAAATCCACAGCTTCAATGACCGAAGTAAATTCCGTCACATCAGTAGCCAAAGCCTCAACTTCAGGTATCTCCGGCAGTTTTCCCAACGCCTTATACGTGAGCAACAGATAATCCCAAAGCAGATAATACAATGAGCCGTCGTCGAGAAGAAGCACCAAAAAAGCGCCCGTTGATCCGTAGCCTTTGACTCCTTGTCCGATGTCTGCCAAAATCTCATCGCATGGATAAAAATCATTTCTTGCATCCAATCCCCCGATCACACGCAAAACATTATCGGCAGAAAGGCTGAACAGCCACGTGACATCACCTCGCACATCGGTTGCCACTATCTCATCCTGCCCTTGAGCGATGAGCCGTGGCGACCCCGTCGCTTTCAATTGTCCGGCAACGCTTTCACGAAGATTTTCACATAATACCACATCTCCTATCGTCACCGGCACTATCATGCCATCGGCTCCATAAGAACATTTTCCTCCTTGATTGGAGGCTAATTTCATCGATTCTACCAACATAGCAGTCATGATTTTAGTTGCGTCATACGATTTATTTTGTTATTGCGTTCTTCCACAAAAGCTTTGAATGAAGCCAAGAGGTCAAGAAGAGAAATGGTGCCATTTTCAAGCTCGGTTTCAAGCATGCCGACACCTGATGCGTTGCTTGTCTTTCCTCGTATGGCTCCCGATGTTCCCGAAATTTCATCAAATAATTGCAACTGTATTCGAAGCATATCCGATGCGCCTGCCGATGCTCCCGGCGAGTTGACCTGTTGAGGGACGATATGCTTCGATGTGCGCTTAAATGGAAGTATGCCGACCGGATTCGACCATATACGTCGCAAATCACGCCACGTAAATCCTTCAGGCAATTGGTCGGCAGGATAAAGTAGCACCCCCTTCGCTGACGATGCTAAAATGCTATCCAAAAGCGATATCAACCGATTGACATATTTTTGCTGATCTACCACATCTTCCACCAACGAATGGACTTCGCCATCGACCAATGGATAAAATTTCATCACAAACGGATGCCCTATATCCGAAGTGTAGCGACCCAAAATTTCGCCACTCGGAGCCAACCATGTGCATTGCCATTGATCGACAAGGTCGAAACTATATTCGATTTCCGGCTCTTGACGACTGCGACGTCCGGTGTTGAGCACCTTGATTTCCTCTGCCAACTGCTCCGAATATGCCTCTATGCGATAGCTCGCATCAGCATAATCGTGACATCGCATTATTTCTCGAGGTAGATACTCCCACACCTCTATCACCCTGCAACATCCGGCTGCCGACGGCTCTGAAAAATCAATAATAATCCTTTCCGAACCACACGACGACAGACGACCCTCACGCCCGCGATACAAATTTTTTATCGCAATATAACGCTCTCTGTCGCCTTGGCTGAATCGGCGTAGAACCGCCGACAACGGCATGTCGTGGAGCATACCGACAAATCGAATCTTGCCCGACGATGTGTCGGCAAAACCATCGAAAAACATTCGTTCCGGACTTATATTTTCCACTCTCGGCAATTCCTCTTTCTCTTCGCCAAGTCGCTGAATGACACTGCCGGATATTAAAAATTCCTCCAACCCTCGCGCATCAATCTCCGAAATATGCCGACTCTCGCTTTTACTCTCTGATTTAAGCATCGACCAAACGCCTTGCTCTGCACTTCCCGATGCCATGTAGCGATACCTCCCGACAATACTTTTCACCAACTGTCGGATAAGGTTATTCGTTATCGGCAGACGCCCGTTTTCGAGCATATATTGTTCCTCACTGACTATTCTGCCTTGCGTATCGCGAATTGTGTCGCTCCACTGTCTGCCGTACGCAAAATCTTTAAATCTTCGTCTGCGACGGCGAAATAATTCCACCGATTGCCATGCATCCGATGCCTGTGTCAGCAACACTTTGTCTTTTTCCAACTTGTTTTCCATCACTTATTTCTTTTCATTAAGATTAATAAAAATACAATCATTATCACAACTACCACTACGATTGCCACCGACGCTCTCCGACTCTGTCTGCCGAAGCTGAACGCTTCGTCTTCTCGCCGGGCAATGACTATGGGAATACTGTCGATACGCACCTCTCGAACGGTGTCTCGCACGACTGCGGTCCTCTCCTTGCTACGACGATGACTGCGCTCAATCCACACCGTGTCACCACGCATCCATTCTCTGACGACAACACTATCGATGAGCCGTAATGTGTCGTGGCGCTCCCTGATGTCGTAAACAGTATCTTTACTGACTCGCTCCACGACCGAAGTCTGTATGCTTCTGCAGCTCGCAAGCAGCAATACAATCAACAGCCACAAACACCTCGTCTTCATGCTGTCTCCTCCGTCAGCGACGGCAACAACGACTCATCAAATCGATATTTACCGTCGGCAGGCCACGCCACCATTCTCAGCGTCTCCAAAGCTCCGCCCTCGTAGCCCAGCACATCGACACTACGTCCAGAAATAACAGCTATCGGCTCAATAGAGTGCATCCTCACTGTCGCATTTTTATACATGATATCATAATACGAACCGGGGCGATGAAAATCCAATATCTCACGATCCATGCCCGCAAATTTCATCCCCAGCACCCTCACTCCTCGTTCGGGCAACTCTACTCGCAGACTGTAATTGTCGCCGATGAAACACTCTGCTTCGGATGCCAAATTTTCGATAGGCAAAAGGTTGGACGGCGCTCTCTGCAACAGATTGGCATACCAACGTCGCAAATCAACCCGCAACATTGCCTCTACATCGTAACCATCATATCTATCGACCATACAACCACAGTCCGCCACCAACATTCCTGCTTTCATGCGCCAAATGCGCAGCATTTCGTCTTCACTATATTCTCGTATCATTTTGTTTTTCTTTGTTAATCGGGATAAATTATGCGAACTTCTATTATCCCGTATTTTGTGAATAATTTTTAATTAATCGGTAAAAATAAACCCAAACCGTTCAACAGATTTGGGTTTATCAATGCTACCTGAATACTGCTATTTTAAAAAGATTAATTAACGCTCATACTCTGTCGTCAGCTGCCTATTACTCGCGCATGAGCTTCCGGATAACGGAGTGTCAGACAGCTGGCTTCGGTAAGTACCATCGCCTCAGTGTTGCGTTGCCCGCTACCTCGCAAGTCGAGACGTTCGGCATTAAACGGTATGAACACATGCTTTTGGATATACTCCGGATCGACTATGATGCCATTGCCTGCCATGCCCATGACATCAAAAATGTCGGAAAAGACCACATACAGACGGCCAAACTTCGACTGCAACTCCGAAAAGTCGATACCCCATGCCGTCACTTGATCGCGTGCCGTGATGACATGTGTGTGTTCTATACGATTGAGAGCCGCGATAAGCTCCGAACCGGCTATCAGCACCTTGCGACGGCTGCCGGAATTGTCTGTAAAGGCTTGACGCAACATATCGACCAATGCCTTGGAGTCAAACCCGTCGAGAGTGACATCGATTTCTTTACCTGCCTGATCCCAAATGCCTCCCGTAAAAGTCACCGTCTCCTGCTTGCGAGGATCATACACTTTCGCTTTCTTTCCAAAAAGAAATTGCTTCTCCATGCCCATTCGCATGTCATAAATCGCCGCTTCCTGCTGATCCGTAAAATCCCATCCTATCTCCTTATGGCTGAGCTTCATTACCACCGACTGCTCGATTTGCATCTTGAAGATTTGACAATAATTGGTGTTCTTCACCGGCAACGCCGAGAATTGTGGCGATTGAACATCGAGCTGAGTTGCAGCACGTCCCATACGGATAATTTTTCCTCCAGATGCAAGCTCCGAAAGATCGCCCTTGACCGATGCACACAGCAACGTGCCGTCGGCATTCTTTTCCACAACATAGCCTACACTATCCACTCCGTCTGCGCCATAGCCGAATGTCTCTGTCGGCTCAAAACGTGACGGATGTGCTACTGTCAGAACATACAATGGATTTTCTTCTCCGTCAGATTCTGCCGAAATTTCCGCCGAGATAACACTGTCGCTGTCAACGCGCGTATCGACCGAATAATAATCGACATCCATCGAATCGACGCTGCGAACGTGACCCATACGGCTGATCTGGTCGATCGGTGTGGCCATCGGGCGAATCTTTACTACTGCCTTGTCGATTGCATTAGTCAGCAATCCCGGCACTGCTTGGTTTGTCACTTCTGTGGTCAACGGAACTCCACTGACATGTACTCCATTGCTCACTCCGTCAGTCAAATAATTTTGTCTGTTTTCCATTTTGTTGAAAATTTAATGTTATTAAACTAATTATTAGGGTTTTAGCCTTTTGAATATTATTGAATTTGTCAGTTGTTTATAATCTTATTTTCAAATTCTGTGTTTGATTTTCTATATTTAAAATATTGCTTTATTTCTACATACTTGTAGCTGCTTTTTTGCCTATCAACAACCGGCAGTCTATCGCCACACTGAAGCACGCCCGACAAAATAGCGTTCCAGTCCGACCTGTCGGCGTGACGCATCATCACTGCACATCGCTGTATCTCGCCCGATCTGTGCTTTGACAGCCTCATTTTTGCCTTTGAGATACGCCTCCTCAATGAGCTTTTGTACATCATCTTCGCTATATACCCTTTGATTATCAACGCATTGAAAATCATCTGTCGGATTCTCAGGCGGAATTACATAACTTTCGCTGGAGACTTTTGCATCATCTGCCTCCTCACTGTCTGCAGATTTGTCGGTTGCCAATCCGACCGGATTCTGAACATCTGCCTGTTTGGCAATCTCCACCAAGTCGTTCGCTTGGTTGTGTCTTTCTTTTTCTTTTGTCATAACTTAATCAGTATTTAAAATTAAACTTAAATTGAATTAACGATGCAAATTTACAATGTTTATTTGAACTAACAAAATCCATCTTCTCTGCTTCAAAACACATCACCACACTAAACATCCTCTATATCAATCAGATAGCCCAATATCGCTTTCGTAAGTTTTAATACTCATTAACATTGATATGCCTATTTCATGCACTTATACACGCCCCAACCATCCCGACTATCCCAATAGAAAAACCATGCCTCTGCGGTCGTTTAATGTTAAATATTGAGAATTTAAAGCAAATCGCTTTGGGATTTCGATAGCCGAGCGCCACCCGTAAACAGACGAGCGTTTGCGATACCCGGCTACCCCGATAGAAGTTTTACTTCGATAACCGTGGTAAGCGAAGCCGTCAGCCGAGTGCCACCACCGGAACCGACGACAAAAAAACTCTACCCCGAAGAGGGTAGCACACCGAGCAGACACACTTAATCAGACAATCTATCGCACACAACCCCTCACAACTCCTCAGATTACGCCTATCGAAACCATATTTACCTATCTTATGTGACCAAAATCACAATAATCAGATTTTTTGAGATTTATTTACAAATATTAGTTAATAAAATTTGGCATTTAGAAAATAATGCTTAAATTTGCAATTCGAGACTTTAAATGTTCACACGTGCGTCGCACGTGATAGCGATAGCATTGCATTTACACAGTCTTCGAACAAAAACTTGTAACTTACACAATTAACTAAATATTTTATTAACTAAATATTTTATTAACTAAATATTTTATTAACTAAATTTAATCAACATGAAAAAGTTTTTTACTTTATGTCTCGCATTCATGTTAGCATCATTGCTTAACGTGAACGCTGCCGACACGTACACGTTGGTTGGAGACGATGTTAATGGTAAAAGCTGGGACACCTCAGCTACCATAAACGACTTCGTCTATGATTCAACCACAGAGACGTACGTACTTTCAGGCGCTAAGGTAAACGGCGAATTCAAAGTCGTCAAAAACCACAATTGGGGCGATGGCGAATTGGCAGCCAATCCTTACAACCCAAATGTGCTTACCAACACTGCTTACCGTATGTACTATAACGGTCAAGGCGGTGCAAGTTCAAACGCAAACACTAAAAGTGCGTTAGAAAATTGTACTGTTAAATTGCAATTTGTAGGCGATGACAAAACTCCTTTTATTACTTTTGAGACAGAGTCTGAACAATCTTGGTCTTGGAATGATAATGTATCTACCAATTGGGGTATCATCGGCGCTGATGAACTCATTGGTGCTTGGGGTCCAGACGTTGACCTTACTTGCAACTACAACAGCACTTACACATGGAAAACAGAGAAACTTCCGGAAGGCGAATTCAAATTCCGTGAAAACGATGCTTGGACTGTAAACTTCGGTGCAGGTCCTGTGTCTAACATCGATGTTAACACAGAAGTGTCACTCGGTTACAACACCGGCAACATGAAGTTTAATACTCCTACTGAAAACTACAGCTTCTATGTATTTACATTGACTATCCGTGGTGGTGCAGCTAAACTTCGCGTTGACGGCTTCAAAGAAATAGTTGGAGCTACTGAAATTTTCTACGAATCATTCGATCAATGTAGCGGCACCGGTGCTAATGATGGTAATGGCTTTGGAGACACCAATTCTGGAGTTGCATCTGCAACATTTACAGCCGACAACGATGGTTGGAATGCCTCTAAAAAATATGCTGCGTCTAAATCTGCTAAATTTGGGAATTCTACAGCAGGCAATGGTGTAGTTACAAGTCCTGCTTTAGGTCTTGAAGGCGATGGAACATTGACATTCAAAGCTGCTCCATGGAATAACGATGGTACAGAGTTAAATCTTTCTATCTCAAGTGGTACATTATCTGAAACCAAAGTAACAATGACCAAAGGAGAATGGACTGAATTCACAGTAAAAATCACAGGTGCAACAGCTGATGCTACTCTCACATTCACACCTGCTAAACGTTTCTTCCTTGATGAAGTGAAGGTAACTCAAGGAGAAGGAGAAATTCCTACTTGGGCTCCTGTATTCAACGATGTAGCAAATGGCGGTATCTACTATGGTAATTATGTAAATTATTCTGTAGATGCTCCGGGTTGCGACAAATTAGATCTAAAATTCTACAAAAACGGCGAATTCGATTGGGAAACATCTCAACCTTCACAATATCTTCCTTATAGCAATTCCGCAAACTGCGCTACTGATGATAGTTGGAACAATATCACTACCGAGCATGAAATCATCGCTACAGCATACAAAGGCAATGAATTCTATACCACTACAATAAAATTCACAGTACAACCTGTAGAAAGCGTTAAAACTCTTAATGAATTTATCGGTACTGAAGGTAAGAGAATCTTTATCCAACAAATGGCTACAGTGACTTACCAATCCGGTAAATACTTATTCCTTAAAGATAGTTCAGGAGCTATCGTTGTCTATGGTGACGGTCTTCCAACATTTGAGCCGGGCGACTTGCTACAAAACTTTGTAGCCGAATACACCAATTACAACGGCTTACATGAAATTATACCTGTAGCATCTTCATTTAAAAATGCTAAATTAGGCAATTGGGGAGCCCCTTCACCAGAACTTATCACTATCGATGATGTGACAGTTGCCAACCAAAACAAATATGTAAAACTCAATGGTGTAGCACTTGACAACACAGCAATGACTATCGGCGGCGTGACATTGTACAATCGCTTCAATGTAGAGCTTCCGACAGATGGTAAATACAATGTTGTCGCTATCATCAGCTACTACAACCAAAATGGTGTGACAGATGATCCGGCAAGCGTACAACTCTATCCTATCTCATTCGAAGAGGTTCCTGAACTTGTTCCGACAGCTGTATCTCCTGAAGATGGCGCTGTGACTACACTTCTTGAAACAGTGACACTCACATTCTCTGAAAATGTAACGCTCAATACTGAAGCAGGCGAAGTGAAATTCGATGCTATCGAATACAAATACTATTCAGGTGTTGTATCAAGCGTTACAGCAGAGAACAATGTTGTGACATTCAAGTTGACAACATCTTCTTGGGACTATAACTTCACTCCGGGTGAAAAATATCGCTTGACAATTCCTGCAGGTTACATTGTAGGTCAAACAAGCAATAGCACAAATGCAGAGTACATCTACAACTGGACATACGATTCAAATCCGGCCTACAACCTTGAATACTCAACAGTGACACCGGTTGCCGGTCAAGTAGAAAGCATCAGCGAAATCAGCCTAATCTATCCGGAAACGGTTAGTTACTATTATGCTGCCAACAAACCTACACTCAAAGATTCTGAGGGTAATGTTGTAGCAAATGGTACTTACGACATCTACGATGCAGAAGGTGTATATCGTGGCGACTTGATTCGCATCGTTCTTGATAAGACAGTCACTACTCCGGGAACATATACATTGACAATTCCACAAGGAGCTATTGGTGACCAAACAGCTAAATACTACTATTTTAGCAATGGACGTATGAACCCTGAGATTAACCTCACATACACTATCCCTGAGCCTCCGATTACATACACTTACGTTCCTACTAAGACTACTCCAGCTGAAGGTAATGTAGAGGCTCCGTTGACACGCGTCCGCCTACACTTCGACGACAATTATCCTGATGTATCTAACGGTGTTTACATCGATCCTACAAAATATGTTACTATCGTAAATCAAAATGGTGAACGTGTATTTGAAGGTATTGCAAAAATCGGTTTGAGTAGTAACTACTATTACGTAGATATTACTCCTAACGGAACAGAAGGTATTACCACTCCGGGAACATACACATTTACAATCCCTGCAGGTTGCATCGGTGACGAAGAAATATATAATACATCATGGAAAGAGGGCCGTGTAAATCCTGAACTTACATACACATTCACTGTAAAGGGTCCGGCTATGCAAGTGAGCGCTGTAGCTCCTGAAGAAGGTGAAACAGCCGACCTCAACACTATCACACTCACATTCCCTGAAGCTACTACATTCGCTGCTGAAGCAAGTGCCTTGACATTCCATAATGACAACTACTACACAGCATCTGTGAAGAGCGTAGTTATGAGTGAAGATGGTCTTACAGCCACTATCACTTCTGAAGCTGGCTATCCGGGTTGGAAACTTGGCGAATCTTACACACTCAACATTCCTGAAGGTGCATTCGTCGGAGCATCAGGCGCCGCTACAGAAGCACTTAGCTACACATGGACAATCGCTGTCGAAAAATTCACTTACGTAAGCGTTACTCCTGCACAAGGCGAAGTGACAGAACTCAGCGAAATCCTTATCTGCTTCGCTCTTGAAGCTTATGGCAACAGCTCATTACCAACACTTAACCTCATCGATGAATATGGAGCAGTCATTACAACAGCGTCAACAACTCGCGCTCAAGATGCCGACGGCAATTGGTATGCTATCAAGGCTACATTGGCAGAAAAAGTGACTGCAGCAGGTACATACATCCTACAAGTTCCTGAAGATGTATTCAAAGACACAGACTTTGGTGATGGCAATACAAACAAGACATTCAACCTCAAATGGACAGTAGGTGTAGCAGGTCCTGAAGATGGTTTCACTTACGAAACAATCACTCCGGATCCAAGCCAAGAAGTAAGCTCTATCGAAAGCGTAGTTGTGACATTCCCTGCTGACGTCACTTACGACAATTCACTCGTAATGCTCGGAACTACAGCAATGACTCTAATGAATACATTGACAGTAACAGTTGAAGGTAACACAGTGACATTCACTCCTGCGACACCTATTACAGCTGAAGGCAACCACCAACTCACTTGGAATGAGGGTGCATTCACTGCAGCTAACGGCGCGAAGTGTGCTAGTGCGACTATCAACTACACTGTAGCAAAAGCAGATCCTAACACTTATACTTATGAACTTGCAGCAGACCCTGCAAACGGATCAACTCTCGAAGCACTCACAACTATCACCTTTGCTGATGCTTCATACGCTACTATGCCATTCCTTACAGATGAAGCTAAAAACACTCAAAACTGGGTAGTGGTAGAGGATGCCGAAGGCAACACTTACAACACTACACTCGAGAATACTACCGGCGTAACTATCATTGTCGAAGGCGCAACAGCCCCGGGTACTTATTCTGTATATGTTCCGGCTAAGACATTCTATGATATGATGGCATACTCTAAGGATAAGACTAAGTACAACTACAATCCTGAAATGCGTCTTACTTACACCATTGAAGCTCCTGCACCGGAAGACTTCACTCCTGTAGTTACTCCGACAGCAGGCTCAGTAGAAGTAAAAGATCTCTCATCAATCGTTGTGACATTGCCATCAGAATTCGGCGAATTCAACCCTAAGTGCCATTCATGGTACAACCAAATGTACATTAAGTACTACGACGAAAGTCTCGGCTACGACCAAGAAATATGGACTAATACAAACTCTTCAATCACAGTCAGCGAAGATGGTCTTTCTATCACATTGACAGATTGGGCATTCGAATTCGAAAAGGGTGTGACTTACAAATTCAATATCCCTGCAGGCTACATCGTTCTTGCTAATGGAGCGAAGAATGCTGAAACTTGCATCGAATACGTAATATCTGAAGGTCCTAAAGACTTGGCTGAGTTCACAGTTCCTGCAGGCATCAATGGTTACATCAACTACGATGAAACAAACATTAATGCATGGGCACCGGAATTCCCATTCACTGCAAGCACTACTCAAAACAACACTATCGCATTCTCAGCAACACTTCCATCATTACCTCCAGGCTTAACATCAATGGAAGTCCTTGATGAAAACGGCGAAGTGCTTGTTACACTCAACCAAACAGGCGTTGCACCTCTTGCAGATGGCACAGAAGAATACTACGTCGCAGGCGAAACAACTAAGGAATTTGTTGACGGAGCAACACTTCGTTTCTACTTCAGCTTCGCTCACGCAGGTGGTATCTCTGAAACTATCAGATTCGAATATGTTGTAGCAGGTGGTACAATCACCGGAGCTGAAGCTATCACCCTTGATGGCAACGTAATCGTACGTGGCAATGACATCATTGCTCCTGAAGGCTCAGCTATCTACACTGTTTCCGGTATCCAAGTACCTGCAGAAGGTCTTGCTCCGGGTGTATACGTAGTAGTCTATGGCAACCAAGCTATCAAGGTTATGGTAAAATAATCATGGATTAACTAATTAATCTATATCGACCGAAGGGGGTGGGCTGCAAGGCTCACCCCTTTTTTTATCGTATCTATAGTATCTACTGCATCTATCTCATCTATAATTTGCAGCAGATTTTTGTCGGAAGAATGTTGTGATTTAAATAATTTTCTCTATATTTGCGATTGATATTAAATCATTGATAGTCTGCCAAGTAGATTGAGCGATAGCATCATTGATTCTTGAGTCAGAACATATTTAGTCACAAACCTATAAAAATCAGCGTATGAACCTATTGAGCAAAGCCAAACGGACCGTATCCTTGATAATTTTGAGCAACATTATTATGATGAGTTATGCTGTCATCGCATATCCGGGATTAGTCGAATTCAGACAATCGAATGGAGATGTGGTCAAAATCAGAATGAGAGGGAGTGAGAGTCTGAAATGGGCAGAGACAGAAGATGGCTACACATTGGTCTATAACAGAGATGGCAACCTTGTCTATGGAGCACTTGACAAGAATGGCAATTTAGAGCCTACCGACATTGTGGCTACCGATATATCCGAGAGGGGTGTGGAAGTCAATGAGCGATTGGAGTCGATAGGCAAACGATTGACATATTCTCCCTTCCAAACCAAGATGGCACGTCAAATCTCTCAAGCAAGAGTAGCCCAAATGAATAGTTTGAAGAAGACATCGTCAGTCGGAACTGTCAAAATGCTACTTATATTGGTGGAATTTTCCGACTATTCTTTCAAGAAGAGCAAAGAAGACTTTGACAAGCTGATGAATCAGCTTAACTACACTGATGAAGGCCGTTATGGCAGCGTACGCGATTATTATAAAGAGAATTCTTTTGAGCAGTTGGACTTGGTGACAGATGTCGCCGGAATCTATCGACTGAAGTACAATCGCGCCTACTATGGTGCCAACGACGCAAATTCCAACGATAGTAATCCACGCGCTATGGCTTCGGAAGCAGTCAGCATGGCCAATGCAGATGTCAATTTCAAAGATTACGACAACGATGGCGATGGGGTGGTCGATGGTGTACATATCATCTATGCCGGTCCGGGAGAAGAAGCCGGTGGGGGCAGCGATTGCATTTGGGCACATGCGTGGACAGTGTCAGAAACAGTAGATGGCGTTCGCACGCTGAGATATTCTTGTTCACCGGAAATACGAGGCTCATGGGGTAGCAACATAACCCACATCGGCGTTATCTGCCACGAAATAGGTCACGTCTTAGGGACATCTGATTTCTACGACACAGACTATGGCGTTGGAGGCGAATATCCCGGCACCGGAGAGTGGGACATCATGGGAATAGGCAGTTGGAATGCCGACGGAGCTTGTCCGGCTCATTTTAATCCTTATTCGAAGATATATGATTTTGGTTGGTCGCAAGCAATGCAAATCAGCGAGAACAAATCAGTGAAGTTAACAGCAAAGACAAAAGACAACTTTGTCAGAATCAACACACGCACAAGTGGTGAATATTTCTTGTTGGAATATCGTGCACAAAGTCGATTTGACAGTTTTATTCCGGGACATGGGTTGATGATTTATCGAGCATCAGAGAATCTTAACAATAAAGAACTTAACACTCTAAATGCCTCCCACAAGCAGCAATTCTACCCCGTAGCAGCCAATGCCTCATTTGAATTGCCAACATCTGAAGCCTCCTCATACGGCAATCCCAATTCGTCGTCGGCTCCATTTCCGGGTAGTCTTAACAAAAAGGAATTTACAAATTTCACCATTCCAAGCATGAAAAGTTGGAACGGGCTAAACACACAATTTCCCATCACCTCAATCGTAGAAAACACTTCGCAAGGCTATGTCACATTTGATGTTACGACCAATTTTGTCCCCACCACTATCAGCCCGTCGGAGGGAGAAGTTGAAAATCTGAGTGAAATAATCATGACTTTCCCCAGACCTGTCGCCTTATATAGTGGGACACGCAATGTGTCGCTCGAAAGTGTCGATAATCCGTATATAGACTATGCAAAAAACCTAAAAACTACAGTCAGCTCTGATGGTCTGAAAGTTATAATAACCGGCACACCAAGCAAATCGATTTGGACTGTCGGTGAGAGATATAAACTCAGTTTTTCCGATGGCTTCTTTATTGACAATAGCACCGGCGTATCATCAAAACCACTCACTTATTATTGGACAATTACGACCCCTGAGCCGGTGTTTTTCACACCGGAAATAACACCTTCAGGTGGCGAAGTAACGAAAGACGAAATCCTAACTACAGTCGTCACCTTCCCCTCCCCTGTCACATCATTTGACGGATCGGAGGTAAGTTTTAGCGATGGCAATGATTTTATAATGTTCGAATGGTCGGCTACCGGCACAATCAGCGATGATCGCTTGTCTTTGACTATCGCATGGGATTTTGTTGTCCAAGAAGATAAAAGCTATACGCTCAACCTTCCATCCGGCTGTATCGTACTCGAAAATGGTGAACAGAATGAACAAACGAGTGTTGAATATACAGTGATTTCAAGCCTTAAAGACACAGCAGAATTCACAGTCCCTGAAGGCATCAACGGCTACATCAACTACAATGAAACAAACATTAATGCATGGGCACCGGAATTCCCATTCACAGTAAGCACCACACAAAATAATACTGTCTTATTCTCGGCTACCCTTCCGTCTTTGCCTACAGGCTTGTCAGCAATGGAAGTGGTCGATGAAAATAATGAAGCGATCGCTACACTCTCCCTGACAAACGATGCTCTATTGGCTGACAACACAGCCGAATATCAAGTCGCAGGCGAAACGACCAAAGAATTTGTCGATGGAGCGAAAATCCGCTTCTACTTCCGATTTGCTCACTCGCAAGGCGTCACCGAAACAATCAGATTCGGATATGTAGTAGCAGGTGGTACAATCACCGGAGCTGAAGCTATTACCCTTGATGGCAACGTAATCGTACGTGGCAACGAAATCATAGCTCCTCAAGGTGCTATTATCTACACCGCCAATGGTGTCCAAGTAGCCCCAAAAAGCCTTGCACCGGGGATTTATGTTGTGGACTACAACGGAAAAGCAGTCAAAGTAATGGTGAAATAATCTCGGATAAAGCAATTAATCGATACGACTGGAGGGGGCTTACAAGGCTTCCCTCCTCTATATTTTATAGTCGGAGGTAATAAAATTTGTGGATAACGAAAAAAAGTAGTAATTTTGACCTATAAAGACATCCCTTTAATCCACAATATAAAACTGTAAAACGATATGGCACAAAAGGTGGCAAAGATAGCCGAAACCCCGTTGATGAAACAGTACATCGAGATGAAACACAAGCATCCCGATGCTATCCTGCTCTTCAGAGTGGGCGACTTCTATGAGACCTTTTCGGAAGATGCCATAGCTGCAAGCGAGATACTCGGTATCACGTTGACTCGTCGTGCCAATGGTTCGGCTCAATATGTGGAGCTTGCCGGTTTTCCTCACCATGCCCTCGACTCCTATCTGCCCAAGCTGGTCAGAGCAGGAAAGCGTGTGGCAATCTGTGAGCAGCTCGAAGATCCAAAGATGACCAAGAAGCTCGTCAAGCGTGGCATCACCGAACTTGTCACGCCGGGCGTCAGCATCAATGACAATATTCTCAACAATCGTGAGAACAACTTCCTCGCCGGCGTTCACTTCGGCAAACATTCCACAGGCATAGCCTTTCTCGACATATCGACAGGAGAATTTCTATGTGCAGAAGGAAACGACGACTACATCGACAAACTGCTCACCAATATCGCACCCAAAGAGGTGCTCATTATGCGAGGACTCAAACGCCGTTCGGAAGAAACTTTCACCGGCAGATATTTCACCTTCGAACTCGATGACTGGATTTTTACTTCCGATGCCGCCAACGAACGATTGACTAAGCATTTCCAAACTCGAAATTTAAAGGGGTTCGGAGTGCACGATATGAGCAATGCTGTGATAGCCGCAGGATCATTGCTATATTACCTCGACCAGACTCAGCACACCAATATCTCTCACATCACTGCCCTCTCTCGCATCGAGGAGGAACGATATGTGCGCCTCGACAGATTTACGGTGCGCAACCTCGAACTCATCAATTCGATGGGCGAAGACGGCAAAAGCCTCATCGACTTTTTAGACAAGACAATCTCACCGATGGGTGCGCGACTATTGCGCCGATGGATGCTTTTCCCGTTACGCGACCCTAAAGCTATCGATAATCGTTTGGAAGTGGTGGAATACTATTTCCGCGACCCCGAGTGCAGAGAATCTTTGCAGATAAATCTTTCGCAAATAGGCGATTTGGAAAGAGTGGTATCAAAAGTCGCTGTGCGTCGTGTGTCGCCACGCGAACTTGTGCAACTCAAAAATGCCCTCTATGCTCTCGCTCCACTCAAAGAGGCTTGCATCAACAGCGATTGCTCTCAGCTCCAAATGATGGCTGATCGCATCAATCCTTGCTCAATGATAGCACAACGTATCGCCGATACTCTAATCGAAGACTCGCCGGCTCTGCTGAGCAGAGGCAACTTCGTCGCTCATGGTGTCGATGACGAACTTGACGAATTGCGCTTGATTGCATCCTCAGGTAAAGACTACCTCGACCAAATGGTGCAACGTGAAATACAAAACACCGGCATCACTTCGCTGAAAATCAGCTTCAACAACGTCTTTGGCTATTACATCGAGGTGCGCAACACACATAAAGATAAGGTGCCTGCCGATTGGATTCGCAAGCAGACGCTTGTCAATGCTGAACGCTATGTCACCCCCGAGCTCAAAGAGTACGAGCAAAAAATCATGGGTGCGCAAGAACGCATCGGCATAATTGAGACTCGCATCTTCAACGAATTGGTCGAAGCCGTCGCTGAATATATCCCTGCCATACAAGCCGACGCTACGGTGGTGGCACAAATCGACTGTCTGCTCGCTTTCGCTATGGCTGCCATGGACTACGGCTATTGCCGTCCCGAAGTCAACGACTCTCTTACTATACGCATCACCGAAGGCCGTCACCCGGTCATCGAACGCCAATTGCCTCCCGGCGAACCATACATTTCCAACTCCGTCACCCTCGACAACGATGAGCAGCAGATCATCATGATTACCGGTCCTAACATGAGTGGTAAGTCTGCCCTATTGCGCCAAACAGCCCTCATCGTACTCATGGCGCAGATAGGCTCTTTCGTGCCGGCACAATCGGCATCTATCGGCGTAGTCGATAAGATTTTCACTCGCGTAGGAGCCAGCGACAACATCTCGCTCGGCGAATCTACGTTCATGGTCGAAATGAACGAAGCGGCAGCTATCCTCAACAATATGAGCGACCGTAGCCTTATCCTTTTCGACGAACTCGGTCGTGGCACATCGACCTACGACGGCATCTCCATCGCGTGGGCAATAGTCGAGCATATCCACGAAAACGGCATCGCTCGCCCAAAAACACTCTTTGCTACCCACTACCACGAACTCAACGAGATGGAACGCAGCTATCGCCGCATCGCCAACTACAACGTGTCGGTCGAAGAAGTCGATGGCAAAGTGGTCTTCATGCGCAAACTTCAGCGTGGAGGCAGCGCCCACAGCTTCGGTATTCATGTGGCGAAACTTGCCGGTATGCCGCCGTCAATCGTCAAACGCGCCAACCAGGTGCTCAGTCAACTCGAGGAAAACAACTCGCAGAGCGTCGATGCGGCAGAAGCGTCAGCCCAAGGTGCGCCTACAGTGAGCAAAGCCGACGTGCAAAACATCGGCACATCACGCGAAGGCTATCAGCTGTCATTCTTCCAGCTCGACGACCCGTTGCTATCGCAAATCCGCGACAAAATCCTCACGCTTGACATCGACAACCTCACCCCCCTCCAGTCGCTCAACACCCTCCACACCCTCAAATCCCTCCTCCTCGGCAAATAACCCCGCCGAAAATCAGTGGACCACAGAGCATTTGTATACGGAAAAGATCTATGTATCAAAAGACAATACCGATTATTTAAAAAGGCTGCTACCCGCGGAATTGCATGACAAAATCGTAGAGATATAGCCGAAAAAAGTTGGCAGTAACTATGGTTGTAACGATGATTTATCCGAGGCGTATCGGTCGTAAGTACCACTAAAGGGTAGCTTCCTAATCTGCATCATCATATCAGAATCTGCATCATAACCAACAAAAATGATGTAGATTTTTCTTTTATGAGGCAGAAAAGCATTAACTTTGCAGTGACAAATAATATAAGGTATGCATACATTTGATTACAAGGAAACTCCCAAGCAACTATTGACACCCGAAATAGTCAATATGTTATCATCATTGCATGAATTCAGAGGTAAACAGGAGTTGTATATAGAAGCAGAGTCCGATGTATTGACAACCTTATTGGATATAGCCAAGATTCAGAGTACAAAGGCATCCAATAAGATTGAAGGTATATACACTTCAGATGATCGTTTGGAGGCTTTAGTAATGGAAAAGTCTGAACCTCGAAATCGTTCCGAAGAGGAGATTGCAGGGTATAGGGAAGTTTTAGCTACTGTTCATGACAGTTATGAGTATATTTCTATCAGTCCTAACAATATCTTACAACTACATCGTGATCTATATAGTTTCAGCAGCAGTGATAAAGGAGGCAGATTCAAGAATACGGATAATGTAATTGCAGAATCAGGCAAAGACGGGCAGCAGCGAGTGAGATTTATACCTGTTCCTGCGTTTCAGACTACTGAGGCTATGGAGAATTTGTGTAATGAGTTTAACAATGCCATTAAACGAGCAAAGTATGACCCATTGCTACTGATTCCTATGTTTATTCTCGACTTCCTTTGTATTCACCCGTTTAATGATGGCAACGGACGAATGAGCCGTTTATTGACTTTGCTGTTACTATATCGTAGTGGCTATATCGTAGGAAAATATGTCAGCATGGAAATGTTGATAGAAAAGACAAAGGAAACCTATTATGAAGCCTTGCATAATAGTTCTATTGAGTGGCATAACGACCGTAATGATTACACCTCATTTGTGCGATATTACTTAGGAGTTGTATTGAAAGGATACAATGAGTTTCAGGACCGCATAGAACATCTGATATATCGCAAGTTATCAAAGGCTGATAGAGTCAAAGCTGTGTTTGAGAAAAAGCTCGGTGTGGTCAAAAAATCAGACATAGCCACACTTTGCCCCGATATTAGCGAAACAACTATTGAACGCACTTTGAAAGAATTACTTGAGTCCGGTTTTATAGAAAAAATCGGCAAAGGACGGGCTACGGGTTATGTGAAGAAGTAATTGATTATTTTTCGATGAATGCGAAAAATATGGTTTGCCGACTCCGGAATTCAAGGTGGGACACAAAATAGTGTCGCTCGTAATCCGATTCAAGAACTCAATTACTCCACACAGAAAAGGCGATGAGCCTGTAAATGATGCGAATCTTGGCGCGAACAAGGCTCTATCCACGAAAAATGGCGCGAATGAGATGCGTCTAATTCGACTCTTGATTGTTCATACCGGTCAGTTCGTTGAGCTTTGACACAAAGGCTTCAATTGTCAAGCTATCACTTTTTCCATAGAATTGTGCCAACCAATTGACCATTTCGCTTTCTATGCCATGCGCTCGAATTATTGCCATGTATAGCGTTGTTCTAGTCCTGGTTTCTCCAAGTCCTTTCAAGACCGTTATCAGTATATCCCTCAATTCTTTTAATTCTTCGTTATTCTCCATAATTTTATATTACTACATTTACAACATTCATGCTTTCTTCTCGATTTAGATAATCGCACGCGCAATAGTGCGCTAAACCAAATTCTGCCCTAACTTTGGGCGTAGGGTTAGGATTCGGGCCAGACGAAGTGGGAGAGGATTGATTCGCCGCCATCGACTACGATGCTTTGTCCGGTGCAGAATCCGTTGGTGACAGTCAAAAAGTACGCCCACTGAGCTATTTCTTCTGCTGTCGCCCATCGTTTTAATGGCGTCTGGTCCATTATCTCTTGCCAAAGGGCAGGGTCTTCCATTACGCACAAATTGAGCGGTGTCACCACTCCCCCGGGGTCTAAGCTGTTGCATGTCGCACCATATTTTGCGACACGAAGGGCCACGTTTTTGGTATAGGCTATCACCCCGCCTTTGCTGGCGCAATATTCGGGAAATTCTGCCCCTGTATGTCCGCTGGCTGAGCCTATGTTGAGTATCGAACGAATGCTTGGCTGAATGCCGTATTTCTCGGTCACACGTATCAGCGCCTTGAGGTTGGTGTCGATGTCACTCTCGTTCTGAGTACCGGCATTATTGATGAGCACTTCGACGTCGTCTATCGCGGGCAATGAGTCGATGTCGCAAATGTCTGCGACGATGTGGGTGTAGTGAGCATCAACGATTGATGCTTGCCGGCGGTCGATGCCGATGACTGTGTGCTGATTGGCCAAGAATAATTCGGCAATAGCTTTGCCGATGCCTTGCGATGTGCCGGTGATGAGTGTTTTCATATATGTGTACGAATCAATGTGATACTTTGCGAGTGATACGATTGAGTCTGCCGATTACGGCGTAAGCGAGTGGTGTGCCGATGACAGCCTCGATACCTACCTTCATCACGTATTGCATAGCAATCATAAGCATCATGTCGCGCAACGTGATGGTGCCGGCGAATGCGATGACCACAAATGGCACTGTGTCAAGCAGATAGGCTATTACCGAACTGCCAATCGTTCTAAGCCACAAAAGACGACTGCCGGTGATGCGTTTAATCCTATCCATCAGCCAAGCGTTGGACAATTCTCCCAAGAGAAATCCGACGAGCGACGCGATGACGATGCGTGGAACATATGTGAAGATAGTGTTGTAAGCAACGGCTGTCGAATCAAGGTAATCAGGCGAAGGAAGCCACACACCGATTTGGGTGCAAACGACCATGATGAGATTGCAGACAAATGTCAGATAGATAACTCGTCGGGCTGTGCGATAGCCCCAAATTTCTGTTAAGACATCACCAAGCATATAGGCAAAAGGGAATGTAATAGTGCCGGCATCGAAATAAAACAGATTGAAGATGCCGATGACTTTTACAGCCATAATGTTGGACACTAAATAACTTGTGACAAAAAGTGCCACAACGATGATGAGCGATAATTCGCTCCTATCTCGGTTTTTTAAAGGGTTTTCCGAAACCTTTTCCATAACTAAAAATGCTCTTTAGAATAAAATTCGTTGCAAAGTTAATCAAATCTTCCGAAATATAGGCACCTCCTCTCTATGGAAATCCTCAACTATCATCCTCTCTTTCAAATTCCTTTTAATCAAAAAAATAATAATCGTATCAAGAATTTATTTTCGAAAAAACAATCCCCCTATATCAAATGTTATATAAAAGATTTAACTTAATATTTTAAAATTAGAAACGATATGAAAAAATTATTACTAATTGCAATTGTTGCAATGACAGCAGTGGTAGCAAATGCTCAATTTTGGGTTGGTGGCTCATTTGGTCTTAATTTCATAAAGCCTGATTACTCCAATTCTGATGTAATTACCAACTTAACCATTGCTCCGGAAGTAGGTTATAAAATCAACGACAAATGGGATGTCGCTGTAGCTCTAAACGAATCATTTGTAGCAACCGATGGCGAATTTTATAACTCTTTCTCTTTCGAGCCATACGCACGCTTCACATTTGCAAAAGCAGGCATCGCATCATTCTTTGTTGATGGCGGTTTTGGTGTCGGAGCGACAGGATTTGAAGGAGATGATTTCTTTGACGACTCAAAATTTAATTTCTACCTCGGCTTCCGTCCGGGCGTAAACATCGCTCTTTCTGAAAAGGTGGGCATGGTGGCAAAACTTGGCTTCATCGGCTATGAGTTTGTTGATGACGCATACCATGCTTTCGGCATCAACCTTAACAACAGCCCGTTGACATTCGGTATGTATTATAATTTATAATCAATAATATTTTAAACAAAAAAATAAGTAACAACTATGGAAGTAAAAGATAAAGTATTGGCAACAATGAAGGAGGCTGGCACTCCTCTCAACGCAGGTAAAATCGCTGAACTCAGCGGATTAGACCGCAAAGAAGTAGATAAAGCGATGAAGGCTCTCAAAGAAGAAGGCGCAATCGTATCGCCGGTTCGTTGCAAATGGGCTCCTGCAGAATAATCGCAATCACCCAATAAGCAAATCCATAAGTAAAATGAGCGAAACCGTTAGAGGAATCGCTCATTTTTGTATCTTACGCCGACTATCAGTCAGCCATATTGCATGATGACGATGTCACCAAATACGATTAGTCGTCGGATTGTATTCAAATCCCCCTTTCGCAAGCGTCGCGACTATTTGGTCGTGGTCCATATCCAACGCATCACACAACTCTTGCAACGAATCATAACCTTCGTCACGAAATTTCATATTGACGAAACTCATCAACATCGCAGGGTCTTGTGGAAAATCCATATTCATATTTCCGATCTATCGTTAAGAAAAATTTACTTCAATTCGGGAGTATTTTCCACTGTGCGCCAGATGTATAGGCGATCGTTCGGACGCACACGCTCAGGCACAGGGATTGAGAATCGGTCGCCTTTGACAGCCTTTTCGACTGCTTGCAAATCGACACGAATCTCATCGACTTTGAAGATTAAAGCACCTGTCGTCGGACCGGTGATGACCACCTCATCGCCCACAGCCAACTCGCTGCTTTCAAGCTTAAATTCTGCCACACCGATCTTTGAAAAATATCGGATAGCTTTTGCTGCATAGACTTTCACACGAGAAGATGAAGGTCCGTACTTCGAACTCCATTCGCCCAAACGCTGACCGAGATAATAACCATCCCAAAAACCACGATTGAAAACCCGACTCAAACGCTCATCCCATTGCGCAATCTTTTCTTCGTCGTATGTGCCATCGCAAATCGCTTGAAGAGCCTGATTATAGCATTCGACCACTTCCTTGACATATTCCGGTCCACGTGCCCGACCTTCGATTTTAAACACTCTGACTCCGACATCGACCATCTTATTAAGAAAATGTATCGTCTTAAGATCCTTCGGCGACATAATATATTGGTTGTCAACCTCAAGCTCTTGACCGGTATCCTTGTCAGTAACGACGTATGCACGACGGCAAATCTGATTACATGCACCACGATTTGCACTTGAATTCATTTGATGCAAACTCATATAGCACTTACCACTGACAGCCATACACAAAGCACCATGACAAAACATCTCGATGCGCACAGGCTCACCATTCGGCCCCTTGATGTCTTCTTGACGGATTTGATCGGTGATGCCTTTCACTTGCTCCATATTCAACTCGCGAGCAAGCACCATGACATCGGCAAATTGCGAATAGAAACGCACTGCATCTGCGTTAGCTACATTGACCTGCGTTGAGATATGAACTTCCTGACCAATTTGGCGCGCATAAAGAATTGCTGCCATATCGGCAGAAATGATGGCAGAAATGCCTGCTTGCTTGGCACGATCGATGATATTGTGAAGCAACGAAATATCAGAATCATAGACCACCGTATTTACTGTCAGATAGGATTTAACCCCATGACGATTACATTCGGCAACAATATTGTCCATATCGTCCATCGTGAAATTTGCACTCGAACGAGAACGCATATTCAAACCCTCAATCCCGAAATAGACAGCATCAGCACCTGCGCTGAGAGCAGCAGCCAACGACTCCCAACTACCGACGGGAGCCATTATCTCAAAATCTTTGCGTCTTAACATATTCTTATTCTTTAGTGACTACAAAGTTAAGCAAACAAGAGCAGAGAGCAAAATAAAAAACACAGTTTTTAGATTTTGCCTATGCCGAGTGCAGCCAAACTTATTCAAAGTTAGTGCAAGGTGAGCGAAAAAGCAAACTTGTTTGCATTTTTCCGAACCGCCGCCTAACTTGGACCCTGTCAAAGTTAAGCAAACGAGCGCAGAATACCAAATGAAACTTGTTTTAATTTGGTTTATGCCGAGTGCAGCAGAACTTATCCAAAGTTAAGCAAACAAGAGCAGAGAGCAAAATAAAAAACACAGTTTTTAGATTTTGCCTATGCCGAGTACAGCCAAACTTATCCAAAGTTAATGCAAGGTGAGCGAAAGACATACTTGTTTTAGGGTGCTTCTATAAATTCAATTTTATCTTTTTGATTAATATTTGTACTAATTTAATAAAAAACATTAAAATTACACTCTTTATGCCATTTTTATCGCAAAAGTTATTTAACTTTAGCAAAATTTTATTGTCACTATTATTTCTAACTGAATTCAATATTATCAATTATGAAAAAAGTATATTATCTGATTACACTTTTACTCATCTTTCTGACGGCATGCGAAGAGGACTTACACTACAATAAAGACCAAGAAGATAAAGACGACAATTTTATCGGTCAAATGTGCTCTTTGCAATTCGACATTCCTTTGGAAGGATTTGAGGAGCGAGATGCCGTGCTCTACATCTCAGCACCGGATGGCTCAGTGATTACACGCAGATGCAGCCACAGTCGCGAGAATGGCATTTCAAACATTCTGCTTGAAAAGGGGCTCAAAAACGGCACCTATCGTCTTTTATATTTTGAATTCAAACTTCCAAAGCCACTCAATAACGGGCGCATCACGAAAAGGCATTTCGGACTTGGTTGTCGCATCACAGTCGAAGGTTTGAATTTCATCGTTGATGATAGCTATGACCGCGACATGGAGCTTTACGGCAAAGGCACTGAGGAGGAACCATACGTCATCGCAAGCGACTACGATTTGCGTACAATGGCAAAGAAAGTAAACGATTCCAGATACAACGAAAAAATCGACCGGTCGGTATATTTCAAACAATATGCCGACACTATTGATTTGTCCGACATTTCATTTGATTGCGACAACATTCAAGGTTGGAGCCCTATCGGCACAAATAATACAGTCCCATTCCGAGCCAATTTTAACGGCGACAACAAAATCATCAAAGGACTTAATATCAAACGATATGATGACAATGGTGTCGGACTTTTCGGGTTTACTGTCGGCGCTTGGATAAAAAATGTCAGAATCCAAAATTCCGAAATACGGGGTAATGTCGCTGTCGGAGCATTAATCGGTTCGATATCGACAGCCGGAGGAGAAACGAGTTGCACCGTAGTCGATAGTTGCAAGCTTGAAAAAGGGGTACACGTAATAGGCACTGAAGATAAAGGCGGACTTGCTACCGGCGGACTGATTGGTCATATTGACTACATGGCAAAAGCCACAATAAATAATTGCTCCACCGATAAGGAAGCTTCCGTTTCATCATGTTATAATGCAGGAGGAATCGTAGGGACCTCATCACTCTATTCAGCGGTAATACTCAGCAATTGTACCAACAACGCCAGTGTGACATCGCAATATTCCGGATGTGGAGGGATAATTGCCGGTGGCGACACTATCATAATGACATCATGTAAAAACTATGGGACAATCACCGGTTCAACGCTTTATACAGGACAAGACGACACAGCCGGCATTGGCACAGGCGGCTTAATTGGAGGCAGTGGAATGTCGACCATAGCCTCATGCATCAACTATGGAGAGGTAACAGGAAAAGATGGAGTCGGTGGCATCATTGGTAGCACACGCATCACAGGCTCCGACACCGAAGCATACGTTTACAATACTACAATGGTGCTTCATAGTGGAAACGAGGGTAACGTGAGTGGAAATATTGCAGTAGGCGGTATTTGTGGAGAGGCTCAATTCGGCTCATTCGGAGTTTACAACACAGGCAACATCAATGGAGGGGACTACACAGCCGGTATTGTCGGTACTACTTCAATAGGTGTGGTGCATAACTCTATCAACACAGGCAACATCAACGGAGGCAAATACACAGCCGGTATCGTTGGAAAAACTAATTTTGGCTCGTTCGCAATTGACCATAATTATGGCACAGTGACCGGTTCAGGCAGTCATGCAGGAGGCATCTTAGGACTTGGCAGCAACAATACTATGATAAACTATTGTGGCAATCATGGAGCTGTAACTGCAGGAGGCGATGGCCCTGCCGGAGGTATTATTGCTGAAATAGGCGACCCCAGCGATTGGACAGCAATGAATACCGTAAATTGTATTCTCGGCTCTGCCGAAATGATTATGGGAATAATCGGCCCCTGTATTGCATACTATGAGTACAAAGTGGGCGAAGTGAGTAAGGCCATCATACGAGTTGAAAAAGGCGTGGAAGCATCATGTATGCTTATCGACACTGCATTTTTGATTTGGGATCTCGTTGAGATTTTCCCTCGCGAAAGAGCAGAACGTCTGAAACTTGCAATCACAGACGCCACCATAGCCGACGCAGAAGCTATTAAGGCAACAGTAAAATCTCTTCGTAGCAGTTATGGCAACTTTACAGTCAACCCATTTTACAGCAATGCGTTCAGCATCGATTACATCAACAATACAGAAGCTCTTGTCGACTATTACTCGGCATCTGACGAAAATGCCGATGCCTTCAACTATAATATAAATGAAGCGCGCTACGAGAGAGCCGACAAATTGGAAAAATTCAGTTTTGCTATGGATATCATACATGCCACTATTGCCGGTGTCTGCATCATAGGTGGTGCAATAGCTGCTATCGGCGGTGCATTCGTTTCCGGAGGGACATCAGTAGCACTTTACCTTTCAGTAGTCGGCGGCGTATCATCTGTTGTCGGTGGAGCGAATACAATATGGAAAACATGTACGGATTTTGAAGAGAATGCAGTGATTATCTCTCAATGTGTCAACACAGGATACATTCAGAGCACTAACAATTCAAGTAAACAAGTCGGAGGACTTGTCGGCAAACTACATGACTATAGCATCATTCGCGATTGCTTGAATTCCGGTAGTGGCAACAATGCTAAAGGTGGAGGACACTTTGCCGGCGTGACAAAGGTCCGTACTCAAGTGCTCAACAGTCTCACTATAGCCAATATCTACGGGTGGTATGACATCTTTGAAGATACGCCTCCATTAGGTTCATATACCGTTGACAATCTATATTATTGTTCAAATTCAGGCAACCAGACCTCTGTGCCTACTATCACAATGTCACCACAAAGAAAACCGAGTACCTATGCAAAAGGTCTTACAAACGATCAAGTCGAAGATGAAAGCAGCTACTCGGGTTGGGATTTCGATAAACGTTGGACAATACCTGATGCCAACGGGGCTTTCCCTATACCATTCAAATCCGAATACCAAACAATCCAAGAAACAGAATAATAATAATAATAATATTAACAATCACTAATATGAAATATTTAATAAATTACTCGATAGCAATAGTCCTGATTTTAATGGCTTTGACAGCCTGTTCAGATGAAGATTTTCACTTGAAAAACGACTATGGCTCAACACTCGAAAATGTCGGAGAAGAACGAATCTCAAAATTTAAAATCCAACTACATTGGTTGGACATCAACAAAAAAATTGATAATCTTAAAATCAACCTTATTCAGATTGATGGAGCTTCAATTCACGAATTGGAAGCCCATACATCAATAGCGCGAGATAAGCTTGAAGTTGCCATACACATACCGGCTAACAAGAGAATCATAGACGGCAAGTATGCTTTTATCGCATACCAGGAGAGTCTAATGATACAAAAACGACTAATAGTCGAATTTTGTGATGAGATGATTGTGGCAGCCTCTTTAACTTCTGCTGACTATAAGTCTAAATTTAGTGGAGAAGGAACAGCAGAATCACCATTTAAACTCAATTCTAACAACGATTTCAACAATCTATGCAAATTGCTCTATAACGATGATTCCAAAGCAGCCGGTCTGTATTTCATACAAATGGCAGACATTCATCTTGACCAACAAGGAGAAGCAACCGACGACTGGGGGCATGCAAATCAATCATTTGCAGGTATTTACGATGGAAATAGTTACACAATCGACAACCTTACTCACATAGGCAACGGGACATCAGACTACGACTGCAATATTGGTCTATTTAACACATTAAACAATGGTGCCACTATCAAAAATCTCACGCTAAAGTTAGGCACTTGCCGTGGGATAAAAGAGAATTTCGGAGGTTTGGCAGGTCAAGCCTATGGCACAATTAATATAGAAAGCATCACTATTGTCGGTTCCGTAACCGGCATAGGATCCAACGTCGGAGGAGTGATCGGCAAAGTAAACAACGGTTCAAACATTAACATCAGCGACGTAGATATTGAAATCGGTCTGTTTGAACTTGACTCAAATATCGGAGGTGTAATCGGAGCAATCACTAATTCTAAATTGACGATAAATAGAGTGCGCACCTACGACAATTCATTCTCTTTTATGGGCAAAAAAAATGTAGGTGGCATTGTGGGATACATTTACGACACTACTGCTGACATCAGAGACTGCAACTTCGAGCACACTACAAGCCAATCAAATGACAATGTTCTGATCGGAGCTACGGAAAGCTGCTGTGGTGGTATAATCGGCAACCTGTCTGCTTCCACAGTAGACCTTAAAGAATGCTACGTCTATTGCCCCATCGGTGGCACCAAAACATCTTCAGGATATCAAGGTCAACACATCGGAGGACTTATAGGCGAACAAGGGGGTAAGTTCTACACAACAATCACAGATTGCTATGTAGCCGGCAAAGTTATTGGCGACAAGAATGTCGGTGGCATGATTGGTTATTTAGGACAAACAATGACCACCTTCAAAGGGAATAATCAGATGGCTACAGCCGAAGAAATCGGCATCGGCATTTATGGTCGGGAAAACATCGGGGGACTATTCGGTTTTATCGATGATAGCTACATAAAATTTGAAGGTACGGCCAAACTGTTTACCAACGTGGAGTCCACCGGTAGAAATGCCGGTGGCGTAGCCGGTATCATGAGACTATCTGATTTGAACACCTCAAACGTAGAATTTACGACTGCCGGGACTATGACCGTCAAAGGTGTCGATTATGTCGGTGGTTTGATTGGCTATATGACAGATCAAAGCGAACTTTTGAGCGACAACACTAAGAATCCGGAATCCGGAAATATCCCGTCATCTACCGAACATACACTCGATTTCCATGGTAATGTTCAAGGTGCAAACTATGTAGGAGGTGCTGTAGGATGCCTTGAGAACTCAAGCCTATCAAATATCTGTGTCAAGGCAAACGTAATCGGCAATGGCACTCATGTCGGAGGTGTTGCCGGAGCAATGCTTTTTGCTTCATCAGGTAGCGAACGAGCCTACAGCGTGAAATTTATCGGAGAAGTAAAAAATGAAAATGGCGAACGTACAGGTGGTATCGCAGGATCAATCGATGGTCAAGGAGGAATTTCTTTCAGTATCAATTATGGCACTGTAAGTGGCAGTAAATTTTCAGGAGGTATAGTTGGACACACTGACTACACAGACCAAGCTCCAGAAATCAAATACAACACCAATGTAGGTGACGTCACAGGAAGCTTAGCTGCCGGTGGAGTATGTGGTCACGCCACAAGCAACGATGGTATATGGTTTGAAATAACTTGCTGCAGCAACTTTGGCAACATCAGTTGCGCAGGAGGATCCGGCGATGTCAACAATTGGTGGGGACTCGGAGGTATTCTCGGATCTTGCGACCATAAAAAAATCAAAATCACTAATTGCTCCAACCATGGCGAAATCAAAGGAACCAGCAATTCATTCCATGGCGTAGGAGGCATCGCCGGAGTTATGGGCAATGACCCGGGCGGAGCTCGCGAATCCGACAACCTTTACCTATACTCTTGCGCCAACTACGGAAACATTTCATCGACAGGAGGTTGGGTAGGAGGCATACTTGGCTTCCAAGAAGAAGGCGAAGAAGGTAAGAATGACGGTAACTCTGTGGTGGAAGACTGCATCAACCATGGTCAAATCACTGATGGCGGTGGCATCATCGGATTTGTCGATCACTACTCACAACAACGCAGATGTATCAACTTCGGTAAAATCAATGGTGGCGATGCACTCGTCGATAAAGAAAAAGACGGAGCTGTCACACATCAACACAATCTATACTACCTCGTCACAAGTGGTACCGACTCTTGGGGCGAATCGTTCACGTCAGAAGAGCAAAACAAGCAAAGCACATTCTCCAACTTCGACTTCACCAATGTATGGAGATTAGACGCAGACGACCCATATCCAATCCTGCGAAATTGCTTTGGACAAGATGCCAAAAAGCCTGAATAACACCGTCTAACAACAAACTTGAGAGGATGCAAGCGACATTGGTTTGCATCCTCTCAAGCATATTTTTACAGTTCTACGATAAGGGTCAAAACTCCTTGAAACAGAGTGGCAATAACGAAGCCACAGACGGCAAAATATAAATTTCTTCTTTACCATAAAGGATGACTTCAATAGGAGCCTTATGAAGCGTCTCGTATTCGAGTAAGGCTTGTCGGCAGGCACCGCAAGGAGAAATCGGAAGTCGTTGAAAATCGCCGTTTGTAAACGCTGCTACAGCTATTTTCTTGAACGGTGTGCTTGGGAAGACAGCTCCAGCATGATAGCAGGCTGAGCGTTCTGCACATGTCCCTGACGGGAAGGCTGCATTCTCCTGATTTGCGCCGACTGCTATTTCTCCATTTTCAAGCAAAATTGCCGCACCCACTTTGAATTGAGAATAAGGAGCGTAAGAGCCTTTTGTCGCGTCCTTTGCCGCATCGACAAGGCGTCGATCGTCGGCACTCAACTCATCGTAGCCGACTGAACGCACAAGCGTTGTAATATTTATCTCTTTCATAAAAGTCAAAAAATTATTTGTGTGTAAAGTTACAACAAATAATCGAGAGATTTTTCTTTATACTAAAAAAAGAGGATTGCTTAATGCAATCCTCTCATGTATGGTGTTAAAAACACTGACAAATATTATTTCACCAAAGAGCGACCCTTTTCGATAGCTGCTTCGTTGAGTGGAATAAGTTTGTGGTGACGTTCAGGAAGAGACTTTTGAAGACCCTTGATAACGTTTTCCATAGGCAACTTATAGTCCATAACTTCAAGCAAAGCACCCATGATGACCATGTTGTAAGTCTTTGAGTTACCCATTTCCATGCAAGCACGAGTAGCTTCTACGCGTACGACGCGAATGTCATCGCGAGAAGGTAGGTTGTTGATACCGTTAGCATCATAGATAAGGATACCACCCTTCTTTACTTTTGGTTCAAACTTGTCGAGAGATTGTTGGTTGAGCACTACTGCGATGTCAAATGAATCGAGAATAGGTGATGAAATCTTTTCGTCAGAAAGGATCACAGTCACGTTAGCAGTACCACCACGTTGTTCAGGACCGTAAGAAGGCATCCAAGTGACTTCTTTGTCGTCCATAAGGCCTGAGTAAGCCAAAATCTTACCCATAGAAAGGACACCCTGTCCTCCGAAGCCTGCAATGATTATTTCTTCTTTCATTGTTTTGTCTGTTTTAATGGATTAAAGATTTTTGAGGTCTCCAAGAGGATATTTCGGGAACATGTTTTCCACCATCCATTCGTTGGCCTTTTCCGGGCTTAGTTTCCAACCTGAGTTACAAGTAGAAACGACTTCTACCACTGAAGTACCTTTCTTAGCGAGAGCATTTTCGAAAGCTTTCTTAAGAGCTGCTTTAGTCTTGCGAACAGCTGCAGCAGTGTGAACTGATTGGCGTGTTACGTAGCAAGTACCGTCAAGTTCTTTAAGAAGGTTAGTGATTTCAAGTGGGTGACCGTTAAGATCCACACGACGACCGTAAGGGCTTGTAGCAGTCTTTTGTCCAAGAAGTGTAGTTGGAGCCATTTGACCACCTGTCATACCATAGATAGCATTGTTAACGAAGATCATAACGATGTTTTCGCCACGGTTAGCAGCGTGGATAGTTTCTGCTGTACCGATTGCCGACATGTCGCCGTCACCTTGATAAGTAAAGACTGCTTTGTCAGGATATAAACGGTTAAGAGCTGTAGCGACAGCAGGTGCACGACCGTGAGCTGCTTCTACCCAGTCAACGTCGATGTAGTTGTATGCGAATACAGCACAACCTACTGGAGACACACCGATTGTCTTTTCTGTAAGACCCATTTCTGCAACCACTTCAGCCACAAGTTTGTGGATTACACCGTGGGAGCAACCCGGGCAATAGTGCATGTGCACTTCGTTGAGAAGTTCAGGCTTTGAATAAACCTTATTCTCCGGGCGGATTATATCATTGATTTCCATTGATTTCGATTAGGTTAGGGATTAATTATTTGATTAATTTTTCCTGTAATGCAACAAGCACTTCATCCGGGCTTGGGATGATACCGCCAAGGCGACCAAAGTGTTCAACAGGAAGTGAGTCATGAACAGCAAGACGTACGTCTTCAATCATTTGACCGGCATTAAGCTCTACGCAGAGAACGCCTTTCTTGCCTTGAGCTGCTTTTTCGATAGCTGCTGTTGGGAATGGCCACAATGTGATCGGACGAAGAATGCCGACTTTGATGCCTTTTTCTGCTGCCAATTCTTTTGCTTTTGTACAGATACGAGCTACTGAACCAAATGCTACGATCAAGTAGTCTGCTCCTTCAACGTCGATTTCTTCCCAACGTGTTTCGTTCTTTTCGATTTCACGATAGCGAGCTTGGAGACGTTCGTTGATAACTTCCATCTTAGCAGATTCAAGTTCCAAAGAAGTCACTACGTTGCGTGGGCGAAGGTCTTTACGGCCGTTAGTTGCCCATGGGCATTGTTTGCGAATTTCTTCTTCTGTACGACGTGGACGTTGTTCAGGAAGCACTACCTTTTCCATCATCTGACCTACTACACCGTCAGCGAGGATCATTGCAGGGTTAGTGTATTTGAATGCCAAGTCGAAACCGAGAGTTACGAAGTCAACCATTTCTTGCACTGTAGATGGAGCAAGCACGATCATGTGATAGTCACCATGACCACCGCCCTTACATGATTGGAAATAGTCGGCTTGTGATGGTTGGATTGTACCAAGACCCGGTCCCCCACGAGATACATTTACGATCAATGCAGGCAATTCTGATGCCGCAATGTATGAAATACCTTCTTGCTTAAGGCTGACACCTGGGCTTGATGATGATGTCATGACAGCTTTTCCTGATGCAGCACCACCATATACCATGTTGATTGCCGCAACTTCAGACTCTGCCTGTAACACTACCATACCGGTTGTTTCCCATGGCATTTCCTCTTCAAGAGTTTCAAGCACCTCTGATTGAGGTGTGATAGGATAACCGAAGTATCCGTCACATCCGTAGCGGATTGCTGCGTGTGCGATAGCTTCGTTACCCTTCATTAGTCTAACCTCTTCTTTCATATTCTGTGTTTCTTGTGTTAGCTTGTTAGGTAATTTTGTTGTTAAAAACTTTTTAATCGTCGATTTTCACGCGATAAACTTCGATACATGCGTCAGGACACACCATTGCACATGTTGTACATCCTGTACATGATTCAGGATTTGCCATATAGGCATAGTGATAACCACGGTCATTGACCTCATTTGGTTGCAATGAGAGAGTATTTGTGGGGCATGCCACCACACAAAGGTTACATCCTTTGCATCTCTCAGCGTTAACTGTAATTGCTCCTTGTATTTTTGCCATATTAGAGTTGATTTAATAGATTTGACAAAATTAATACTTTTTTTCAAATAAAAACGAATTATTTCGAGATTTATTTTTTATGTTTAAAAACATAAATTTAACATTATATTGTGCAACCCATTTATTACTGAGATTTTGCATCCAAAATGTCCATCAATTTTTTCATCCCGACGGTGGCTTTTTCTCTTATGATTGTGAGATTTTCCACCATTCCCACGTTGGCAGGGTTAGGATCAATATAGTAGATTTTTGTGTCTCTGCGCACACAACGTATCAGCCCGGCTGCTGGATAGACAGCCAACGAAGTGCCGATTACGACAAAAACATCAGCCTCTGCAGCAAGTTGCATCGCCACAGTGATATTGGGCACAGCCTCATTGAAAAATACAATGTGAGGACGCATCGGATGACCATTCCTGCCACGACGCTCAGGCGTAGTCTCAATATCATCGACCGACAAATCTTCGATATAATCCTCATCCTTGACAGAGCGAATTTTCATCAGCTCGCCATGAAGATGAAGCACATCCTTGGAGCCGGCACGCTCGTGAAGGTCATCGACATTCTGCGTGATCACTTTCACATCAAAACGAGGATCCTCCGCAAGCTCAGCAATCAGGCGATGAGCCTCATTAGGCTCAACCTCAAGCAACTGACGCCGACGAGCATTATAAAACTCATGCACCAACGCCGGGTCGGCAGCAAAGCCCTCAGCCGAAGCCACCTGCATAACAGGGTAGTTTTCCCACAACCCATCAGCATCGCGAAACGTCTTGACGCCACTCTCGGCACTCACACCGGCACCAGTAGAAAATACTATTTTCAACTTCTTCATACCATTATTATTTAGTCAAGTTACGAAATAAATCAGTTATCCACGACAAAGATACAACAAATCGAGAGCAGAAGCAATATATTTATCTAATTGATTATGCCGAGATGCCGTATATCTTATATAAAGATACAACAAATCCTATCGCTCCTAAGCAAATTTTTTACATTCTTAACCTTCGCAGTGACGAAGTCAAGAGGTGTTCGGCATGTTGGTTATGTACCACCCGGGGAACGGGTTACGTCCGGTACAATTGTGACAAGTGGGACAGATGAGGTTTATTATTATTTGTAATATAAACGTAAATATTATTGTTATATTAGGTATAAATATAGTGATAATATTTGTTTGGTTGGATAAAAACATGTTATAAAACATAATTAACATTTATTAACAATTGGGGGGTGGTTGTCAAACTTTTGAATTACATTTGCAACAATTAAATAAATTATTAACTCTAAAATCTTAAAATCGTTATGAAAAAATTACTAACTTGTACATTAGTTTTGATATTAGCCTTTGCCACCACAGAAACAGGAGCTCAAAGTTTGTTCAAAAAAATAGGTAAAGCAATTGAAAAAGAAGTAGTTAATGAGGTTAAAAATGGATTAAAGAAGGACAAAAAGAATAATAACTCAAATCAAAAGTCCCAATCAAAAAAACAAGATAATAGCAAGCCTAAAAAATCGACAAATACACCTACCGATCCTCGGAGCATTAATGTCCCCATGTCGGAAGTCTATAACAATGCTCAATTTTACAATGATGGTGTCACAGGCGCACAAACTGTTATTGATGGCATAGTTTATTTTATTTTAGCTGATAGACATTATGCTTATGCTAAAGGACCTGAAGATTCAAAGAAAAAGAAACTAAGTCACGTAAAAATTTGGGGAGGCATTAAATACAAAGGCGTTGTATATCCGGTTACCTGCATAGCTGCAAACGCTTTTCTTCGAGAGCCTATTACGTCGATTGAACTCCCTTCAACACTCCAAGAAATATGTGAGAAATCCTTCATGCATACTCAACTAAAGTCTGTAGTAATCCCCTCATCGACATGGCGCATTGGGGCTTCATCTTTTGCCTCAACTCCTATTGAAAGCGTGCATATGTCAAATGGAGTGACAAAAATTGAAGGTAACGCTTTTGCCGGTTGTTATAAATTGGCTCGAGTGATGCTCCCCGAGACTGTTACAAATATTGACAGAAACGTGTTTTATGATTGTACAGCACTCACAGAAGTGGTATTACCGCGAAATCTCAAAACTATTCCTCTCGAAACATTTAGAGGCTGTAAAAGTCTTACATCATTCTCAATTCCAGGAAATATTGAAACCATAGAAAATGGCGTATTCATGGAGTCAGGACTTACCTCTATTAATATTCCGTTAGGTGTGAAATCAATTGGAGACAATGTATTCAGTAATTGCGATAATCTCACGAAAGTTACAATTCCATCGTCTGTAGAGAATTTTGGTGATTTTATATTTGCGTTCTGCGAGAATCTTAAAACTATTTATATTCATGAAAAGCATAAAACACTCGAAGTTGCAAGCAAGATATTTATGGGGACTAATAATATCCTGACAAGCGAAGATCTTGATGATAGCAAGGTTTTCGTTTGGTTCAAATAAGATAGAACCCGAAAAAGACCTTTAGAATTACACGAGGGTGATCCTTTTCTTTTGGGTAACCCTCAATTTATTTTATATCTTCTTCTGATTTGTCAACTTCGCCAAGGGTTAAGAAACGGTTAGTCAACCAATCTCAGACATAGAGTAAACATATATCAGATAATACACCAAACCGAGTCAACCTTTTTCATGAATGCACAATTAAAATTGAGTAGGCAGTAACAATTTTGTATTATCAGTCAAGGGATTGGTTTGAAAAGACAAATACAATCGGCAACATAGTGATAATGGAGTGATTGTAGTTTTTTACAACTCACCGAATAAAATCACCACAACTCACCGAATGATTTGCATCGTGTTTATAAAACGATTATGAATATAGCACAAGAAATAAAGATACGAATCGCTGAATTTTCAGAAGATTACGTTTTTACGACATCAGATTTAAGATAGAATCACAGAATCCATCAATAACAAAATAAAAAATGTGGAGCCAACCAATTCAGCTCCACATTTTATCATTTGTAAATAAACTACTTAACTATTGTACATCTAATTCGTAAGACATACCATTATAATCAGAACCAACCTCTATTGATATAGAATCGGAGTAATCTTCTCCTGCAGGAATAGTAACAACCTTACTTGCAACACGTTTTCCGTCAATATAAACTCCAACAGTAGCTCTAACATCTATTCCTTGCGGACAACTTAAACCAACTTGAAATTTACCAGTACGTCCCATACTATCGATTGTTCCTGAATAATCAGTTAAAGAAAATTGACATACAAGAAACGATGATGCAGATTGAGAAGGAACTTCAACTACTGATGCAAAACCTATCGGACATAGCATCAACAATGCAACAATTGCAAATAATACTTTTTTCATAACCTTAATATTATTGTCTTATTACTATTTCACCTGTACCACCACAGTAACCACAATCTTCCCAAGTGTTTTCTCCGGTCTTAATCTTTCCTTTTCCGTTACATTCAGGGCACTTCTTTTTAATTACTATACCTTCAGTTGATGAATCAACTTTTGAAGAACTCGCATAAACTATTGTACTACCTAATCCTATGCATAATACAACACTTGCTATTAAAGCAACTATTTTTTTCTTTTTCATAAAACTAAAATATTAGAGTTAAACATAAATTTTAATAACGATATTCTTCCGGAGCTGTACTATTCCAACCTTCACGAAATCCTTCGGAAAAACTTGCACAAGACGACATAGCAATTGACAACAATACAGCTGACACAAATGCTACAATTACTGATTTTTTCATAACGATTTTAAGATTTTAGAGTTAATAATTTATTTAATTGTTGCAAATGTAATTCAAAAGTTTGACAACCACCCCCCAATTGTTAATAAACGTTAATTATGTTTTATAACATGTTTTTATCCAACCAAACAAATATTATCACTATGTTTATACCTAATATAACAATAATATTTACATTTATATTACAAATAATAATAAACCTCATCTGTCCCACTTGTCACAATTGTACCGGACGTAACCCGTTCCCCGGGTGGTACATAACCAACATGCCGAACACCTCTTGACTTCGTCACTGCGAAGGTTAAGAATGTAAAAAATTTGCTGAGGAGCGATAGGTTTTGTTGTATCTTTATATAAGATATACGGCATCTCGGCATAATCAATTAGATAAATCTATTGCTTCTGCTCTCGATTTGTTGTATCTTTGCTTGCGCGAAGATTTGCTGCACTCGCTGTGAAAAATACTGAAGTAAGGCTTCGTATTTCTCGCTCGTTTGTTGTATCTTTGCAGTGATATTTAGATTAAGAGTGTACGATATGGTAAATAAGGTGAAGCCTAAGAAGGCGCTGGGACAGCATTTCCTTACCGATATGAGTGTTGCCCGACGCATTGCCGAGACTCTCGACTGCGAGCAGGGTGCTACGTTGCCTGTGCTGGAGATCGGTCCCGGGATGGGAGTGTTGACTCAGTTTCTGATGCAAAGCGATAAGCAACTCAAGGTCATTGAGATTGACACTGAGAGTGTCGATTATCTGCATCGCGTCTATCCCCAACTTGAGGTGATCGAAGGCGATTTCCTGAAGCTTGACCTCGACGGCATTTTCGATGGTCGGTTTGCTGTCATCGGCAATTACCCTTACAATATTTCGTCGCAGATTTTCTTCCGTATTTTGGACTATAAGGATTCTATCCCGGTAGTGAGCGGCATGCTTCAACGCGAGGTGGCTCAGCGCATCTGTGCCGGTCCGGGTTCAAAGGTCTATGGCATTCTCTCGGTGTTGCTCCAAGCGTGGTATGACTGCGAGTATCTCTTTACGGTCGATGAAAATGTGTTTAATCCTCCTCCAAAGGTGAAGAGCGGCGTGCTTCGTCTGACTCGCAATACGACGACCGACCTCGGCTGCGACGAGCGACTGTTTAAGACCGTAGTCAAAACCGGCTTCGGTCAGCGTCGCAAGACTCTGCGCAATTCTTTGTCGTCGCTTGTGCCTAAGGGCTCATCGCTGCTAAGCGACGAGATTATGAGCAAACGCCCAGAGCAGCTAAGCGTGGCACAATTTGTCGAGCTTACCCGCAAGATTTCAGAGACTATACAATCATCTAATAATCAATAATTTAATCCCAACTCCCCCACTATGAAAAGATTCAGTCTGATATTTTCAGCCATAATGCTTTGCATCATCTCTGCGATGGCCGAGGCTAAATATGTGTTCTACTTTATAGGCGACGGCATGGGCATGGGCCATGTCAACACCACCGAAATGTACAACCGCGAAGTATTGAAATCAAAAGAGCCTTTATTGATGATGACATTTCCTGTGGCAAGTCAGGCACGCACTTATTCTGCCAATAGCCCTGTGACCGACTCTGCAGCTGCCGGCACTGCTCTCTCTACAGGCCATAAGACTCGCAACGGCATGATCGGCGAGAATACCGACTCGGTGGCTGTCGAAAGTATCGCACGCAATTTCCAACGTGCCGGATACGCCATCGGTGTCGCATCTACCGTTGCCGGCGATGATGCCACTCCTGCCGCATTTTACGCTCACGCTCACGCCCGTTATGACAAATACAACATTGCCAATCAAGCCATCACGTCGGGCTACGACTTCCTTGCCGCACCTCTTTGGCGAGGCTCGAAAGACAGTCAGGGCAACGAAAACGATTGGAGCGACCGTATGCGCTCAGAAGGCTACAGCGTGGTCATCGGCAACGAAAACCTCAACGATAGACATTTTGACTCTAAACTATTGCTACTCAGTGCTAATCCTAAAGGCGACCAAGTGGGCTATACGCTTGATTTCCCCAACAATCGCCTGACTGCCGAGCAGATTACCACTGCCGGACTTCGCCGTCTCCACAACGCCAACCCTGAGCGATTCTTCCTCATGGTCGAAGGTGGCAACATCGACTGGTGTGCCCATGCCAACGACGGCGCAACAGTCATCAAAGAGATACTCGACTTCCAAAACGCAATCCGCGTCGCTTACGACTTCTATCTGCAGCACCCTGACGAAACACTCATCATAGTGACTGCTGACCACGACACCGGCGGCATGGCATTCGGTCGTTACGACAACGAGAAAAAAGGACGTCTGCAACTCGTCGATCTCCAACGAATGTCGAAAGACCGCTTCTCCGACTACTGCAAAGCGCGGCTGAGTCAAAGCGCGACATTCACATGGGAAGAGATGCAACAAGTGCTCAGCGACAACTTCGGCTTCTTCACCTACATCGAACTATCGCAAGAAGACATCACTGCACTTAGAGAGTCGTTTGACCTCACATTCACACGTCGTGAAGCCGTCGACCAAAAGACTCTCTACAACGCATTCAATCAGTTTGCAGTCATCGTGTTCGACATCTTCAACCGCGAACTCGGCATCGGCTGGACAACAAACAATCACACAGCCAACTTTGTGCCTGTCTATGCCATCGGCTGTGGAGCCGACCTTTTCCGAGGTTCGCTCGACAACACAGAGATTCCGGGCCTCATCCTTCGTGCCGCAGAGTTAAACGATAACCGATAAACACATCACAGCAACCATGGCAAAAAGAGGGAAATTCTATGTTGTGTGGGAAGGCGTTGAACCCGGCGTCTATGACTCATGGGAAGAAGCACAAGAGCAGGTAACAAACTATCCTGGCGCTAAATACAAGAGTTTTAATACTCAAGAAGAAGCTATTGCAGCCTATCGCAACGGCTCATCCGATAATTTGGATATCCTCGTCAACCTTGTCAGCCGACAAGCAAGAATAGTCGATTATAGCGTCTTTCCTGAAATCGAGCTTGACGCAATGGCTGTCGATGCTTCCTGCTTAGGCAATCCCGGAGTTATGGAGTATCAAGGAGTGGATGTCAAGACCGGCACAAAGATTTTTCGCGTCGGGCCATTTCAAGATGCCACTAATAATATAGGTGAATATCTGGCTATCGTTCATGCTTTGGCAATGACTGCTCAGCAAGGCATCGTACGAACTATTTATTCCGACTCCAAAACGGCAATTGCATGGGTAAGAAATCGTCGTGCCAACACCAAACTTGCTCCGACGCAACGCAACGCAAAAGTAATCGAGCTGATAGCTCGTGCCGACAGATGGTTGCAGACACACACATGGCAAAATAGAATCCTCAAATGGAACACCGAAGTGTGGGGCGAAATCCCAGCCGACTTCGGTCGTAAATAAAGACAGTTCTCGCCATGCTATAGATTTTACAAAAAAATACTCCTCATCATCATATTTGAATCAGAATAAACAATCCATGACAATCAACGAGTTATCAGGCATTTTTGCGACAAAGCCACGTCTCGACGCCATCAATTCTCTACTTTCGGAACGTAAAACACGACACATCAGACTCCGAGGGTTGGAAGGCTCTGCCCCCGCATTATTGTTTGCTTCGTTGAAAAAAGGAAAACATCCGTTTTTGGTCATAGCCGACGATTTCGATACTGCCGGCTACATTTATCACGACATTTGCCAAATACATGGCGACGAAAAAGTCAAAATATTTCCAAGCGGCTACAAGCGCGACATAAAGTACGGACAAATCGATGCTCCTTCTCAAATTTTGCGCACCGAAGTAATCAATTCCTGGAGCAAAAAACAGACAGGATGGGTAGTCACCTGCCCCGAAGCATTGGCTGAAAAGGTGCCATGTCAAGACAAATTAGACTCCTCGACCATCAACCTCAAATCATCAGATCGCATAATGATGAGCTCATTGGTGAAAAATTTGCGCGAACAAGGTTTTTGTGAAACCGACTACGTCTATGAGCCGGGACAATTTGCCAAACGCGGCTCTATCCTCGACGTCTATTCATACGCCAATGAATTGCCTTTCCGCATCGATTTCTTCGACGATGAAATCGACTCGATACGCACATTCAGCGTCGAAACACAACTCTCCGAGCAACGTCTCGACGAAATCAGCATCATCTCCGCCATGTCGCAAACAGAAAATCAAGACGTTATCTCATTTCTTGATTTCATCGACGACGGCACTGTCATTTTCTGTCAATCGGTCGAATGGCTTTTGTCGCGAATCAAAGCAATTGCCGACTCATCGTTCTCTGATTCGGCGATGATAGCCAATGAAGGCGACCTGAACGCAATGAACAATGTAGTGGATAGCGACAATTTCGAACGCCGCTTGAAAGATTTTAAGATTGTGGAATACGGAAACACTACAGACATCGAAACATCTTTTGAAATCGACTCTGAAATGACGTTTAACTGCTCGCCGCAAGCTCTATATCACAAAAATTTCGACCTCATATCTTCAAGTTTTACCAATCATCTGAAAGAGGGATACCGTCTTTATATCCTCAGCGACTCTGTGCATCAGACAAGCCGTCTGAAAAGCATCTTCGAAGATAGAGAAGAAGATATATCGTTTATCCCTGTCGAAAGAACGATTCATCAAGGTTTTATTGACCACGACATAAAGGCGTGCTTCTTTACCGACCATCAAATCTTCGATCGTTTCCACAAATACAGCCTCAAAAGCGATCGTGCTCGCTCTGGAAAGTTAGCACTGAGCATCAAAGAATTAAACCAAATCGAAGTCGGCGACTACATCGTCCACATCGACCATGGTGTAGGTGTCTTTTCCGGACTTGTACGCACCGATGTCAACGGCAATGCGCAAGAGATGATAAAACTCACCTACCTCAACGACGACATTATCTTTGTGTCAATACACTCTCTGCATAAACTATCAAAATACCGAGCCAAAGAAGGCGTGCCTCCAAAAGTCAACAAACTTGGCACCGGAGCTTGGAATCGCATCAAAGAGCGCACAAAGACCAAGATGAAAGACATCGCCCGCGACCTCATAAAACTCTATGCTGCGCGACGCGAAGAAAAAGGCCATGCCTTTGCTCCGGACTCCTATCTTCAGCACGAACTTGAGGCAAGCTTCATCTACGAAGATACACCCGACCAAATAAAGGCTACACAAGCAGTCAAAGCCGACATGGAATCACCACGACCTATGGACCGCCTCATTTGTGGAGATGTCGGATTTGGCAAAACTGAGATCGCCATAAGAGCAGCTTTCAAGGCTGCAGTCGATGGCAAACAGACAGCTGTGCTTGTCCCGACGACTGTGCTTGCAATGCAACACTACCACACTTTCAGCGAACGCCTCAAAGAACTGCCCGTAAAGGTCGATTTCATCTCACGTGCCAGAAAACCAAAAGACGTAAAACAAATCATCGCAGACCTTGCCAACGGAAAAATCGATATTCTCATCGGCACTCACAAAATCATTGGAAAAGAAATCCGATTTAAAGACCTCGGACTGCTCGTGGTCGATGAAGAACAAAAATTCGGTGTCGCTGTGAAAGAAAAGTTGAAGCAGATGAAAGTCAATGTCGATACACTCACCATGTCGGCAACTCCTATCCCTCGCACATTGCAATTCTCGCTTATGGGAGCCCGTGACCTCAGTTCGCTCAACACTCCTCCGGCAAATCGTCAGCCGATCGTAACCTCTGTCACTACATTCAATGACGACATCATCGCCGAAGCCGTCAACTTCGAATTGAGTCGCAACGGTCAGATTTTTTTCATCTGCAATCGCATCGAGCAACTGCAAGATGTCGAAAACACATTGCGTCGCTTGGTGCCAGATGTCAGAGTCATTTCAGCTCATGGTCAGATGCCGGCAGAAAAATTGGAAAAAGCAATCATCGACTTTGCCAACCACGACTACGACGTGCTCCTTTCGACAACAATCATCGAAAGCGGCATCGACATGCCTAACGTCAACACTATCATCATAAACAACGCTCAAAACTTCGGACTTTCGGAGCTTCACCAGCTTCGCGGACGCGTCGGACGCAGCTCACGCAAAGCTTTCTGCTACCTCCTCGTGCCTCCTGCCAAGCCATTGACCGTTGTCGCTCGTCGTCGCCTGCAAGCCATCGAAAGCTTCAGCGACCTTGGAGCCGGAATCCACATCGCAATGCAAGACCTCGACATCCGCGGTGCCGGCAACCTTCTCGGCGCCGAACAATCGGGCTTTATAGCCGACCTCGGCTACGAGACATACCAAAAGATACTTCGCGAGTCGGTCATCGAACTTAAAACCGAAGAATTTGGCGACACATTCACCGATGAAAACGCCGGCAAAGAAGAAGAATTTGTGGCAGACTGCACCATAGAAAGCGATATGGAATTGCGCATTCCGGCTGAATATGTGCCCCAAGAAGGCGAACGAATATCACTCTACCAAGAACTTGACAACATGGAACGCCTCAGCGATGTGGAAGCTTTCCGCGAGCGACTTTGCGACCGTTTCGGCGCCATCCCTCGTGTCACTCAAGAGCTTATCCTAATCGTCCCTCTGCGCTCGACTGCAAAACAACTCGGTATCGAAAAGCTCTATCTCAAACAGGGCAAAATGTTTCTATACTTTGTCGATGCGTCGAATCAGGCGTACTATAATTCTGCGGCATTCGGTCGCGTAATCAATTATCTGCAACTCAATGCGCGCCGATGCGAAATCAGAGAGAAAAACTCCAAACGCTCAATGGTCATCAACTCTGTGGCTTCAGTCGAAACAGCTCTTAATATCCTGACCGACATCCGTACTCTGCCGTCATTATAACCAACTTGATTGCCCCGAGTGGTAATACTTTGGTAAGCGAAGCCTTCAGGCGAGCATTCGTGATGTCGTGGCTACCTCGATAGGGAAACCATAAGGAGCACTACCCTCTTGCGGATAGGGGTAATACTTCGATAACACGGGTAGCAATCGGCTATCGTTTCGCTTTCACGACCTCTGAACGACAACGCGCAATACGTTGCGCTCACCTTGAACTAACTTTTGATAAGAGTATTACATTAAAAAACTCACAAAGTAATACAATTTTATCATGGGTTTATTGTCATGTCGGAGATTTTCTCTATTTTTGCCACATAAAACTGTTGGATAACGCGGACTTTTATTTAAGCAACATCCTCAAATTATGGAATGGATAAATTCAATACTTATCGAACATAGCGCAGTTCAGGCAGTGATAGTGCTTTCTGTGGTGTGCGCAATCGGCTTGTCACTGGGAAAAATCAAAGTATTCGGCATTTCGTTGGGTGCGACACTTGTTTTCTTTGTCGGTATTTTAGCAGGACATCTGGGGCTTTCGCTCGATGCCGATATGCTCACTTACGCTCAAAATTTCGGATTGATACTTTTTGTCTATGCTTTAGGACTCCAAGTCGGACCGGGTTTTTTCAGCTCGTTTCGTAAAGACGGCATCACACTAAATATGTTAGCCATGGGTGTGATAGTTGTCGGCGTGGCTGTCACAGTAGCGGCAAGTTTTATCACCGGTATTCCGATCCCCGACATGGTGGGCGTGATGTGTGGAGCCGTAACCAACACTCCTGCCTTAGGTGCCGCCCAGCAGACTCTTGCACAACTCGGCATCGAAAGCAGCTCGTTGGCTTTAGGTTGCGCTGTGGCATATCCGTTGGGAGTCGTCGGCGTGATTTTGGCTTTACTCTTTTTACACAAAGTCCTCTATCGAAAAAACGAAAACCTATTGCCTAAAGAAGAGCAAAACGAGACATTCATCGCCACATTCAAGATTCAAAACCCTGCGATATTCGGAAGAAAACTTAAAGACCTCGCTATGCTCAAAGAGCACTTTTTTATTGTCACTCGTCTCTGGAGAGGAAATCAGGGAGTCAGTATACCGACATCGGAAACGACACTCTGCGAAGGCGATCGAATTTTAGTGGTCACCAACGAAAAAGATGTCGAAGCTTTAGAAGTGCTTTTTGGCGAACAAGAAAATACGGATTGGAATAAAAACGACATCGATTGGAACAAAATAGACTCACAATTAGTGTCGCAAAAAATTCTTATCACAAAGCCGGAAATCAACGGCAAGAAACTTGGTTCGCTTCATCTGCGCAATGACTTCGGCGTCAACACCACACGCATTTATCGTGGCGGAATATCAATCCTTGCCCGTCCGCAGCTACGACTTCAACTTGGCGACCGACTGATAGTCGTCGGAGACGCCAAAGGCGTAAAAGAAGTCAGCGAAATGATGGGTAACACGGTGAAAAATCTCGGTGAGCCGAATTTGGTGTCTGTCTTCATCGGACTCACCATCGGACTTATTCTCGGCTCTATACCTATTATAATCCCAGGCGTCAGCATACCTGTGAAACTTGGTCTCGCCGGCGGACCAATAATTGTCGGCATTCTCATCGGCACATTTGGTCCGCGTCTGCACATGGTCACCTACGTAACGCGAAGCGCAAATCTGATGCTTCGTGCTTTAGGGCTATCGTTGTATTTGGCTTGTCTGGGGATTGATGCCGGAGCAGAATTTTTTGAAGTGGTGATCCGTCCCGAAGGCATCGCTTGGATTTGCATCGGATTTATAATCACACTATTGCCGGTGATATTCATAGGTTTTATAGCGACAAAATTCATGAAGATGGACTACGCGACAGTCGGTGGGATGCTTTGTGGCAGTATGGCAAACCCTATGGCGCTCAACTACGCCAACGATGTCTTAGGTAATGATGCACCCTCCGTTGCATACACCACAGTCTATCCGATGAGCATGTTTGCCAGAGTCATCATAGTGCAAATAATCCTACTCGCTCTATGTGGATAAAACACATTTCTTATCCAAAACTCATGAATAGTTTGCACCGTTTTTTTCAAACAACTACTTTTTGCTTGGAATCTCCACTATTTATTGTCTATATCAATCGTCCTCGCAAGTTGTAAGCAAGTTAAATCGCGAATGCATAAGCCTAACAAACAGTAAATTACATATTTTTTTAACGTGCGTAGCAAGTTACCGGCAAGTTAACTATGCCCATATAGGAATATATCTCATATATCTGGGAGCAGTGTTTGGATCTAATGGTCTAATTAGTTTCTTACCTAACACTTCTTTTATCAAACGAGAAATACTACCTGCTGAAGTCTCCGGTAAACCAAATCTTTCTCTTAGCGAACTATTAGTTAAAGCATCTCCTTCCGTAAATTTAATACATGTATGGAGATAGGTTGACCAAATCTTATCCTCCATTGGAATATTTGCAAATTCCAAATGAGAGAATAAGGACACTTTTGTTGACTCTTGGTAAATCTGTATGCGTGGTGCAGGAAGCTTTTGTACCTCACAACTGATAACCATTCTATCCCAACCACGTCCTAATTCTTCGCACATATTCAATCTTCGCATAATCGATGCTAACTTTTCGTTGCGAGATTTAGGAGGGTTATCAACAATTCTCATAATATCTATCAATGGTGTGCCTGGATTTGTAACTTCCACACGATTCTCAAATATTTCAATAACTGGTCCTGTACCTGTAAGGAAAAAATCTTGATGAATCAGAGAATTGGCAATAGCCTCTCTAATTGCAGGAAGCGGGAAAGTGCTTAATGTCTTTCTCCGTATAGAATTTATATCTTCTTTCGAAGGTAACAAATTGTTGACCAATTTTACAGCATTCTCAAAACTGATGGCATATCCCTCGTTGGCAGTATCCTCTTTTAGTATTGTTAATCGATTATTCCCTTCATATTGAACAACTCTAATGGCTTTCCTTCTAACACGAGGAAAGTCTGATAATCTTTTAGCAAATAGTATAGCACCAAGATTTGTAATTGCATACAATCCATTATCTTGTTTCACTACAATCTCTTCTTCTTGAAGATAATGAGCGAACCTTTCCGGACTTGTAGGGATAGGCATATTCAATGATTCAAAATATGCTTCACAATTCAAATGGCGAATAACATCTTCAAATTGCAAATCAATCATAGCGTATGTATCCTCAAATTGCTCATGACGAAGTCTATCCCATAACTGTGCCTGCAATGACGGAAATTCCATCAACTTCTTTGTATAACTACCGACACGAATATATTCTATTTTCTCAAAACTTACCGGTACACCTATGGATTTTGAGATAATGATAATTTCAATATGCTTCCCTTCAATATCAACAGATTGAAATTCAAAATCTGCATTTTTAGACAATAGATAACATAGCCAATTTTCAAGTTCTTGATTACCCTTCTTCTCTTGTTTAAGACGAACTTTTGTTCCTACCACCTCATGAGTTGCATCATCAACACCCCATATCATATAAGCATGACTTCGATCGGCTATAATAGCACTATTCGCTAATGCACTTATGTCCTCGCCAATCATTTTAGGGTCGCAGTTGTTATGCTTAAATTCGACCCACCCTGTTTCATCGGGGAGTTTACATAATTCCAATATGAGTTTATCTAAGTTTTCCATTATTCTATTTTAAATATTCCTTGTACTCAGTTCTTAATTTTTGCCCAATCTCTGCAATTCTTTTCTATAAGCACTATTTTAAGACGATTTATATTTTCCATTATTGTCAATCGATTGAAATTAACGCAAATATACGAAAAATCTGCGATATTTTATCTATCTTTGCAATAAATAAAGAATAATGTAACAAGAAAATAGTATCTCAATTATGAATTTAAAAGGAATCATTGTGGGTCTTGCCACATTTTTAGTTATTGGAATATTCCACCCTATCGTTGTAAAAGCAGAATATTATCTTGGCACAAAATGCTGGTGGATGTTCCTTGTCGCAGGCATTGCATTTTGCGCACTCTCAATCATTGTAGAAAATCTTATTGCATCGACAATACTTGGCGTCACTGCATTCTCTTCATTTTGGAGCATTTTAGAGTTGATCCACCAAAAGAAACGAGTTGAGAAAGGATGGTTTCCGGAAGGACCGGGACATCGAAAATAAGAAAGAACTTATACTATATAATACAAAAGAATCATGATTAAGGGAAAAACTTATCGCTATGATGATGAGTTTAAGGCAAAGGCACGTGCTCATCAATTTGCATTCAGAGAAAATGAATTGAATGATTTCTATGACGAGAAGAATCCTCAAGTTATTCTTTCTCCTTATGCAGCTAAGCAAGGACTTATATTTTGTGATATTTACAGAGAGCTGATCAAAAGCAAAGTTAAATCATTTAAGTCTTCTGTATTATTCTCCAACATGTTGCGAAGTGAGCACATTCCTTACAATATCTTTACTCCGATGGAAGATGACTTGGATGCTACTGTTGCTCTGTTTAACGAAATAATAGGAGGAGGTATATCTAAAATTAACTGCATACGTATAGAGTATGCGGGTGCTGCTGATAAAAGTGAATATCTGAATGACGGAACATCTTTTGACACATTCATTGAGTATGTATCTTCTGACGGTTCTATTGGAGGTATTGGAATAGAGGTAAAATATACCGAAAATGGTTATCCTATTGGGATTAAGGAAAAGCTCGATATTGAAAACACAAATGGATCATACCATCAGATGACAAGAAAATCAAATTGGTATATTCCAACATTAGATATAATTTCATTTATAAAGGCAAATCATTTACGTCAAATTTGGCGTAACCATATTTTAGGATATTCTATGTTGTGTAGAGGGGATATTAAGCATTTTCACCATATTCATCTTTATCCACAAGGTAATAAGCATTTTCATGAACACGCTATACCCAAATACAAGTCATTGCTGACTGATTGTGGCAAAACAACTTTTATTGATTTAACATACGAGTCCCTGTTTGATATGATAAGTGAAATTTTTATTTCAAACAAACAGCAAGAATGGTTAAAATATCTAAGAAAGAGATACTTGGTATAACTCCAAATCATGCAAAAATGTGCGTCAGGCTTTGGGTGTTCACAAGGTATAAATAATTGGGTAGCAATTCTGCTAACCACAGTTGGCTATTTCAATCATCGCTTTATCAGGCACTATTATTTCGATTTGGGTTGATTATTCCGGTGTTTTTACGTAACTTTGCCGATATTATACTTTAAATTGCATTATCCATTGCCTCGTCTTCATCTTTAAGAAGATTTGTATGGGCAGATTTGTGCTTTTAAGGTTTGCAAACCAAATGTAACGATTGCGACCAACGTCTCGACGTTATTACTTAATGAAACTATTATAAATGTAGGTTGCTATGTTGAAAAAATTACGCACATCTCTTGCAATTATTTTTTTATTGCTGATAACATTGATGTTTCTTGACATCAGCGGCAATTTAGTGTGGAAGTTAGGGTGGTTGGCAAAAATTCAATTCCTTCCTGCCGTATTTGCACTAAACGTCGGAGTCATCATCGCTTTGATTTTACTGACAGTGATTTGTGGCAGAATTTATTGCTCGGTGATTTGTCCAATGGGAGTCTTTCAAGACGTTGTGTCGTGGATTCATTCCAAATTCAGCAAAAACAGATTTTCATATAAGCCTGCAGCCACTAAGACACGTTTGATTGTCATGGTGCTTTTTATTGCATGTGCCATAATCGGAGTCAATGCCGTAGTCGGTCTGTTGGCGCCATATAGTGCCTACGGACGTATGGTCACATCAATAATACAGCCTGTCTGGATTTGGGGCAACAATTTGCTCGCCGGGTGGTCAGAGTCGCAAGGCAACTACATTTTCAGCGAGCATGACCTATGGCTCAAAAGCCTACCGGTGACTATCGTCGCGGTGGCTACATTTATTGTAATCACAATCACTGCATGGCGCAGTGGCAGAGGATATTGCAACACAATTTGCCCCGTCGGAACTGTGCTCGGCTACCTATCAAAATATGCGTTGCTTCGTCCCGTTATCGACACCACAAAGTGCAATTCATGCGGACTTTGTGCAAGAAACTGCAAGTCGCATTGCATCAATCCTAAGACACACAGTGTCGATATGACACGTTGCGTGGTATGTTTCGACTGTCTGAACAAATGTCGACAAGGAGCCATCAGCTATGCTCCGAAATGGAAAAAGAAGACCACAACCATAGGCAAGGAGGGAGAGAAAACCTCCGAGCGCCGATCGTTTTTGACAATTACAGGCTTGTTGGCAACGGCTGCGACAGTCAACGCCGTTGAAAAAAAGGTCGATGGCGGTTTGGCTATCATTGAAGACAAAGTATTGCCCCAAAGAGCGACTCGCATCGTTCCTGCCGGCGCACTCAGCATAAAAAATCTGGCAACACGTTGCACAGGGTGTCAATTATGTATCAGCAAATGTCCTAATTCGGTGTTGCGACCATCGACCGGATTGAATGACTTCATGCAGCCGACAATGGAGTTTGACAGAGGATATTGTCGCCCGGAATGTACTATTTGTTCCGGAGTATGCCCGACAGGCGCTATCACTGCTATTACACGCCAAGAAAAGACATCAATTCAAATCGGCTATGCCGTATGGATAGAGAAAAACTGCATCGTAGCGACAGACTCTGTGGAGTGTGGCAATTGCGCGCGTCATTGTCCTTCGGGAGCTATCATGATGGTAGAGTCTGAAAAATACGATGGGCGTAAGATTCCGGTCATCAACACCGACAAATGTATCGGTTGCGGAGCTTGCGAATACCTTTGTCCAGCCCGCCCTATCGGGGCTATTTATGTCGAAGGCCGAGAAGTCCACACCAAACGCTAATATTATCAATTCAAAAGACGCTTCACAATGAAACATAACAAACCGAATAAGACAGACAAAAATATCAGTCGTCGCAATTTCTTGAAAATCATTGGTGCAACAGCCGGTGCCACAGCACTTGCCGGATGCGGAGTAAAATCTTCTGAATCGGATAATAGTGCAGCCGATGAAATCGCAACGACTTCTGCCAATGTGCCCAAATCGGGAATGACAATGAGAGTAAATCCGACGACAGGCGATGAGGTCTCTCTGCTTGGCTACGGATGTATGCGACTCCCGACCATTGAGGGTGTTTCAGCTCGCGAAAACGACTCTGAAATCGATCAGCAACAAGTCAACCGTCTTGTCGATTACGCTATCGAACATGGCGTCAACCTTTTCGACACTTCGCCGGCTTATTGCAAAGGGATGTCGGAAAAAGCCATGGGTATAGCTCTAAGCCGTCACCCTCGCGATAAATACTTCCTTTCGACAAAATTGTCAAACTTTGCACCTCAGACATGGAGCTATCAAGAGAGTGTCAAAATGTATCGCAACTCTATGAAAGAGTTGAAAACCGACTACCTCGACTATTATCTGCTTCACGCCATCGGAGGCAAAGGCGACGAAGGACGAAAAGCCATCCATCAACGATACCTCGATAACGGCATGCTTGATTTTCTTATCAAAGAACGCAGTGCCGGCAGAATCAGAAATCTTGGATTTTCATTTCATGGCGAACCCGATATTTTCGATTGGCTTCTATCGATGCATAAAGATGTGCATTGGGATTTTGTATTGATACAAATGAACTATCTGGATTGGAAAAATTCGGGTGCCGAATATCTCTATCGCCGACTTGAAGAACTTTCAATCCCGGCTCTTGTCATGGAGCCATTGTTGGGCGGTCGTCTTGTAAAGTTGCCGGATGCTGTAGTCGCCAAGCTGAAACAACGTGAGCCCAATCGCAGCGTTGCATCGTGGGCTTTCCGTTTTGCCGGCACTCCTAAAGGAATACTTTCAGTTCTCAGCGGCATGACATACATGGAACACTTGCAAGACAACCTGCGTACATATATGCCTCTGAAACCTATCTCCGACGATGAGCATCAATTCTTGATGGAGACGGCAGAAATGATTGTGAAATATCCGACAATTCCTTGCAACGACTGCAAATACTGTATGCCTTGCCCATACGGTATCGACATACCATCGATATTGCTTCACTACAACAAATGTGTCAACGAAGGCAACGTCACAGCATCAAGCAATGATCCTCGCTATGCCGAAGCTCGTCGGGCTTTCTTAGTCGGCTACAATCGGGCTGTCGAAAAATTGCGCCAAGCCGACCATTGCGTCGGTTGCGGTAAATGTATGACCCACTGCCCCCAACAAATCGACATCCCGGCAGAATTGCTTCGCATCGACAACTATATCGAAAAATTAAAACAAAGAACCAATTTTTAAGGCATCGCCTAACATACAATTTAAAACTCAACAACTATGTCAATAATGCTTTTTTTAGGCAACATCGGAGCCACCGAAATCATCATAATAGCTCTAATCATTCTTCTGCTTTTCGGCGGACGTAAAATCCCTGAAATGATGCGTGGCATCGGAAAAGGCATTCGTTCGTTTAAAGAAGGGATGAAAGACATTAACGAAGAAATCAAGAAAGATTCAGACGCTTCTGCCGACGACAAAAAATGAGCCATAAAGCGGCGGATGATATGAATTTCTGGCAACACCTTGAGGTATTGCGTTTCGTCATTCTGCGCATTTGTGGAGTGATATTAGTCTGCATGTTGGCAGCTTTCGTTTTTAAAGACGAAGTGTTCAGCATTATATTTGCTCCCAAAGACTCGAACTTCATCACATACACTTTTTTCGATCGGATAGCCTTATTGATGGGTGGCACCCCAGATGCTTCTTCCTTTAATATCGAGCTTATTAACACCGGGTTAACCCGGCAATTCATGGTCCACATACAAGTCGCTCTATGGGTCGGCATTATATGCGCTTCGCCATATATCTTAGTCGAATTATTTCGATTTATCTCACCGGCTCTTTACTCTTCGGAACGAAAATATGCCGTAGGAGTGACTCTGACCGGATACTTAATGTTTGCACTCGGAGTACTGGTGTGTTATTTTTTGATTTTCCCTCTGACATTCCGCTTCCTGGGGACATATCAGGTCAGCCAACAAATAGCAAACCTCATCTCACTTGAATCCTACATCGACACATTGACGATGCTCTCGCTGATGATGGGCATCATGTTTGAGTTGCCATTATTGGGATGGATATTGGCGAAATTCGGACTTATAACAGCGACATTGATGCGTCGTTACAGACGCCATGCAATAGTGGCTATCCTGATAGCCGCAGCAGCAATCACCCCGACCGCCGATGCCTTGACACTCTTTTTGGTCTCCCTACCGATATGGCTGCTCTACGAAACCACAATCCTCGTCGTTGCCAAAACGAAGAAAATCAGCTAAACTCCTTTCTACAAAAAAACGTCTCAGAGAATTCTCTGAGACGATCATATATCTGCATATTGCATGTTTGCTAAATAAATGTATCGGAGATATTGTCTAAAGCTTTTCTGACCGAACTTCCTCCATACAAAATCTCATATACACAATTTAAAATCGGCATATCTACGCCGTAACGACGATTGATTTCATAGATACATTTTGTGCCGTAATATCCCTCTGCGACCATCTCCATTTCCATCATAGCAACCTTTACACTATACCCCTTGCCAATCATCGAGCCGAAATTGTGATTGCGTGAAAACTTAGAGTAACTTGTCACAAGCAAATCGCCTAAATAAGCCGAATCGCAAATATTTCGTTGCATCGGAGCCACAAACGAAACAAAACGGTCCATTTCGCGAATGGCATTGGCGACAAGCATTGCTTGGAAATTGTCTCCCTTTTTCATACCGCTGATTATACCAGACGCAATGGCATACACATTCTTCAAGACAGCTCCATATTCGATGCCATCGACATCTGCCGAGCAGATGGTCTTCATCGCATCCGAACGCAGACAAGCAGCAAAAGCCTCGCTTTTCGAAATGTCACGACAACCTATTGTCAGATAACTCAAACGCTGCAAAGCCACCTCTTCTGCATGACATGGTCCGCCTATAACCAAAAGATTATCTGATTTGCAACCATAGTGCTGCACAAAGTAATCTGTAACCAAAAGATTTTCATCCGGCACAATACCCTTTGTCGCCACCACTATGTTTTTCGACGATATATCGACATCAATCTTTGCAAGATGCGACTTGATATAAGGCGAGGGCAGAGCGATGACCAAAGTATCAGCCGTTGTGCACACCTCATTTATATCGCTTGAAAAATCAATGCGATGCGTCGGAAATTCCACATCACTCAAATACGCAGGATTATGCCCCGTTCTGCAGAAATCCTCAATGCGATCCGGACGGCGCATATACCATGCGATACGCTCTTCATTGTTTAGCAGTAACTTAGCAAGCGCTGTCGCCCAACTGCCTCCTCCAAGCACTGCAATTCTTCCTGGAAAATTCATCAGTTTATCAGTTTTATATAAGTTAATTGTTCTTTTCCCTACAAAGTTAAGCAAACGAGAGCAGAATACCAAATGAAACTTGTTTCAATTTGGTTTATGCCGAGTGCCACAGAACTTATTTAAAGTTAGTGCAAGGTGAGCGAAAAAGCAAACTTGTTTGCATTTTTCCGAACCGCCGCCTAACTTGGACCATGTCAAAGTTAGGCAAATGAGAGCAGAGAGCAAAATAAAAAACGTAGTTTTTAAATTTTGCTTATGCCGAATGCCGCAGAACTTATCAAAAGTTAGGCAAATGAGAGCAACCGATAGTAATAGTTTGCATATGATAATTGTTATGGCAGAGGGCAGCCCATATAGAACTGCCCTCGCTATCAATATTATTTGAGACTAGTTATTAGTGTTTTATTGAGTCGTTTGGGTTGTGTTTATCCGACACTCTCAATTATAACGTTACTTTACGGTTATTTTTTTCTTAACGTTGTCGATGGCTACAATATAAATACCTGATTCAATCGGTATTATTAGTTTATCAACGGCTAATCTGCTGACAATAAGTTTTCCATCAGTAGTGAATATGTTCACAATCTTACCATCGGCTTTGTTGATAATGATGTTATTTTTACCACCTATTATTTGGAAGTTGTCGTTATCAACGCGATCAATTGCTGTGTGATCTACTTCAACGTTTATAATATTTGACAACGCTGATTCGCCGAGGTCGAAATTGGTTGTCACAGCGTATTGATAAGTGCCGATTTCCAAACCATTGTCTTTGTAGCTGTTAGTGTCTGAATTGCCGATTTTAATTCCGTCTCGATAGATATTATAGGAATTAATTTGCATTTCAGTGAAATTGCTGATCGGATAATAGGTTATGTCATCAAGCCATAATCCAAAAAACGATAATGTGTGTCGAATAGCAAAATGCTTGGCATCTTCAGGTAAAGTGTAGGTGTATTCATTCCATGTAGCCATGTTATGCAATTCTACCTCATCGATTAGAATAAAGTTGTTAACATCAGTGTCTGTCGTTGAGTAAAGTACTTCAAATTTTTCATTTCCACCATAGTTTGAAGTCGGTTGCATAGCCCAGAATGTCAATTGTGAGCCACCTACAATTTCAGGAGAAATCAACCAGTCGTCATTGCAAACATCTGTTGTGGTACCGTCGAGATGGCTTCCGTCAGATTGCATTGAGAAGAGACAAACATGTCCGGTATGAGGAGCGACATCAGTGCCATAAAGGTTGATACGTTGAGGGTCGATGACTTGCCATGCTTTGGGCTCGAAAGCATTTGTAAATGTCACGCCATATCTTGGGCTGATGGTACGTTGTTTATCGACATCAGTCATAATCCAATCACCAATGTTGTCGATAGCAAATAGTTTGTAATCTTCAAAGCTATCGCTCAAAGGCTCATAATTTATTTTTGATGGTTCGCTCCATGTCAGGGTAGTCGTATAATCAATTGCCGAACCTTGTAAGTCGCTGATTGTCGGATATGGTGGTGTAAATACCGTAAGAGAAAGTTTGTCGCTGACATTATCAAGCGCTTTCATATCTTGGTCATAGACGACTTCCACGTGGTAGTTACGCACCTCTCCTGCTTCTGTGACACCTGGCGACTGAATGATAAATTCATAAGAGCGTGATTCGTTGACAGCAAGAGCATCTCCTGTTATTACGTCAACTTCTTGATCATCACAATATAATTTCAGTTCAAATGTTTCAACGTCAAAATTACCTTTATTTCGAATTTCGGCCTGCAATGAAGCTCCGTTTACGGCTATGATTTCATCACCATAAAATGATTCTACCGCAAGATTATAATCAAGAACATCGTCAATGCTGATGTTATCCAGGATGACACGAGTTTCATATTCGCTTGTCTCAAAATCGAAGTAAAGTGAAATGTATTTATTGTCAATATAATCACTCAGCGGATAATTATATTTCACCCACCCATTTTCTTCCGCCTTAACGTATATCTTTTCATCAAGAGCTTGTCTCGGCTGATCATCTACAGATATAAATGGTTGAATATAATTAGTTGCATTAGATGTATTGAAATGGTAAACATAAAACGAAATGTATGGATTAATACCATTCTTGAGAGATATTTTAGGAGATATCAAACCGGCTTTAGCTATTTCGTCATCTTCATTCCATTTGTAGAATTGCACCATTCCTTTATCATCATTGTACCCGGTTATTCCATTGTAGTAGTCAGTCATTGCCAACGAACAATTGTAGCCGGAAAGGGATTTCATTGACCAAGGATTTGTAGAAGTTTTAATGCCCGTAAATTCCTCTACGTAAGGTATATCGTAGGGTGTTCCTAACGATATGCTTGTACGCACCTCCTGACTTTGTCCGAGCTCGTTGTTTGCAGTGACTGCATATACATAAATTTTTTGGTCTCCTTTATGGTTAAGTTCATCAGTGAAGCTAAGGCAAGTAAGGCCTTTTTTGTGTTCTACAAATGTTCCATTTTCTTCACGATAAATGGTATATGTCAGACTTTCCTTATCAAGTACACCTCCATTTACACCTGTATTAGGAGCTTCCCATATTAGTGTGCAATTTGAGTTATCGTCATTTGCATATATAGTCAAATTGCTTACGACATTAGGCACATCATAACCTACATATACCTTGCAAGTCATATCTATACCGGCTCCTTCAAAATTGTATGGAACGACACGATATGTATTGCTACCCTGAGAGGTCTCTATGTCCGTCCATGAATAGAGTTTTCCCGGTGTTGGATTGTCAATGATATACACAGGGCTTTCAGAATCATTTCTGAATATTTCTATTTTAGTAAGAGAGTCAAGTTGATCTCCTTTTACATTTATTGTCGGAGCATTGAATGAAATTGTAGCTTTATTCTCTCCGGATTTATCCCCTTCGGCTGATAAGTTAGTAACTGCGTCCGGTGCTGTCGATGGCATTTCATCAAACACGAACAATTCATCTATAGTGATGCTGAGTGTAGCCTTTTTGCTAAATGCGTAAAAACCTATGTTGTGAACTCCGTCTTCCTCCGGAAGAAAATAGACATAGTGTGTTTCGTTTTTACCTGCCGACCAATTTGTTAGCTCTAAAAGTGTAGTGTGATTATCTGTATTTAGATCGTTACCGATAGTCAAGCGCATATTTTCTTCAGCCCATTCGGTGCTTCTACCCTTGAATCCGATTTTGTACACACGATCTTTTTGGAGTACAATATTAGGAGAAATAAGCCAGTCGTCAGCGGCATAAGATATATTGTATTCCCAACGTGCCGACCCATCATTAAATCTCCATGTCATCTCATCGTTATTATTATTAAGAACTGTGAATAGGTTGAAATTTTCTTCTGTATCGAAGCTCTCAATATAAGGAGGAACATATCCCACTACAAATACGCTCTTCGTACTAAGCGGACCATCACCATATTCATTTGATGCGACAAGAGTGTAGTGAGTATTGCCCGGTGTTGGATTGTCATCCGTCCAAGCATACTTATTTCCTTTAATCGGATTATTAATTACATGAATCGGTGTGCTATCGTAATTTCGATAAATTACTATTTGTGATATTGATTCCAAATCATTGCCTGCAGCATCTTTTGTCGGAGCAGTTAGATTTATATCAACAACATCATCACCTGATTTATCATTTACTACCAAATCAAAATCGACTATTGCAGGGCTCTTCGCCGGACAAAGCAGATCAATACTAAGATCGTTAATCCAAAAACGTCCTTGTGAAGCTGCACTATGAATATAAAAGGCTAAATAATAGACACCATCATCCGGGATTGAGAATGTCAATTCTTTTATCCCTTTCCCGGTAGGATCGTTGCTGATATCAGTGTATGATGCCAATTCAGTTGTCATAGCTTCTGCTGTCGGTTCCTTTCCTGCAAGGATTTTAAGATTGTTGACATAAGAGTAGATTCCGTCATTGACTGAATGGAAGAATTTCATGGTGTAAAGTTTGTCCTTTTCGAATTTGAAAGGAGGAGTGATAGCATAGTCATCGGCAGCATCAGACCAACTGCAATAATATATTATCACTTTGTTTTCGGATGAAAAATCAGTATCCCATTGCCATGTATAAAATTCATCATCATTATTTGCATTTATAAATGTATAATTGTTTAGCACATTGGCTTGCGACTCAAAATCTTCAAAATAAGGAAAACCGACATAGCTACCATATTTTATATTCTGAGTAGTGGTTGGCAACCCCTCTTTTCCATCAAGCAAATAAGGTGTGATTGTGTAGTTATAGTTAGCAATCTCTTCTCCGAGTTGTTCGCTGAAAGATGTAGTTGTCATTGCTTCTGCCACTACCGACTGATTATTACGAACCACTTTGTATCGTATCTGCTCTGTCGGCAAATAGCCATTATGAACACCTTCCGAAACAGGGTCCCATGTCAATGTTGCAATACCTGAAGAAGAAATGTCAAATTTAAGATTTTTAACTGCTTTAGGAATATCAATTCCTGCATAAACATTGAGGTAAGTCTTTTCTCCTTCACCATAATCGTTAGATGGAGTTACTACAATGATATGATCACCTTCTTCCAAAGAGAGTGTAATCGAGCCTGTTTCGCCCGGAGACACATTAATATTTTTAACCTCCGTATCATCAACCTTTATAGTAAGATTTATATCTGTCGAAATAACATCTCCTGCAACTGTATATTTAGGTGATGTATATGATAGAGTTCCGCTTAATTCGCCCGGATTAGTAAATTGAAAATCTGCTGTCACTTTCTGAGGAGCATTAGGATCTACGTTTTCAAATGGTATGAATAGACCGACAAATTCTTCATAGTTTTTAAAATCACTGATTATTGTTGCCTTACCGGTAGTTATATCAACACTGCAGAGTTTGCTCTCACCTGATTCTAAAGATGCCGCCCAATAGAGGGTGTTAGTTGAATAATCATACACACTTGATTGAAGAGCCGATGGTTTGAGGCCAAGGTCTCCGACTGCGGTCATTTTAGCAGAGCTCTTGTCAACGCTATATAGCTTGCCATCAGAACATATAGCATAAATATTGCCATCATTAGCAGCCGACATAGCATAGATATTAGGCATTATCCCCACTTCTCCCATTGCTCCTATCATTGTCATTTCTCCAGAATCAGGATCCATGATATTAAGTGTATGTTCCGACCAATCATCACTATAGCCAAGCGCATAAATATTCGAATTGGTCTTGTCGTATGTAATAATCAATGGCAAATATTGCCAATCCGGTTCGAGTTCAACTTCAGAATTTATTTGCCATGTTTCAGGATTGAATTCAGTAAGTTTTATGCTTTGAATAGCTCCATTGGATGCAAATTCTCGAGTGATGGTGTAATAATACTTATCTGTTAGCGTACCGGTCAGAACATTTAGCCCCGTTTTAGCGACTAAAGATGTGGTAGTATTCGATTGTGCCGGGAAAGAATAAATACCAAAATCTCTTTCAGATTCATCAATAGATTCCCACCCGGTATAATAGATTAAAGAACCATATAATGTCGGCATGCCGAGACTTGATGATTCTTGAATTACTCTAAATGGAGTATTATACTCAATAATTCTGTTTTTGTTATTTTTTGATAAATAAGTCGCATTCTTCGGACTTTTTTCATTGCCACTCTGTTGTTGAGCCCACACCAGACAAGGCAATAAAAGAGCTGTAAAAATGTAGAGTGAGAATTTGAGATAATTTCGCTTATTCATAATAGTGATTTTTATATTATACGTAGACTATATGTAAATTTTCGCAAATTTACTATATAAATCACTATAAAACAATGAAACTATTTTCAAAAAGTTTGACAAAAGATTATTTCAAAGGCAAATAACCAAAATTTATTGTTAATTAATAATAAATAACGGTTATTTTCCACTTTTCAGAAGACGCAAGCGGATTTTACTCAGCATTTGTGGAGTTATTTGTAAGTATTGAGCAATAAACTTGAGAGGAATTTGAGTAATACGATTATGAGGCCATTTCTCAAGCATCGAGACATAACGATAAAAAGCATCACCTCTGCCTGAGCGATAAGTATATCGAAGTTCCAGGGCATTTAATTGTCCGAAAAGTAAATCTCTGACCCATGCTGAAAGTTCTATATTATCTGTCATTGCTTTTTTTAAATCATCAAATTTTATCATTAACACCTCTGTATCGGTAAGTGTCTCAATAGAAAATCGGGCCGGCTCTCCTTTAAAATAGGATGCTATTGAGCCTATTATATCGCCATCTTTAGCAAAGAGATTAGTATCTTCATATTTCACTCCTGTGTAGAAACTACGACACATTCCCTCTTTAATGATATAAAAATGGTAACTACGTTTACCTTGACTGACTAAAATTTCACCACGTTTGTAGTGCATGGGAGTACAAATCGAATCCATCAATTCAATAGTTTGAGATGATGGACTCCACGGCTCTGACATTATTTCTGTTAACTCCATTGCTTTGCTGATTTAAACGCTATTCTGACGGCAAATTTAGCAAAAAAATTATTGATGACCAAAACTAACAAATCCTATTTTCTGTCAGCAACAATATCGGGCTACTTGGTGAATTTTACCTAAAGCAAGCGTCCGTCTGCTATCTGCAAACATACTATGTATGTGCCTTGCAAGAGGTCGGAGGTGTCGATTATGTATTGACTTAAGCAGATCGCTTGCAACGCTGAGCGTAACACTGTTATTGTCAGCATTGCATCGATGCTTGTGTCAAGATGTAACAAGTGTCCTTAAATTTACTTGTGATGAAGTAAATCTTATCCTCTCGGTTATTCACACACCTATATGAAGAGACTATTCACCTCATAAAAGGATTTCCGGTCTTTCGGACTCTCCCCATTTCGCGACACGCTCGTTGTGCTTAACTCACCAATTTTTAGGATTTCTCCTCTCGTGACGTATTTGTTGTATTTTATCACAAGTTATTACCCTAAATAAAAAAGCGGACGACTCCTCTCGGATGGGTCCACTTACATCCTGCGTACAACAAGCATAAGTAATTGATATAAATACCAATTAGAAAGGAGGTCTTATGACTTGATGCGCAAGATTTTCACATTTCTTTTTAGAAATGAACCATTATTTAACCAAACATTATCACTGTCAATGATTGACAATGTGCTCCCTTTCGAATCACTTCGTAAGAAGCATTATTATTCACCATGATTTTTTTGTAGCAACTTTCTCGCGAAAGATATATGAATTAATCTACAAACCTTAGTAATATACATTTTTCGTTGACTGCAAAGGTATATATAATTTTTGATATAAGTACGAAAAAATATTTATTTTTTTATCAAAAAGTCTAATCATATTTTTCTTATAAAGAAATCTAACACAATAAACATTGTAATTAAAACATTTTGTACAAACTCTATTTATTGCATAATATTTAAGTATTATAATTTTTTGTTTTACCATCCATTTTGAAAGTTGCAGTGTTTTTTAATTTATTACTTTCTTTTTACAATTAATTATAGCCTATCAAATCTTTTATCGACAGAAAAATATTTAAATTTTTCGCAACATGAACGATTTTTTAATATAGCATAAATGTTATCTCATTTATTATTACAACAATACGAAACTTTCTTCGTTAATTAAATAATGAAAAAGACGATTTTTACATTTGTGGCAATAGCCGTAGCTTTAATATCTTATGCGAAAGTAGGTCGTGAGAATGCTGAACTTTTATATCGCAAAGCATACGCCATTGAAATCGGCAACGACAGTACACCCGGAGATATCAAATCGGCTATACCGCTCTACATCCGTTCTGCAGAAGCCGGATATGCTCCGGCCCAAAGCTATTTGGGCTTCTGCTACTACAACGGAAACGGCACCGATCGTCATCCGCATCTCGGTATCAATTGGATAGAGAAAGCAGCCATGCAAGGCGACATAAAAGCGTGCAACAATTTGGGTTGGCTTTTGTCAAATGGAGAAGAAGTCGTCAGAGACTACACCAAGGCTGCTTATTGGTTTGAGAAAGCAGCCAACGCCGGTTTGCCAATGGCACAATCGCAACTTGCCGATCTATACAAGGAAGGCAAAGGCGTAGAACAAGATTCGCTTGTCGCTCGCAATTTATATATAAAAGCCATTGTCGGTGGCTTGGCAGATGCCGAACGCAAACTACTTGCCATGGACTACCATCGATACATGACATTATCAGCTGATAGCGCCACTTCGGAAGGCATTGATTTCTACAAGCGTCGTGCATATTCCATATCGGCAACTCTTTTCGAGATAGCAGTCGAAAAAGGAAGCGCACCGGCAAAATTTTGGTTGGCAGAATCCTACGCTCATGGCAGAGGCGTAAAATATGACTTCGATAAGGCTCTCTATTGGTACTACCAAGCGGCATGCGACGGTATCGCATCGGCACAATACATTGTGGCTGAGACGCTTGAAATGTTTCCCGACGCCATTCCCCAAGACACTCATGGTCCGAAATATTGGCTCGACAAAGCATATCAGGCAGGCGTATTTTCTGCCGAAGATGCCTATTCAAAAATCATAGAAAATCAATAAATACATTAATTCACATACATTATTAAACATGAAAAAATCAACTCTAATCAGACTATTCATTGCAGTCCTATTACTTGGCGCCACACCAATGGTATCGGCAAGTAACCTTTCAAAGGCAGATAAATCGATAGCGGCAAATCAAAAATCGACATCCTCATTAGAGATACTATTCAAAAATGCTATCAGTCAATATCCCGGCGATATAAATTTATTTGACAACCCTACGCTGAAACAGCGCATGATCAGATTGCTCGGAAAGCAACGATATGAAATTTTCATCAAATACTTCGAAGTGCAGACACCTGTAGAATATTTCAGAGGAGCATACTCCACATTTGCATGTCAAGCCCACAATTGCGGCTTTACTGAATTTGAAGTTCTCTATTTCCCATACGAGGACAACCTTTGCATACGCTATCGTGTTGAAGATGTCGAATCCATATTTATGGAAAAAGAAACCTACGTCACCTGGCCTAACAAAAATACATAATCCTCGGATTTAATTTATAGAAGTCAGATTAAGGAAACATACATATCACAGATTTATTTTAGTCTGATTGGGCAAACTTTATCGTTTGTTTCTTTGTAGTATCATAATTATTTTGTAATATTGCAAAGCAATTGACAGTCTGCAACCTTAACGTTTTTTGACACCTAAGTGCAAAACTATTGCAGTGGTACTGTGCTAATTTTGCGCTGTCAAGCAATAAAGACAGATAGTCGCAGACATCAATCAACACTTAAAAATTTTATCAAACAATGGCAAAAAAGAAATCAGCAGTGACGACTACAGGTCGTATAGACAATAGCGATCAGAAAATGAAAGCCTTGCAAATGGCAATGGAGCACATCGAAAAAGACTTTGGCAAAGGAGCCATCATGCGCATGGGCGACGAATCGATTGAAGATGTAGAGGTTATCTCTTCAGGATCAATTGCGTTAGACCAAGCATTGGGCGTCGGTGGTTATCCTCGTGGAAGAATTATCGAAATCTATGGTGCAGAATCATCAGGTAAGACCACACTTGCCATTCATGCCATCGCAGAAGCACAAAAAAATGGTGGTGTAGCAGCTATCATCGATGCAGAACACGCATTCGACAGATTCTATGCCGAGCAGCTCGGTGTCGATGTCAACAACCTCTGGATAGCCCAACCGGATTGCGGCGAACAAGCTCTTGACATCGCCGAGCAATTGATCAACTCAGGAGCTATCGACATAATCGTTATCGACTCTGTCGCTGCATTGACTCCAAAGACTGAAATCGAAGGCGAAATGGGCGACAAAAATGTGGGCTTACATGCACGACTAATGTCGCAGGCGATGCGCAAAATGACAGCATCGATTTCTCGCACACGCACCACTTGTATTTTCATCAACCAAATACGTGAAAAAATCAGCGCAATGCCATTTACCAATCCGGAAACGACCACCGGTGGTAATGCCTTGAAATTTTACTCATCGGTACGCCTCGAAATACGCCCTTCATCTCTTATCAAAGAAGGTGAAAACGTCTTGGGACGCACTGTCAAGGTCAAGGTTGTCAAAAACAAGGTCGCTCCTCCGTTCCGTCGTGCCGAATTTGACATCATGTTTGGCGAAGGCATCTCTCGCACCGGCGAAGTGCTCGACATGAGTGTCGATATGGGCATTGTCAAGAAGTCTGGTTCGTGGTTCTCTTACGAAGGCACAAAAATCGCACAAGGACGCGACGCTGCAAAAGAAGTGCTTGCCGACAATCCGGAATTGATGGAAGAATTGACAGAAAAAATTAAGGCTAAACTTAACGAAAAGCCGGAAGAAAAGCCTCGCACAGCAGCCACTCCATTCCTACCACGCGACAATGAAAGCCAACGAGTTCCTCTCGACGAAGAATTCGATGCAATCGGAGATGCAATCGACGACGAAGTGGAGGACATTAGCTTCGACTAATCAGTCGATACGCATAAAGTCATAGCTTTATCGCAAACAGATAAAAAACTTTGTACGAAACAACTCATAATTTTTTACTTTTTAGGTTAATAATATTAGTGATACTTGATGTGGATTATCCGCGAGGACAGTCCACATCTTTTTTGTTTATACTACGACTATCGTGTATTTGCTTTTGAGTAGTTTTTTGTCGTTCTAAAGTAAACAGCATCCTCTATTTGCGTATCCTACCAAAAATAGAAATATGCGAGAATCTACTATATTTAGAGAATTTATTACTATCTTTGCATTGGCAGTTAAATTACTTTGCATGAAACTTAATAGAATTAAGTTGGCGTGAGAGAATTTATATTTGACGACAAGAAAACCGTATAGCCGATGGATAAGAACCTGAAAGATATAACATATTTCATTTCATTCTGTATCGAACAATACATGAATGAAAAAGGCATAAACGAGGATGAAGTTATCTCAATATTCTCAGAGTATGGCGTGCTCGATTATTTGAAAGAATATTTTGATGTTCTACATACTCAAAGCAGACAATGGCTTGTTGCAGATATTGAGGATTTTATAAACGACAGAAAAAAATAAGCATATGATTCTTTATCATGGAAGTATAGAAATTGTTGATAATCCGGAAATTCGTATCCCAAGCAGATCCTTGGATTATGGTTACGGGTTTTATACAACTACATCTTTTAAGCAAGCTAAAGATTGGGTTAAACGTAAATTGAATGCTAATAGTCCGATTGGTTATGTCAATGTTTATGAATTAGACGAGGATTTGGTGAAGAGTCTTAAAACTTTACTTTTTGAATCCCCGACAGAAGACTGGCTTGACTTTGTGATGAGTAATCGCACCAACAAAGATTTTAATCACGATTTTGATATCGTTTATGGTCCTGTAGCAAATGACAAAGTATATGCCGCATTGGCACTATATGAAGGAGGTATTATTGATAAGCAGAATCTTATCTCTGAATTAAAGGCATATAAATTGGTTGACCAATATTTATTTCATACAGACAAGGCTTTAAAGGCTATAAAATTCATCGAAGCCAAGGAGGTTACAATATGATAGGAGAAATAAACCAAGACAATATACACTTGCTTTTACCGTCCAAAATAAGTTGGTTGGCAAGTATGCTTGTGGAATATAAAGGCATGAATATAACAGAGGCCATAAAAACAATTTACGGCTCAAAGTTGTATAAGAAACTTAAAGTGGAAAGCACAAAAATGTGGCATCTTGGTCCTGTCGCTTTGTATCAAGAAATAGAAGCTGAACTCAACTAAACTTTTTATTCTCTGAACATAACGTATTATTAGGTGTTTCGCGCCGATATAGCAGAACTTATCAGTTAGGATATGGTAAGCACAACGTATCAGCGTTGCTGTCTGAAAGGCGAGAAAGCGTAGCGATATGTGACGAGCATAGCAAACGATACCCCGAAAGGGGTATTATCTCGATAACCGGTGGTGGCACTCGCTACGCTCGTTTACCACCGGAGTTGACAACACACAAATACATCTACCCCGAATGGGGTTGCACATAGTCTCTATCGTCTCATATATAGCTATACTCTCTCATATATCTATGCTTGCATCAGACACGATGTGCATACGAGTCGATGTACTACCCACTTCGGGGTAGTTTTTAGTGTGATTATATATCCGCGGGTGGCGCTCGCCTGACGGCTTTGCTCACCCGCGGTATTCTACACTGTTACCCAAGTGAATTGCTTAGTCCTTGTCGGTGCATTTGATGTAGATTCCGTATGCCATTACGACAGCGAAGCAAACCACAGGGATATAGAATGATGTGCGTATCGCAGCCTCTTCAAAACTGTATGCCGACGAGATTAATGTATTCAACCATCCGTTGTCGATAAACATTCCCATGATCGGAGTTATCACAGCGCCACCCAAGATTGCCATTATCAATCCTGCCGCACCAAGTTTCACTTCATCACCCATTCCATACAATGCGATGCCATAGATAGTAGGAAACATTAATGACATACATCCGGAGATAGCAATCAATGTCCATATCGACACCTCAGCAGGGAGATAAATTGTTGCCAAACAAGCCATTATTCCGGCAAATGCAAATATCAACAACATCACTGCCGGATTGAAACGACGCATCAATGCTGTGCAAATCCAACGACACAGAATAAATAAGACGATTGCATACAGATAGTATTGAGCTGCGGCTGCTTCATTAAGAGCGTCGCCAAACACAGTCATCGCATATTTTACGGTCCATGTCCATACAGTTATTTGCAATCCGACATAGAAAAATTGAGCTACAACGCCCCAATAGTATCGAGGTTTTCGTATTAATTTTTTGAATGATGCCACGATGTTCAAATCGCCATCTTCTGATTTGTTTTCCGGACGCTTAAAGTTATAAAAGAATATCCAGATTATCAATGCTATCAAGACCAATCCGACGTATGGCACACACACCCAAAGGAGCTCGTCATTTTGGATGCTGTTGAGCACATCAGGCTCCATGGCAATTCGCTCTTCATAGGTTGCAGGATTCAAATGTGCAAGTATCATATATTTTGCCAAAAATATACCGGCTAATGATCCAAGCGGATTAAACGCCTGCGCGAAGTTCAATCGCTGAATTGATGTTTCTTTCGAGCCGAGCGATATCACGTAAGGGTTGCAAGTTGTTTCGAGCACCGACAATCCGCATGCCAACACAAATATCGACACAAGAAACATGTCATAACTTTGAATTATCGCCGAAGGAATATACCCCAATGCACCAATCATGTAAAGCCCCAATCCGAACAATACACCCACTCGATATGAAAACTTCTTGATTATTATTGCTGCTGGAATTGCCAATACAGCATACGCACCATAGAAAGCAATCTGCACAAAGGATGAATCGACTGCCGACATCATGAAGATTTTGCCAAACGCCGGGACAAGGTTATCGGTCATGTTATTGAGTAAGCCCCACAATACGAAGCATGACACCAACATTATGAATGGCAGCAGCATCGATTTTTCCACTACTTTTGTTTTATCTTTTATCATTGCAATATGAGTTTTAACGTTTGAGAGTTCAGGAAACTTCTAAAAATTCCCTTCAGAAATTTATTACTTACGGCAGAAATGTTTTTAATTCCATCCCTTTGCCTTTTAATCTGAGAGGATTGTCCTTTGACAATTCTCCTGAGGCTTGTGCCTGCACTTTAATATTGCCTATGGCTGTCGCTTCCACCGGGCCGGCTATCACTTTGCATCCGGTCTTTTGTGCAGTCATTTTATTTAGTAATCCGTTTTGCGAACCTCCGCCTACGATATATATGGTTTTTATTTTGCGGCCGACCGATTGCTCTAACTCTTGTTTGACTTTGGCATATTCTGCCGCCAATGATTGGCAGACCAATCGCATATAGTCGCCTTGAGTCTCGGGCAAATCTTGTTTTGTCTCGGCACAATAGTCGCAAATCGCTTTTGCCATGCTTTGTGGAGCCGTAAATCGGCTGTCGCTGACATCTATCATGCTTTCACATGATGATTTTTCAGCATCAATGACCATTTGTGAATAGTCACAGTCTTGACCTTGTTCGCTCCATTCCTTGACGAGTGATTGTATCAGCCACAGCCCTGTAATATTTTTTAGCAGACGGATTTCTCCCGATACAGCACCTTCGTTGGTAAAATCTGACGCTAAAACTTCCGGCATTTGCAACGGAGTCGGAGTCACCATTCCCATGAGCGACCATGTTCCGGAACTGATAAACGCCCATTCGTCGTCATCTGCAGTAATGGCAGCAAGCGCTGATGCAGTATCATGAGAGCCCACAGCCACTACATCCGCATTTCCACCCAATTCCTTTTGAAGCAACTCTGTCAAGTCACCTATTTTAGTGCCGGGATAGACCACCTCTTGCATTATTTTCTTGGGTAACGAAAGCGATTTGAATATCGTGTCATCCCACTCGCGACTGAGAGAATTGAGCATTTGCGATGTAGATGAGATAGTGTATTCGTTCACAGTTTTTCCGGTCAGAAAATAAGCAAACAAGTCCGGCATAAAGAGCAATTTTTCGGCATTCTTCAGCAATTCATCACCCTCTAACACTGTGCTATAGAGCTGAAAGACAGTGTTTATCTCCATGAATTGATTGCCGGCAAGGGAGAAAAACTTTTCCTTCGGCAAACATTCAAAGGCTTTTTCAAGCATACCTTGTGTTCGTGAATCACGATAACACACCGGATTGGATAGCAAACGCCCCTTTTTGTCAAGCAGACCATAATCCACTCCCCATGTGTCGATTCCTATGCTTTTTATCTGTGAGCCATATTTGGTAAAAGCTTTTTTTAGACCCGTTTTAAGCTCCTCATAGAGTGAAAGGAAGTCCCAATAAACTCTTCCTCCCAAATTAATTTGTCGGTTAGGGAAACGATGAATTTCATCAATATTCAATTCGCCGTTTTCCAGCTTGCCGACAATCACTCTTCCGCTTCCTGCTCCAAAATCTGCTGCTATGTAGTACATGATATTTTTAGATAATCCTCTCTCCGTGTTTTTTTAGTCTGTGATTTTACCTAAAACGTATTTGTCAAGATCTCTAATCTCCTCATCGGTAAGAACTGTGTAATTCATTCCGGATTGAACGATTATGCGACAAGCCATTTCGAAGAACATAGCCTTTTCGAATGCTGCATTGAAGTCTTTTCCACACACGACCTGTCCGTGGTTTGTCAAAAGACATGAGTCGTGGTCTTTCAATACTTCCACCACAGCTTGAGCCAATTCAGGCGAACCCGGACGATAGTATGGCACTACGGGTATTTCTTTTCCAACGTGACACGGAACTTCTGCCGTCACATTAAAATTTGTCGGCTTATTTTTCATGCAGGCGATTGTAGTTGCATATTCAGATTGAAAGTGAAGAACCACATTCACATCAGGACGATTTCGCAAAACGCCCAAATGAAAACCGTTCTCCATCGATGGTTTTATGCCGTTTAGCGATGTCGCGTCGGCAAGATTTAATATTGCGATTTTCTCCTTTTGTATTGCCGGCAACCATGAGCCTGTCCCTGAAATCATCACCTTATCGCCAATTCGCCACGACATATTGCCACTACTGCATAGCATCAAATGTTCACGTCCGGCACGATGGGCTGCTTCGATAAACTCTTGATATTGAGCTTCATTTATATTTTCCATTATAGAATCTTCTTATATAGTTCTTTTATTGTTGCCTCATCGATGTCTCTCGGATTGCCCGGTGTGCACACATCGGCAATTGCCGATGCCGCCAAGATGTCGATGTCTTTTTCTGTTATGCCTAATTCGGTCAAAGTCTGAGGAATTCCGACCTTTATCGACAATGCTTTGACAGCTTCAACGGCTGCATCTGCCGCTTCGTCAATGCTCATTGTGTCTTTGTAGGCTTTCATCGCTTTTGCAATTTCGACATATTTTTCTTTTGCCGCCGACTTATTATATTCCATAACTGTCGGCAACAACACTGCATTTGCCACTCCATGAGGAATATCGAAAATGGCACCCATCGGATGTGCCATTCCATGGACTGCTCCAAGACCTACGTTTGAAAATGCCATTCCCGCCACATATTGACCGAGAGCCATCGCTTCGCGAGCTTTTGCATTTGTCGGCTCTTCGACAGCTATCGGCAAATACTCTGCTATCATCTCTATGGCTTTTATCTCAAACATATCGCTCAATTCCCATGCGCCCTTAGTGATCAATCCCTCGATGGCATGTGTAAGTGCATCCATTCCTGTCGCCGCAGTCAGTCCTTTAGGCAAAGAATACATCAGCTCGGCATCGACAACTGCCACCACCGGAATATCGTTAGGGTCGATGCAAACCATTTTCTTCTTGTTTTCTTCATCGGTAATCACATAGTTGATGGTCACTTCAGCGGCTGTTCCGGCTGTTGTCGGCACTGCGATGATAGGCACTGAGCGTCTCTTTGTCGGCGCAACGCCTTCAAGCGAAACGACATCCGAATATTCCGGATTGTTTGTTATGATTCCGATTGCTTTCGCTGTATCTATCGATGAGCCTCCACCGATAGCCAAAATGAAATCAGCGCCGGATTCAGAGTAAGCTTTCAATCCGCTTTTGACGTTTGCTACCGTCGGATTTGGCTTCACTTCATCAAATATCTCAAAAGGGATACCTGCTTTTTCCAACACTTCGCTGACTTTTGACACTACGCCAAATTTCACTAAGCTATTATCGGTTACGATTAGCGCTTTATTAAGTCCTTTGCGAGCCACTTCTTCGGCGATTGCTTCGCGTGAGCCTGCTCCGAAATAGGACGTTTCGTTTAATACAAATCTTCTTGTCATGATATTTTAAGGTTAGGGGGCGTGTGGCAAACACAACCCCCTTCTGTTTTTTTTTATTTATACATCGGACCGTATGCGGCACATGCTCGATAGTCTTGACCTTCTTTATCCATACCGAAGGCATTCCACGCCGACGGACGGAAAATCTTGTCTTCATCCACATTGTGCATCGACACAGGGATGCGAAGCATTGAGCATAGAGTGATCAGGTCGGCTCCGATATGACCGTATGAGATTGCTCCATGGTTGGCACCCCAATTGTTCATCACATCGTAAGCAGTCTTGAAAGCGCCTTTGCCTGTGCATCGCGGAGCAAACCATGTGCAAGGCCATGTATAGTCGGTGCGTTTCCAAAGAATATCTGACACCTCTTCCGGGAGTTTCACAGTCCAACCTTCAGCTATTTGCAATGTAGGACCGAGACCTTTCACAAGATTCAAACGTATCATTGTGACCGGCATCTGCTCTTCAGTAATGAAACGAGATGAATAGCCACCACCACGGAAGTAACCTAAATCGGCAGGGTTCCATGTCGTCGCATTCAAGATTGCCTCTTGATCTTCTTCAGTGACGTTCCACCATTCTTTCATCACCGCATTGCCTTGCTCATCTTTTGCCAAGCCGCAAGCGTCAAGACACGCCGCACCCGAATTTATAAGGTGGATAATACCATCCGATTCTTTTGCTTTGCCTTCGATGTCGTAGCCTGTAGCCTTTTTGATAGCTTCCGGACTCCAATATGTGCGAACATCGGCAAATATCTGCGCTCTGTTGGTAAGCAGCTTCATAAACAACATGCCAATTCCGTTCAACACGTCATTCTCTGTAGCCAAAATATATGGTTCGCGAGCTCCATTCCAGTCGAATGATGTGTTAAGCAATGCTTCCGGGAAGTCGCAGTTCGGATAGAAGTCGGTCCATTGACGTTGTCCTTGGAAGCCGGCAGCTATCGCATTGTGACCGACCTTTTCTTCTTCGCAACCTTCCGGCAGATTCTCGTTGCCATTCATGAGGTCCTTTATAATAACCATCATCTTAACGACAAATTCCCAATCGGCATCTTTCTCTTGGCGTGTCTTTTGAAGGCTTTCCGGATTTTTGTCAAAGCCCTCACGGCATTTTGCCTTTGTCCATGCGAGTGCTTTTTCAAATTCTGCTTTGTCGTAGATGCCTCTTTCCATTCGGCGAATTACTTCCACCTCATCGACACTCTCTACACGCATGCCAAGATACTCTTCGATAAACTCAGGGTCGATGATAGAGCCACCGATACCCATACAGATTGAGCCGATTTGCAAATAAGACTTGCCACGCATCGATGCCACAGCCACTGCAGCACGTCCGAAACGCAAAAGCTTCTCTTTCACGTCTTCCGGGATTTCCTTGTCGTCGGCATTTTGAACGTCATGACCATAGATGCCGAATGCCGGACGTCCTTTTTGGGTGTGTGTAGCCAACACTGATGCCAAATAGACTGCTCCCGGACGCTCTGTCCCGTTAAATCCCCATACACCTTTTATTGTCAATGGGTCCATATCCATTGTCTCTGCACCATAACACCAGCATGGCGTCACTGTCAATGTAATATCGACTCCCTCTTTCTTAAATTTTTCTGCACATGCAGCAGCTTCGCCCACACGGCCTATTGTCGTATCGGCGATAACCACTTTCACCGGTTCGCCATTGCTATAACGCAAATTTTCTTCAAACAATTTGGCTGCCGAGCGTGCCATATTCATTGTTTGCTCTTCAAGAGACTCTCTGACTTTGAGCTCCCCTCTGCGTCCGTCGATTGTCGGACGAATTCCAATCACAGGATATGCTCCCACTAATCTGTTCTTTGCCATATATTATACGTTTATGTTATAATTTCCTTTTTATGATTCAATTGTTTATAAGTCCCTCCCTCAACCACTAACGGCAACTTCTATTAATTTCCCAAATTTAAAATTCGTAATAGCATTTCACGAGGAATGGACTAACAAATGCAAAATTAATAAAAATGTTTGAAGAACATAATTATAGTAGTTTAAAAGTATCGTTCTCTCATCGCTAATTTTTCTAAATTTCCATTTCTCACCAAACTACACAAAATATAAACAAAATATAAACAGAGTGACAAAAAAACATTCTTTTAATAAAAATATTGCAAAAATCAAATCAGATGCTTATATTTGCGAAAAATACATTGCAATATGAGGTGTATGTTCAACATATCGTTGCTATTTATAATAGAAGACATCAAGCGATTATGGTTTGGAGGAGGGTATTATGGAGCGCAATGTCAGGACCATTATATACGGGTTTATCGTCTGGATATTATTTAATAGATACTACTACTAATGGATTTGGTTTAGGATATGATTAGATTTTACAAAATAGTATTTTGCAAGTTAGTTTGGTTTATAACAAAATCTAATTTTGAAAAAGAGCCAAAATGGGTGTATGCAAAAGATGCTTTTGCAATAATTTATATATCAATGTTGTTGTTGGTGTTTGGCGTTATTGTTATGCCATTGACTAAAGTACTTAATACATGGTTAACGATTGCTATGTGTATAAGTATAAGTATGATTACTATTATATATTTGTATATTTTCAGAAAAATAAAAATGCAAAGAAAAATAACAAGAATTGTATTTGATATGGATTTGATGGATAGTTATAACTACATGTATATTACTATATTATATTTAGTAATATCTTTTATATCACCATTCATTAGTGCATATTTGATATATAAATAATTATGTTCTGTATTCTGTCTTTTTAATTCAGATTTAATAATGAAATACATAGAGTTAATATTTTGTAAGTTGGTTTGGTTAAGAGTTAAAATTGTATCTAGTAAGAGACCAAATTTCTTTAGTATTACCGATACATTTGGTATACTTAAAACAATAATACTTGGTTTTTCTATGAGTGTGGGGGTGTTGATTCTAAATATTTTAAATAAATTACACGGATTATATCTTATTATATTTGGATGTGTATTGACATTGATTTTTTATTTGCCATTAAAAAAATACTTGAAAAGAGAAATGAAGAGCAAAAGAATTATTTACAATAAAGAATACATGCAGAGTAAATTAGGTATAGCTCTTGTGTTAATATGTATATTAAGTATATTCATAATGCCGATACTGGCTGTATGGATATCTAATATACTCGAGAGTAGGTAGTGTTGTATTTGCGTTTGTATTAAAACTGTGTGTAATTTTTCTCTTCAAATATAGGTTAGGAGCGTAATAAGACGTCTGATAGACCTTCAGACAGGCAGGATGACGATGCGCACCTCTTTCAGCCTTGGAGGATGCTACGACAACGACGGCGCGGCAGAGCGATTACTCTAAATACGACTACCAGAGGCTCGAAATCGACATTTTTGTCGTATCGATGCCGTAATGTCGCAATTTATGTCTAAATTTGCAGATTATAGTATAAATTTTTGAAAATCAAATAAGGATGAGTCGTAAGATAAAAATTGGTCTGTTGGCAAAAATAGTCATTGCCATCGTTTTAGGCATTGTGTGTGGATTGTTTTTCCCTGAATGGTTGCAACGTATATTTGCCACATTTAATGGTTTGTTTAGCAACTTCCTCGGCTTTTTTGTGCCGTTGTTGATTCTCGGACTGATAGTCCCGGGTATTGCAAACGTTGGTAAAAGTGCCGGCAAATTATTGGGTATCACTTTGGCGTTGGCATACACATTCACCCTCTTCAGTGGATTTTTTACATGGGGAGTTTGCGAGACATTCTATCCCGAAATTCTAAAGAATGCAACTTTATCGACTGTCGAAAATTCGGGAGGCAATTTTGAGCCTTACTTTACAGTCGAGATGCCGCCGATTATGGGAGTGATGAGCGCATTGATCGCTGCTTTTGTCATTGGCATCGGCTTGACAGCCGTCGGTGGCGACTCTCTGAAAAAAGTGTTCAATGACTTTTACGAAATCATTATCATGACCATTACGCGAGTGGTGATTCCATTGTTGCCACTCTACATTTTCGGTATATTCATGTCGATGAGTGCGAGTGACCAAATCACTTGCGTTCTCGAAGTATTCTTGAAACTCATCGTTGTTATTTTCGCGATGACTGCCGTTTTGCTATTGGTGCAGTTTGGCATCGCCGGCATTGTTGCTCGCAAAAATCCTTTGAAGATGCTAAAAAATATGCTGACAGCCTATTTCACTGCATTAGGCACACAATCATCGGCAGCAACTATCCCGGTAACGCTTAAACAGACTATCAAAAACGGCGTCGATGAGTCGATAGCAGGATTTGTCATTCCGCTATGTGCCACAATCCACCTTTCGGGCAGCGCGATGAAAATCACAGCTTGCGCATTGGCTATCTCGATGATCACCGGCTTGGAAATACCGATGGAGACAATGGTCGGCTTCATTTTCATGCTTGGCATCACAATGGTCGCAGCTCCGGGAGTGCCTGGAGGCGCTATAATGGCAGCTATCGGCGTGTTGCAATCCATTTTGGGCTTCGACGATACAGCCGTAGCTTTGATGATTGCGCTATATATCGCAATGGATAGTTTCGGGACAGCAACCAACGTCACCGGCGACGGAGCGATAGCCGTAATCATCGACAAAATCAAGCATAAATTTGTCAGCAAATAATCGATTAATACAAAATTAATTTCATCAAGAATAACAAAATGGGAAAAGATCAGACTGTATTGTTTCATTCCACTATATTCGGGCCTATACGCAGTCGCAGATTAGGCGTGTCGTTAGGAGTCAATTTATTGCCTAACGACGGAAAAATTTGTTCGTTTGATTGTGTCTATTGCGAGGCGGGATATAATCGTCAGGGCTTCGGCACGACAGGCATGCCTTCGCGCCAACAGACAAGGGATGATTTGAAAGCAAAACTCGAAGCCATGAAGGCTGCCGGCGACTCTCTTGATGTCATCACTTTTTCAGGCAATGGCGAACCGACTTTGCACCCTGATTTCGCAGGCATTGTCGATGATGTCATCGCGTTGAGAAATGAGTTTTATCCCAATGCAAAAGTGTCGGTGTTGTCAAATTCCACTCGTATCGGCGATGAGAAGGTGGCTGAAGCTTTGATGCGTGTCGATAACAATATTTTGAAACTTGACTCGGCAATCACCCCGACAATGCGCCTTATCGATAAGCCGACATCGCCTGACTTCAATAGCGAACAATTAATTGAGCAGTTGAGCAAATTCTCTTCGCAGTGCATCATTCAGACGATGATGCTTCGTGGCGAGCATGAAGGCAAGGTCATCGACAATACCACCGACGACGAAATAAATGCACTTATCGATGCCTATAAGAAAATCGCACCGAAAGAAGTTATGCTTTACAGCATCGACCGCTCAACGCCTGAGGAAAATCTGAAGAAAGTGGAAATCGACGAACTTCGCAAAATTGCCGAACGATTTGAAGCAGCCGGCATAAAAGTGCAAGTCAATTGATTAATAAAATCACAAGAATGACCGAACAAAACATCATCTACCCACCGGCATTAATGCCCGGCGACACAATAGCAATCATTTCGCCGGCAACAACGGTGAAGGAGGAATACGTCTTGGGGGCAGAGCGTCGCCTACAAGAGCTTGGCTACAATGTCAGGGTTATGCCCGGCACTTTGGGTCCTGCCGACGGGTCATACGCATCGTCGGCAGAACGCCGTCTGAAAGATTTGCAGGATGCCATTGCCGATGCCGAAATCAAGGCAATCTTTTGCGCCAGAGGTGGCTATGGCGCTGTTCACCTACTCGAACACTTCGATTCAAAGACGCTTCGTCGCAATCCCAAATGGCTTATCGGCTACTCCGACATTTCAGCCCTTCACGCCATGATGCGACGAGCCGGAGTTGCCTCCATCCACGCACCTATGGCAAAGCACTTCAGCATAGAGCCGAAAGACGACGCTGCCATAAATGCCTTATTGCAAATTTTGAGAGGGAACGATTCTCTGACCTATAACTTGGATGCCCACCCCTACAATGTATGTGGCGAAGTAAGCGGAGAGTTAAGAGGAGGAAACCTTGCTGTTTTGGCAGGTCTTATCAGCACTGAATTCGACATGTTGACGCCAGACGAGGAAGAAGATGTCATACTCTTCATTGAGGATATTTCGGAAGCAATCTACAGCACCGAACGTATGCTCTATAATCTTCATCTTAACGGAAGCTTGCGACGCATCAAAGCTCTCATTGTCGGTCAATTCACAGAGACACACGCCGACAAAAACTTCGAATCGACACACTCGATGATTCACTCTCTGCTAAAGCGTCTGGGCTATGGCGATTTGCCTGTGGCTTTTGACTTCCCGGTAGGGCATGTCAGCCATAATATGCCGATGATCGAAGGCTCACAATGTCATATCAAAATAACACCTCAAGGAGTTGAATTTACACAACAAATAAATCAGAAGAAATGAAAGTTGTCATACAACGTGTAGCCGGAGCAAGCGTTGACATCGCCGGCGAAAGAATTTCAGAAATAGGAGCCGGACTGCTCATCTTGTTGGGCGTCGTACCGGACGACACCGAAGCCGATGTCGATTGGCTAATAAAAAAATGCTCACAGATGCGCATATTCAACGACGATGCCGGAGTGATGAATCGCAGCGTAATGGATGTTGGTGGCGACGTGATGGTGGTCAGTCAGTTCACCCTTGCCGCAAGCACCAAAAAAGGCAATCGCCCGAGCTATATCGGAGCGGCAGGACACGATTTGGCTATACCGATGTATGAATTGTTTTGCCAACGCATGGAGCAGACTATCGGTCGCAAAGTCGGACATGGTCGCTTCGGCGCTGACATGCAAGTATCGCTCATCAACGATGGACCTGTGACAATCATCGTCGATAGCAAAAATCCCGTTTAACCCCTTTTCATACCATATTTTTCTTTAGGAGGAATTTGAGATGGATAAAAGAAAGAAGAATATTATTGAGTTGACGAGAATTACAATCGACGACTATCGCCGTAGTGATAAGTTGCCGGTGAAGGTGGTGGTGGATTCTGTTCGCTCAATGAACAATATAGGATCGATATTCCGAACTTCCGATGCTTTTATGGTCGATGAAATCATTTTGTGTGGCATCACAGCCACGCCTCCACATCCGGAAATTCACAAAACGGCATTGGGCGCAGAAGAATCGGTCGCTTGGCGTTATGAGAAGTCGGCAGAAGAGGCTGTCAGAAAGCTGCAAGAAGCCGGTGTGAAGGTGTGCTGCCTTGAGCAGACGCATAATAGCGTGCCTCTTCATGAATTTGTCCCGTCAAAGGACGAGGTGTATGCCATTGTGGTGGGAAATGAAGTTGAGGGTGTAAATCAGTCGGTTGTAGATGCGGCAGACACTGTCATCGAAATACCACAGTTCGGAACAAAACACTCTCTGAATGTAGCAGTCTCTGCCGGTCTTGCCATTTGGCATTTCATTGAGTCTCTGAAACTTATGCGATGAGCCTGAGAGACACTACAGGTAATTTTTTTAAAACAAAAGCTACGCTGCCGTTGTCGGTTGTTGTCGTTGTCGCAGCCGGCATAGGGATGCTGCTTTGGATGCTTTGTTCCGGCAAGATAGCCGACGACTATCCCTACTCACACATCGTGCAGGGCGTCGAATCATTTGTCGGTTCGGAGAATCCCTCACGACGCGCCGCTACAGCCTTTTGGAATTGCGAAGGCGACAATATTTCATCGCTGAAGGATGTAGTCATATCCGTCAAAAACCATTATTTCCTGATAAACGGTCGCCTTGCCAACATGATAGCCCTGGCAAGCAATTTATTGCCGCCATGGATTATCGACATAGCACACGCGGCAGCATATCTGCTGATGATCATATCATTGCTCCGCATTATCGACTCCGAATGGAAACATCGTCCATTGCTTACGCTATGCGTTGTCTCGACGCTCTGGATAGTGCTTCCATGGGAGGATTATCTGGCTTCTTCGGATTTCATGATCAACTATGTGTGGTCATCGGCTTTGGTATTGTTTTTTATCGAGCGACGCATCAGAACGCCATGGACGGAAAATGTCGCGACAATGTGTGTCTTGGGATTTGTTTCGGCTATGATGCACGAAGGATTTTCCATACCGTTCTGTATAGGTCAGCTATTGCTTTTGTGGCGTGATTTCAATTCCGAAAAGCCACTGCGTATCGCCATAATCCATTCGCTATTGCCTTCGATTTGCTTCGCCATGGGCACTATCGTCGCCATTGGCAGCCCTGCCGTGTGGCTACTACTCGAAGAACGTCAACGACAAGGTCTTGCCTACAACTTCTATAGCTACACGCTTGGAGTAAGAATGTGGCCTATGTATCTATGGGCATTGCTTGCCCTATGGTCGGCAACACGTCGCAAACGTCCGGGCAATGCTTTTTATACGAAAAATATGTTTTGGGCAGTTGTGGGAATTTCTTCCTGCTTACTATCAATAGCCTCAGCGCAAGGAGGAAGAGCTTTGTGGCCCGCCTATCTGTCATTCGGCATAGCCTCTTGGCAAATATTATCGGCAATGTTTGACCTCAGAAAACGACTTCCTGCATCGGCAGTACGTTTAACGACAATCCTCGGATTGACACTGCTGTTATTCTGGCAAATCACGCTTGCTCGCTATCAATGGCGATTTTCTTGCGAACAACAATACGTAGCAAACGAATTGGCTACGCAACGCAATGAATTGGTCTATGCCGACGTGTCGCATCAAGGAGACATGCCTTGGTGGCTCTTCGAAATACCTCAATATATCGACAACCCGGGCGAAACGTCACGCGTCAACCTCTTTGCCGACATCATGAAACGTCAAGAGCCGAGATTAATCATTCTGCCCTCTCGCTACAAAGGAAAAGATTTTGAGTCATTACCCGACATCGAAGGCAACGCCGGACTGCGAGGCGTTTTCCCCGTTTTTTATTCCCCTCAGCAATTGAGCACCCGACAAATCTTGCTTCATTTCGGCAATCCTTCGATCCACAAGCCGACAGGCAGTGTCAACCCCATTTATGCTCTTCAACGCACAATAAAAAAACTCAAAAACGAAAGCAGCGATAGCATTAACGTCGTGTGCCGGTTGTCAGAGACTGCTATTGCCAATGGGAGCGACACAGCATGGTTCTACAGAGCAATCTACACCGGGCGCTCACTCAGCGGACTCCGACTGCTCAGCATCGACACAATCCCTTAGTCGATACCTATTCCGTCACTCGGTTCGCTTATTAAGACTACACCTATCGCTTACACTAGTAAATACTATCTATATCTCTACCTGACTTTTTTTGATGTCTGACTTCATCGATAAAAATATCTCCTCCGCCTCTTTTTTATTCAATCCTGCTTTTACAGCAACGGCAATCAAATCATCTTTTGTCGGCTCAATACTGTCATTAATAGAAGTGGTATGAAAACCATTCATGCCATCACTCGGCAAGATGTCGAATGCCGGAGAGAAGTGCCATTCGCCATCCCGATAGATAAAAGCAAAATTTTTGGCGTGGTCATCTTTATTCTCTATCAAGTAGTTGAAAACCATTAGGCGATAGACCTTCCATAGTTCTGCCACATTATGGGTGAGAGCAGCACATACTTGAAAGATGTGTGAATAGTCAATACTTGGAATACGATAGTCGGCACCTATAAGACCGGCTATACTCACTACATGTAGTTTGCCACTTGATGTACGGTCAAATCGCTCTACACCGAAATACTTATCCTCAAAGAGTCGTGTTTCGGGCATTTCGATACCACACTCTTTGGCAAGTATCGAATAGTTATACTCTTCAAAACCTATGCGTTTTGGATCTTGTTTCGCACGAAACTTAACCAACCACTCCTTACCCTCGTAGCGAGCAAAAATCTTTGGGCGAGCACCACCGGGCGAACCTCCTCGATGCTGAAACTCCTCAATACCCTTGCCGGCATAATCATCACTATCAAGAATCTGCTCAGCCTCTAACGCCAATTTCTCGAAATCGGCATAATCCTGCTTGGCGACTACACTCTTATCCGGTCGAAATTCCAATGCTCCTCGTCCCGTTGAGCCAACCAATGCAAGACGGTCAAGAAGGGTTAGACTACGTGGATTTATGCCTTGACGCTGTAAATATCTATCAAGGATAAGCAAACCCCATCCGTCCGGCAGACAGTCATCAAAAACTCCAAATCCACCATCAAAAGGTCGAGGTTTGGCAATAAATACACCACTACGCAATGGCAGTTCAAATGGAGAAATAGAAAATCCGGATGTAAGCCACTCTGTAGAATATTCAAAAGCACACAAGCCCTCTTTGGTCAGTACCAAATGACCAACAACGCGATTGGCATATATAACCTCGATCTGTCTGATGCTATTCATTCTTTTTTCCTCGTTTGCGATTAACACTCTGTTCATTCAGTACATCTTCAAGTGACTGATACTGTTTTTGAGCAAAAAGTGCATTAAACTCATCAAGACAATTCAATGCAAAACCAATTTGAAGCAACCCTCGCAGCGAGATTTCACCCGTCTGCTCAAAACGACGATAGGTCGCAAACTTGACACCTGCTCTTGATGCCATTCCTCCTTGCGTCAAATTTAGCTCCAAACGACGAGCCTTCACCCTTGCAGCTATTTGCAAAGCAACATCGTTTGGATTTGCAATATTAAAAGATAACATATTATTCATAATTGGTTTTTATCTATAACAACAAACAATATCTTATTTATTGCAAAGATAACAACTTTATTCTAAAAGTGCAATAAAACATATATATTTAATCGAATCAGTACTAATTTTTTCAAAAAAACTTTTATCAGACACCAATATTTCATTTCCTTTTCTTGAGTATTATTTATATCCGATAACAGAATCTGTTTCGGCTTTTTGAGACCATGCTGCTACATAACAAACAAGGAAAATGTGAAATTTTCGCCTTATTTATTGAGGATTATGTGAAATTATAGACAAAAACAGCACAGAAAATGTGAAAAATCATGTAATTATAGTACGGATTATGTGAAAAGTATTATCTTTGCAGTTGTAAAAAAAGATTTTAAATATGGATAAGTTGCTTAGACGAAAGGTTGATAACTATTTGATAACATGGAAAAACAATCCGGATAGAAAACCATTAATCATTAAAGGAGCACGTCAGATTGGAAAGACTCGCTCCATTGAGTGGTTTGCAGGTCAAAATTACAAAAACGTTATCCAAATCAATTTTGTGGAGCAACCTAAATATAAGAATATTTTTGAGGATGGTTTTGAGGTTGAGACCATTCTTAAAAACATGTCGTTACTAAATCCGGGACTTAAGTTTATTCCAGGCGAGACCCTTTTCTTTTTTGATGAGTTGCAAGCTTGTCCTAATTGTGCCACTGCATTGAAGTTCTTTAAACTCGATGGACGGTTTGATGTTATCTGTTCCGGCTCTTTAATGGGTATCAATTATCGAGAAATAGAGTCTAACAGTGTCGGTTATAAAGAAGATTACGAAATGCATTCTATGGATTTCGAAGAATTTCTTTGGGCTAAAGGATACACCGACGATTTTATAGATGAGCTATATCAGCGCATGTTGGAAGTCAGACCACTTGCTACTTTGCAAATGGATGTTCTTTTTGAATTGTTCCGTGATTATGCAACTATCGGTGGCATGCCCGAGGTGGTAAATACGTATATCAAAAATAAGAACTTCAGCGGCACATTTGCAATACAACAACAATTGCTTAAAGATTACGAAGAGGATATTACCAAATACGTAGAGGGTTTGGATAAAGCAAAGGTCAAGGCTGTATATAATCATATTTCTACTTTCTTGGCTAAAGAAAATAAACGTTTCCAAATAACCAAGATTGCAAAGAATGCACGTAATCGAGATTATATCGGTTGTGTAGAATGGCTTGCAGATGCCGGTGTGATAAACCTATGCTATTGTCTAAATCTGCCGGAACTCCCTCTTAAGGGAAACTATGATCCTAAACTGTATAAGGTTTATTACAAAGATACAGGTCTTTTGATTGCATCGCTCGACGAAGAAGCTCAGGAGGATTTGAGAGCCAACAAAAATCTTGGAACATACAAAGGAGCTATTTACGAAAACATCGTAGGTGATATGTTGGTAAAACAAGGCTACAACCTATATTATTACAGCAGCGACAAACCTTCTCTTGAAATGGACTTCTTTGTACGTGATGCCGATTCTCTTATTCCTATAGAAGTTAAATCAAATGACAATGCGACAGCATCATTGAATAATTTGTTGAAAGATGATAAATATCCAGATGTGAAATATGGAATTAAGTTGGGGTATAAAAATATCGGTTTCAATGGTAAATTTTATACCTTTCCATACTTCTTGACTTTCTTGTTGAAGAGATTTGTGGCAGAGAGGAAATTAAAATAAACAACCATTCGTTGCAAGTTTAAAAAATTTTAACAGTGGGGTTATTTGGGGTTGAGGGTTACTAATGGCACTATCATTTCCTGGAGTGAGATGCCACCATGCTGGAATGTGCCTGTGTAGTAGCCGACATAATAGTTGTAGTTGTTCGGATATGAAAAGAAGTCTTCGTTCGTTGCGTAGATGAATGTGCTGGAAAGGTTAGGTGCCGGCAGACCAAATCGTTTCGGATTGGTCATTTCATAGACCTCTTTACGATTGTAGTTCAAGCTTTTACCTACTTTATAGCGAAGGTTGGTGTTGGTGTTTTTATCACCTACCACCTTAATAGGATTATCGACACGTATTGTCCCATGGTCAGTGGTCACGATGACTTTATATTTCTTTTCCGACAGGCAACGGAATAGGTCGTGAGCCGACGAATGGCGAAACCACGACTCTGTCAGCGAACGATAAGCAGCATCCGAGTTTGCAAGCTCGCGAATCATTTTCGACTCAGTACGCGCATGCGAGAGCATATCGATGAAGTTCAGTACCACGACATTCAACTCATTATTGTCAATTTGTTTTAGCTTGACCAACAGTTTATCGACGCCTGCCGAATCGTTGATTTTGTGGTAAGAGAACTTTTCTTTGCGACGAAAACGATTAAGCTGACTACGAATAAGCTCCTCTTCATAGATGTTTTTACCCTCGTCTTCGTCTTCTTCAACCCATAGGTCAGGAAACATTTTAGCTATGTCGAGAGGCATCAAGCCGGCAAATATTGAGTTGCGGGCATATTGTGTCGATGTCGGCAAAATAGTGGTGTACAGTTCTTCATTGATATTGAAAAATTCCGAGACTATCGGCTGTATTACCTTCCATTGATCGTATCTGAAGTTATCGATTAGAATGACAAACACTTTCTCTCCCTTATCTAATTCCGGAAATACGCGACGTTTGAAAATCTCGTGACTCATCAGCGGATGAGACTCTGTAGTCACCCAATCCTCATATTCGCGCTTTACAAATTTGCAGAAACCGACATTTGCATCGCGTTTTTGGAGCGAAAGGAGCTCATCCATATTTGTATCTGTCTGCGCTAATTTCAATTCCCAAAACACCAACGAGCGATAGACTTCATACCAATCGTCAATAGATTGTGCCATATTAATTTGCATCGAAATCTTCTGAAACTCTTGCTGATAGTCGGAACTTACGGTTTTTGCCACAATTTCGCCGCCATGCAGATTTTTCTTTATGGAAAGCAGGATTTGGTTTGGGTTGACAGGTTTAATGAGATAGTCGGCTATTTTATTGCCAATAGCCTGATTCATAATGTTTTCCTCCTCCGATTTGGTAATCATGATTACCGGAATCTGCGGATGCGACTGGTGGATAAGCGTCAGTGTTTCCAAGCCGGAAAGTCCGGGCATATTTTCGTCGAGCAATATTAGAGAGAACTGCTCATTTTCCAAAGCATCGAGTGCATCTCTGCCGTTGGAGACTGTCGCCACATCGTATCCTTTTTGTTTAAGGAAAAGGATATGAGGTTTTAATAGATCTATTTCATCGTCTGCCCAAAGAATTCTTTCCATATCTATAATCCGTTTATTAAGGAGACTTCTAAAAATTAGCAAATCACTACAAGCAAATCATAAAAGTCCTTATCATTTTCTATATAACGTTTTAGTGGCACATATATTTCGCTCGCCCACACTACAAAGTTAGTGCAAGGTGAGCGAAAAAGCAAACTTGTTTGCATTTTTCCGAACCGCCGCCTAACTTGGACCCTGTCAAAGTTAAGCAAACGAGCGCAGAATACCAAATGAAACTTGTAAAGAATGGTATACCCCTCTTGGCTCTCGCCCTGCGAGTGCCGAGTGCAGCCAAACTTATCAAAAGTTAGTGCAAGGTGAGCGAAAAAGCAAACTTGTTTGCAATTTTTCCGAACCGCCGCCTAACTTGGGCGCAGTCAAAGTTAAGCAAACGAGCGCATGAGACTTGATGAACGATACGAAAGATACCCAGATACGCGAGTTCGGGATAAAAACATATGTCAATAGGGAGGAAACAAGTATACACAATTTATCGGGCGATCTGAATATAGGTCGCCTGATTTGTTAAAAAAACGTCTTATTGCCAGATGGCGAGCTGCC
>SUXG01000027.1 GCA_015061085.1 Bacteroidales bacterium
CTATCGCAAAGCGGTCTAGTATCTCTTTGGGCAACACAAGGCTCGCTAATTGTTCTAATATCTTTGTTTCCATATGGGTGCAAAGATAACAATTTTATTTATTCCCACACCTTTTTGCTACTGAACCATTATCAGCGACTTGCAAAGGTTTTGTTATGAATTTTGACCAATAAGCCTAAATAATACATAAAAGTTTTATCGGGCGCCAATAATACTCAATAAATAGATGGAATGTTTGATCAAATTTATGGGGTGGGGGTTCGAGTTAGGCGGATGTGGGAGGACTGGTAGGGGAAGGCGATTAGCATGAGGTGGTTGCCTTCGATGTGGGCTGTGATGTCTTTGTGTAGTGGTCTCATGGCAGAGTCGTACCATGTGACGTTGTATGTGCCTTTGAATTTTGTTGGAGTGAGAGTGGCTTTTATCATGCCTGTCTTCCAACTTTCGGGGTTAATAGTAGCTCCTTCGACGTAGATTAGGTCGTATCCATTGTCGTTTTTAATCAAGGCGAGAGAATAGTTTCCTCCCATGCGAAGCAAGTCTTCGTCAAGTGAACGATCAAGGAAAGCCCAATAGCCCTCGAGTGGGTCGATTGACTCTGAAATGTGTTTGCTGATGCTTTCGTCGCTCCAATTTGTTGTCAAATTTTTAGAAGGAGGGTTTGTTATCGTTAATGCTATTCTATCGATTTTGATATTAGCGGCGGGGTATGTTGTAAATCCTATGGATGAAATGAAGAAATTGTTGATATTTGCAGATATGATTTCCTTTTTGACTCGTGCTCCGATTTTTGCGCATACGGTTGAGTCTTGACGACTGATGTAAATGGTGTTCAGTCCGGTAAATGGCTCTATGTCCGGATAGATACACCGGGATTGAGCGATGATAGAGTCATTGTGGATTAATGCTATGTTAAGACAATCGGCTGAGGAATATTCCCAATCGGAAGTCTGAGAAGTAGAAATTCGCAGTTCTAATTTATTCCCGAGCGAGTCAAACGCGACGATGCCCCATGAAGGGTGTTTGACGTGTTTTGTGGAGCCGTCGGCATCGGAGTATTTGTAGCGCTTGTTGGGCTTATTGTTTATGTTTGAGAGGCGTGTCTCAAACGAAAAATCGCATAATCCTATGCGAGAAGATATTGTGTCGAAAGTCGGGAGGTGAGTTTTGTTTGTGATGTTTAGCCCGTTTTTTGTAGTATTTAAGAAAGGATGAAAGCCATGAAAATTGTCCCAATAAAAACTGTCTGCTCGAGAGAAAATGAAGCAGGTAATTGCTAAAATTATTGCTGTCAATCCCTTTTTCATAGTAGCCATTAAGGGATAAGCTCAGTAAAACTCTTTATAATTCCCACCAAAGCAAAAAGCAAGATTACGGAGCCAATAATTCGGTTTATCAGCCACATTGAGCGAAGATTGAAGTGGGCTCTGACTTTATCGACAAAGTATGTCACCACATACCACCAAAGGTTTGCACCAATGAAGATGAACAAGAAACCTGTTATGTAATGGTAGAATCGATAGTCAGCATTCATGAAATTAAATCTTGCGAAAAGCCCGATTATAAGGAATAATATAAGAGGATTGGAGAATGTGAAAAGAAATCCGGTCAGAATATCTTTTTTGATAGATGTTATTGCAGTAGTCGGTTTTTGCAGGTCTTTGGTTGGGTTTTTCTTGAAGAGGTATATACCAAAACCAATTAGCACCACGCTACCAACCAATTGAATTATTTCTTGATTAGCATTGATAAAACCTTCGATAAAAGACAATCCGAAGCCTGTGAGCAGACAATAGAAAATGTCTGAGGCAGAAGCACCTATTCCGGTAAACAGACCTGCAAGTCGTCCTTTGTTGAGTGTTCGTTGAATGCATAGAATACCCACAGGACCCATCGGCGCAGAGACAATAATGCCTATTGCGAGACCGGCGAAAATCATGTGTAGCAAACTATCCATCATTTATGTAACAAATATTTAGTTAGCAAAGTTAATCAAAATTCTCTACAGAGCTATTTATTTATATAAAAAAGGTAAAAAAATAGATATAAATTAACGAGTAATGATATATCCTCCCATGCTTGCAGGGATGCAACGATATGGTTGCAAGCGATATTTGACTTCGCCGGTTAGAGCCGGTCCATCGACAGGAGCACCACCTGCCGCAACTACATCATATCGTGACCCGCACATAGTGCATACGGCATCTAAGTTGTTGTCGTCGATACGCACTCTGATTTCGCGCTTACATTCCACCGGGCATGCCATGTCGTAGGCTAAGGGAATATTTGTTTCAGCTGTAAAAGGATCCATTCCACCGATGAGCAAAACTCCACCGAATCCTGTGTAGGTCGATTCGTTGAAAGGGAAATTGCCGGGTTCTCTTGTTTCTCTGATGAAATAGCGATAAATACCGTATCCACCGACACCGTATGTGTTCCAAAGGCCTGTGTTGTCGAGGCGGATATTTACTGATAGAGCCGGGATGCGATTGTCGTCAATTGTCTCACACGATGTTGTGCTGAGCAATAAGAGTAGAAGTGAGAAAAATTTTAAGAGAACCTTCATATGTGAAATTATAAAACCGCATTGAAATCCGATGAGGATAATCAATGCGGTGTGAGTGATTACTTAGTCATTAAAAGGGATTGCTGAAAGCACAGAGCCAAATTGATCAACCACTTTTTGCAACGGACCGGCTACCATGGGCTTCAACATTGGAGGAATGTCGGCGTTGATGATAGTTTGTTGCATACAGTTCTCACCGGATGGCTTAAGGTGAAGTTCCAGAGTCAAAGACAAAGGAATGTCTGCTGCTTGAAGCTTAATCAGATTTGGAGCATTGCGCTCGATTACTACAAATTTAACTGCACCCGTAGGACCTGCTTGGAATGCAATTGAGTCGGAAGTTATTTCGATACTTTTGAATTGTTCTAACTTGTCGGCAGGTATTTTGTCGGCAGGAATCTTGTCCAAAAAGTATTTGAAGTTTTCTAAATCAGACAACTTGTTGAACACCGATTCGATAGGTGCGTAAAGAGTTGTTTCAGCACTTTTAAATTCAGCCATGATTATAGTTCGTTTTTTGTATTAGGCACCCAATTAGCAGGATCTTTTCTCCATTCTCTGAGAGCTTCAAGGTCGCTTTCTTGAATGTAGTTTGTCTCAACAGCGACTTCAAGCATAGCAGAATAGTTTGAGACAGTCAAAAGTTCTACGCCTGCTTTTTGGAAGTTTTCGACTGCAAGAGGGAATTGGTATGTGAAAATTGCTACCATACCAATAACTTCGCAGCCGGCTTTGCGAATAGCCTCAACAGCTTTCAATGAGCTGCCACCTGTTGAGATGAGGTCTTCGATTACAACTACCTTTTGTCCTGGTTTGAGATTGCCTTCGATAAGGTTTTCAAGACCATGGTCTTTTGGTGCTGAGCGAACATAGACATATGGCTTATTGAGTGTATCTGCCACCAATGCACCCATTGCGATAGCTCCTGTCGCTACGCCAGCGATAGCATCTGCTTCAGGATAGTTTTCGAGAATCATACGACACATTTCGACCTTGATGATGCTACGTATCTCAGGATATGAAAGTGTTTTGCGATTGTCTGTATATATAGGAGAATTCCAGCCTGATGCCCATGTGAAAGGATTGTTTGGCTGAAGTTTGATAGCACTAATTTCTAATAGTTTTTCAGCTAATAAACGTTCCGGTTGTTTCATTGTAATAAAGTTTTATGTGAATGAATTTTTATTTATCTGCGAAATTACGAAAAAAAAATCATAAACAGCCCCTGTCGCATGAAAAACTTATGACAATTATAAAAAAATATCAAAATCTGACTCTGTTTTATAAAAATGAGAGGTTTCGATTTGTCTGATTTGTTGCGTTTTGCTATTTATTGAGGTGTTGCGGCAAGGGTAAGGATTGAAATTTTGGTGTTAGGAATTTTAAGGATGGCTTGTGTTGCAGCGATGAGAGTCGCGCCGGTGGTGCATACGTCGTCGATAAGGAGGATGTGTTTGCCCTCTAATTGATTAGGTCGTTTGACACAGAATGTGTCGGTTGTGTTTTGCCAACGTTCGTATCTGTTTTTTGCTGTTTGAGTGGAGTGGTGGCGACGGGCGTACAGATTGTCGGCAACATGGCAATCGATGACTGATGCAACGCCTTTTGCCAGCATATAGCTTTGGTTGTATCCTCGTTTAATTCGTTTGATAAAGTGTAGAGGGACGGGAATTATACAGTCGATATCATTGAAAAAGCCGGAAGTGTAAAGTTCTTTTGCCATTATCACCCCCATGTGAGTAGCCAAAGATGGAAACTCCCGATATTTGAAATCGTGAATAATTTTTGCTGTGTCGGAATTTCGAGTATAAGTCAGCAGACTTGTGGCTCTTTCAAATCGGATTATGCCGGCAAAACGTTGTTCGACGGGATTGAACAAAATGCGATGATACATGGTGTATGGCAGGGTATCGATACATTTTTGGCAAATGAATTTTTCGTGCTCACCGAGATGCCCTTTACAAATGTGGCATCTTTGAGGAAATAGTATTGACAGTATGTCGTCAAACAGATTCATTAGCACTGATGTAGTTGTTGATTTCACGCACTATCATGCTCGGCTCATATCCTTTGGCCGCTATCTGACGATAGACGGTATTGCGTTGGTTAAAATCTTTCAAATCAAAGCGTTTGGCTTTAGTGCTGATTATTGCAGCCAGGTTGCTGATATATTGTTTCTCGTCGATTTGGGCAATCGCTTGACTGATAGCGTATGAGGGGATGCGTTTCTGACGTAACGCCAATTCGATTTTGATTTTTCCCCATGCGCTAAATCTTACTTTGTCGTTGGTGAATGCTTTGGCAAAGCGTTCATGGTCGATGAAATTATGGTCAAACAGATAGTCGATGATTTCGTCGTGGAAGTCGGCTTCAAGCCCCCAATTGAAAAGTTTGCTGCGTATTTCAAATTCGCAGTGCTCGGCTCTGCTGCATAGCTCTGCGCAATTCAATAGAGCAGAAGATTTGTCGATAATCTTCTTTTTTGTCATTCGACGTTATGAGGTTTTGATGCGCAAGCAAAGCGCTTACGATTGTGAATATCAAGGTGTATTTCGACGTCGCAGAAGCCTTTTTCGATTAAGACGTCTTTGAGTCGGTCGGCATATATTGGGTTTATTTCGAAGTATAATTTGCCGCCACCACGCAAGGCTGTTTTTGCAAAATCTGCAATTGCAATGTAGAAGCAGAGAGGGTTGTCGTCTGAAACAAATAAAGCAGAATGAGGTTCGTAGTTCAAGACGTTTGCTTCCATGTCGGCTTTTTCGCTGTTTGCGATGTAGGGCGGATTGCTGACAATGATGTCGAGAGAATCTTGCTGAGGAAGAAGAGTGAAAATGTCGGCAGTGTGGAATGAAACTCTATGAGCTTTCATCGATTTTGCATTTTCAGAGGCAATCTCTATGGCTTTAAGAGAGATGTCGATGCCGGTAACGATAGAAAAAGGCAGGTTGAAAGCCAAAGAAATGGCGATACATCCGGAGCCTGTGCCGACGTCAAAGACTTGAAGATCATCGATATTGGCAAAATCCTTGATAATCATTTCGACAAGTTCTTCAGTCTCTTGTCGAGGGATTAGCGTATCAGGTGTAACTTTGAAAGTGCGTCCAAAGAATCTTCCTTCGCCAATGATGTATTGTATCGGCTCGTGTTGCTTTAGGCGAGAGAGTATGCTATCAATCTTTTCTGTTATATAATCAGAAAGGATGTCGTCTCTATGCAAGACAATATCAACCGGCGACCAATTTTTCAAATGGTCGAAAATAATGCGAATTATTCCTTCGATTTCATTGCTTGGATATAGTGGGGATAATTCTTGTCTTATTTTTTTAAGATTAGATAACATGTACAGTTTAAGCGATTGTTTCTTAGAGTGGCAAAATTAATCACTAAATATCAAAAATACAATAGTTGCAGTTTAAAAAATGTAAAATACATTTGCTGTGCATCTGAAATTTAGAATGATTCAAGATAAATCACTATCTTTGCACAAAAGCATAAGATAGGTATGCTAAATTATGATATGGAAATAAGAGAAGAATATATGTGTCGTGCATTGCAATTGGCTGCTATGGGGCAAGGACGAGTTTCGCCCAATCCTATGGTTGGTGCTGTAATTGTTTGTGACGATAAGATAATAGGCGAGGGGTATCATCGTCAATGGGGTGGACCACATGCTGAAGTTAATGCCGTGGCTTCTGTGGAGGATAAGTCTAAGTTAAGTTGTTCGACAATGTATGTCACATTAGAACCATGTTCCCACTATGGCAAGACGCCGCCTTGTGCCGAGTTGATTATAAAAAGCGGTATTCCGAGAGTAATTGTCGGCGCAATGGATCCATTTGAGAAAGTGAGAGGCAGAGGTGTCGATATGTTGCGAAAAGCCGGAGTGGATGTAGTGACCGGCGTGTTAGAAAAAGAGTGTGATGAGTTAAACAAACACTTTATGACTGCTCATAAGTCATGCAGACCATTTGTGCTTCTTAAATGGGCAGAAAGTAATGACGGATTTATTTCCAAGAAAGGAGGTGAGCCGGTGGCGCTTTCGAATGAATTGACAAAAATGTGGATGCATAGGGAACGTAGTCATTATGATGCGATAATGGTCGGAACAAATACGATAATAACCGATAATCCGCAACTTAGCGTGAGAGAATGGCCGGGTAGAAATCCTCGATGTATTACATTTGATCTCAAAGGACGATTGCCGGAGGATAGTCAAGTGATTGTCAAGGAAGACACGATTGTAGTTACAGAAAATCTTTCGTTGGAGAATTTGCTTGCTCAATTGTATAAAGAGCATGGTATCACATCGTTAATGGTTGAAGGTGGGGCGAAATTATTGCAAAGTTTTATTGATGGCGGATATTATGATGAAGTCAGGATAGAACGATCGACTATAAAAATCGGGGCGGGAATAAAAGCTCCGAAGATTTCGTGTGAGAATATGACTGTAGAAGAAGTTGGTGGACATGAAATTCATCTAAAAAGGCGTTAAAAAGTTATAAAAAAGACAATAATTGCACTTTGCGTCGGTTTTGTAGGTGTAAATTAAATAAGAAATGCTAAATTTGCAGTTTGAAAAATAGTGAATGAAATTTATAATATAAGTTTCAGATAGTAAAAACGGAAAGAAAATTATAAAATGAGGCTACAACAATATTTGTTTTCGATGCTAATCGGCATAATGCTGATTTTCGGAATGACAAGTTGTAATACAAAAGCAGAAGACGATCCTGATTATGTGGTGTCGTCTAATGTCGCAGTATCAAATTTTTATCTCAAGAGAGATGGTAAATTGTTGGAAGGAATGGATTCTGTCTTTTTTTCAATCGACTTGAAAAAGAGAATTATCTTTAATGCAGACTCCTTGCCAAAGGGTATTGATGTGCGTAAATTGATACCGGTGATTACAATGCCAGGCAAAGCATCGTCGATGATATTGACTATGACCGGAGGCACATATCGCACAGGCGAAGTCGATTATATCAAAAATCCGACAGACTCAATTGACTTCACAGGTGATGTCGTCTTGTCAGTAGTTGCAGAAGACGGTGTGAGTAAATGTGATTATATGATTAAAGTCAATGTGCATAAAATGGAGCCGGATTCATTGTGGTGGGATCAGTTGGCTGTGGCAGAATTGCCTTCGCGACTACCTTCTCCAATCAGACAACGCACTGTTGAATTTGGTGGTCAAGTTGTGACATTTGTCGCTGAGAGTGATGGTACATTTACGAAGTCATATACCGACAACCCGGTGGCAGGCGAATGGGTGCAACAGCAAGTAGAGTTTGGTTTTACTCCTGATTTAAGATCTGTCACATCAACAAACGATAAATTCTATGTGCTTAGCGATGAAGGGATGCTATATGAGTCGGTAGATGGAGTTTCATGGAAATCAACAGAGCAACAATGGGTCGCAATATTGGGTGGATATGGAGAAAAATTGCTTGGTATTGAATCGGCAGAAGACGGTTTGCGTCATATAGAATATCCGAAAGGCAGAGGCGAATCAGTCGATTCGGAATTTCCAATAAAAGGATATTCCGGCTTTAAGACATACTCCAATAAGTGGATCACGACGCCAATCGGCTTGCTGACCGGAGGTGTGACCCAATCAGGAACATATACAGGCGCAACATGGGGATATGACGGAGATAAATGGGTGAAATTAAGCTCAAATCCTGCACCGGCAGTTGATGGTGGTACAATGATCCCTTATTACATGTATCAAAAGAATTCCGGATTATATGCTTCGGAAGTGTATAACGTATGGATGTTTGTCGGCGGTGTAATGGCTGACGGAACATTTAATAAAAAGATGTATATGACCTACGACAATGGCGTGAATTGGACAGTCTGTGGAGAAATGATGCAGTTGCCGGATTATATACCCGGAATGAAGAGCATGGATAATGTAGTGGTCAATACATCAATGGAAGACAATTTCGAGCCAAAAGGATGGACTTTAAAATCTTCAAAGAAACTCCCCGGATGGTATCGTGTGAAATACGAAATAGATGGATATAATGTGAAATGGGAATGTCCGTATATCTATCTAATGGGAGGAGAAGATGCAGAAGGTATGCTCTATAATACCATTTGGAAAGGAGTCTTAAACAGATTGACATTTGTTCCAATTCTATAAATAATAAGCAAGGTTGAAGCGTATTTTCTATATATTATCAGTTATCGTATTATTGATGTCGATGCCGTATAAGGCATCGGCACAGGAGGATTATCGCTTCGAAATTGGTGGTGGTGTCGGCATGACAGGATATTTGGGCGATGCAAATACCGCAAATCTGTTGAAATATCCGAGTTGGGATGCAGAGGCAATGTTGCGTTATATAATTAATCCTCGTTTGGCATTGAAGACTAATTTTTATGTCGGAGGATTGAGGGGAAACTCAGCAGATATGACAAACGTTTTTCCTAATAATAAATCATTCGAATTTTCGACAACATTTTATGAATTGGGAGAAATGTTTGAATTCAATTTCTTTAATTATGGAATTGGTCAGACATATAAAAAACTAAAAAGGTTTACACCATATATAACAGCCGGATTTGGGTTAATGCTATGGCAGACCGACGGCAATGCATCGTTTTCGGTAAATATACCATTAGGTGTCGGATTTAAGTATAAAGTAAGCAAGCGAGTCAATCTCGGATTTGAGTTTTTGATGAAAAAATGCTTTAGCGACAAACTTGATGGCAAGGATTTATCGGATCCGTATATGATTCAGAGTTCGTTTGCGAAGAATACCGATTGGTATTCTACAATGACGTTTACAATAAGTTATGAATTTAGCAAACGATGCGAAGTGTGTCACTATAAAGAATAGAAAGCATGGAAGAATTGCAAAATAAATTGAACCAGATAGATATGTCAAGGCTTCCGCGACATGTGGCCATAATAATGGACGGCAACGGACGATGGGCAAAGCTCAGAGGCGAAGATCGTTGTATGGGTCATGTTGAGGGTGTCAATAGTGTGCGAAAAGCGACAGAATTGTCGTCAGACTTGGGCATAGACTATCTGACTCTTTATGCTTTCTCAACAGAGAATTGGAATCGTCCTCAGCAAGAAGTCGATGCGTTGATGCATCTTATCGGTATGGCAATCGAACGCGAAACTCCCGATTTGATAAAAAATAATGTGCATCTGAATCTCATAGGGGCATTGGACAGAATGCCTAAAGAAGCTTACGACAGATTGCGCCGATGTGAACTTGCGACAGCGCATTGCACAGGGTTGACTATGACTTTGGCGCTAAGTTATTCATCTCGTTGGGAAATAGTGGAGGCGGTCAAAAAAATTGCTGCGTCAGTCAAGTCCGGTAAGATCAGTGAAACGGATATAGACGACAATATTTTTGCTCAATATCTTGCGACATGCGATATGCCAGACCCGGATTTGCTCATCCGAACAGGTGGCGATAATCGAATATCAAACTATTTACTATGGCAAATAGCCTATAGCGAATTGTATTTCACTCGTACTTTGTGGCCGGATTTTGGCAAAGCAGAGTATGCTGATGCGATAATAGAATATCAGCAAAGAGAACGCAGATATGGTAAAACCAGTGAACAAGTGCAACAAGAAAGTTAATTAGTACAAGAATTATAGATAACAATATAATGGATAAACGTTATAGGATTATTGCATTTATTTTGGCGCTGATGGCTATTTGCCCATTTAGGAGCAATGCTTTTGAGTTGGCTACAGTAGTGCCTGCTGATACTATTTATAATCCGAATGTCATATATTCTCCGATACCAAAAGTGTATGAGATTGCCGGTATAAAAGTAAGTGGTGTCGATCATGTCGATGATTATGTGATTATAGGTTATTCCGGTTTAGCCGTAGGTGAAAAAATTGAGATACCGGGTGATGCTATTACAAATGCTGTGAAGCGTTTCTATCGACAAGGACTATATTCAAGAGTTCAGATAAAACTTGAAAAGGTGGTAGGCGATAAAGCATGGTTGGAAATTGTGCTTCGTCAGCAACCACGTTTGTCAGAAATGAAATATATCGGAGTCAAAGGCAATGAGAAGAAAGATTTGGAAGAAAGGTTGGGTATGATACCCGGTCAGCAAATAACTCCAAACATTATTGCCAGAGCCGAACAGATTATTCGAAACTATTATGCGGCAAAGGGGTTCAAAAATGCTTATGTCAAGATTGAACAACACAATGACTTAAGTAAAGAAAATCAAGTTATTTTGGACGTTAATGTCAATAAAAACAACAAGGTGAAGGTCAATAAGATATATATTGACGGTAATGAAGTGCTATCGGACAACAAGCTTAAACGTACGATGAAGAAGACAAATGAGAATGGCAATATTCTTAATTTATTCAGACAGAAAAAGTTTGTTGATTCTGACTTTGCTGATGATAAAAACAGAATTATAGAGAAATATAATGAGTTAGGATATAGAGATGCTAAAATAACATTTGATAGTGTGGCATACTTTGATGATAAACATGTTGATGTATATCTTAAAATAGATGAAGGTCAAAAATATTATATCAGTGATATTCGTTGGGTGGGAAACACTGTTTATGCAACAGACGATCTAAACGCAGTTCTTGGTATTAATCCTGGCGATGTTTATAATCAAAAATTACTCAACAAACGTACTCAGGAAGATGATGATGCAGTGGCTAATCTCTATTTGGATAAAGGCTATCTCTTCTTCCAATTGGTGCCAATCGAAGAAAATATCAAGGGCGACAGTATCGCATTGCAGATGCGTATAATGGAGGGCCCTCAGGCACGAATAAATCAGGTGATAATTAATGGTAACGATAGATTGTATGAAAAAGTAATCCGTCGTGAATTGCGTGTGCGCCCCGGAGAATTGTTCTCAAAATCGGATTTGATGCGTTCGGCACGTGAAATCGCCCAAACAGGACATTTTAATCCGGAAAATATGGACATTCGTCCACAACCAAATGAAAGCGACGGTACAGTTGATATTCTTTTTAATCTCGAATCAAAGGCAAATGACCAAATTGAGTTCTCTTTTGGTTGGGGACAGACAGGTATAACCGGACGTCTTGCGTTGAAATTTACAAACTTCTCGGTCAAGAACTTGTTTAATCCGAGTACATATAAAGGACTGATTCCGCAAGGTGAGGGTCAGACTTTTACAGTGTCGGTTCAGACAAATGCGAAGTATTATCAACAGTATAGTATTTCATTCCTTGATCCGTGGTTTGGTGGAAAACGTCCAAACTCGTTGTCGGTGTCTGCATATTATAGCCGTCAGACAGGTATTAACTCAAGTTATTACAATAATAACTGGGCAAATGCCTATAATAATTCTTTGTATGGCTATCAGTATGGCTATGGCTACAATTCAGACTATTATAATTATTCTTATCAAAATGCCTACGACCCAAACAAGGTGTTGCAGATGGCCGGTGTCAGTGTGGGTTTTGGTAAACGCTTGAATTGGCCTGATGACTATTTTACATTCCAAGCTGAATTGAGCTACCAATGGTACTATTTGAAGAATTGGGACTATTTGTACTATATGAATAATGGCGTGTCAAATAGTATGGTATTAGGATTGACGTTGGCTCGTTCAAGTATCGACAACCCTCTATATACGCGTAGAGGAAGTACATTCTCGTTGAGTTTCCAAGCGACACCACCGGTTTCGTCATTTGTTAAAAAGGATTGGAAAGCATTGTATTATGCAGGGACAGAGGACTCTAAAAAAGAGATGTATAAATGGATTGAATACTGGAAGTTGAAATTCAAGAGCAAGACATTTACTCCACTGACAGACCCTGACGGACAATGGACATTAGTGCTTATGACCAGAGCCGATTTTGGCTTGTTGGGCTATTATAATAGATATGTCAAGACTCCATTTGAGACATTCTATGTCGGTGGTGATGGTATGACCGGCAGTTATACCTATGCGACGGAAACAATCGGTATGCGTGGTTACGAAAACGGACAATTCACGCCATGGGGTAAAGAAGGTTATGCATATGGACGATTTACGTTGGAACTTCACTTCCCATTTATGCTCTCACCGTCAACTACAATCTATGGTATCGCCTTTGCAGAAGCCGGCAACTCATGGACTGACGTTAAGGATTTCTCTCCGTTTGACCTTAAGCGAAGCGCCGGAGTGGGCGCCCGTATCTATTTGCCGATGGTCGGATTTATGGGTATTGACTGGGCATACGGTTTTGATAAAGTCTATGGAGTGAAAGGTGGCTCGCATTTCCACTTTATCCTTGGTCAGGAATTCTAATAGGATTGAATGTTTTTAAACTATAAACAATAATAATTGTCTTTAGAATAGTGTAATTAAAATAAAGGATTATGAAAAAACTATTTTTAGCATTGATAGTATGTGTATGTGCTGTAGGAATGGCATCAGCACAAAAGTTTGCTTTGGTGGATATGGAATACGTGTTGCGCAATGTGCCGGCATATGAAATGGCTAACGAACAATTGAACCAAGTTTCTCAGCGTTGGGAAAAAGAAGTCACAGAGTTGGCAAAGGAAGCAGAAACAATGTATAAAAATTATCAGTCGGATATGGTGTTTTTGACTGATGAACAGAAAAAGAAACGCGAAGAAGAGATCGTTAAGAAAGAAGATGAGGTGAAAGAGCTTCGTCATAAATATTTCGGACATGAAGGTGAACTCTATAAAAAGCGTCAGTCATTGATGAAGCCTATTCAGGAGGATATTTATAATGCTATCAAAAAAGTGGCAGATGAAAAAGGCTATCAAGTGATATTCGATAGAGCATCATCACAGAGCATTGTGTTTGCATCACCACGTATCGATGTGAGTAATGAAGTGCTTGAGAAATTGGGATATTCAAAATAAATTTCTTAATTTTGCACCGCATTTGAAAAAAGTAACTTAATCATTTTAAAAAGAATAAATAAAAATGTTGAAAAAAATCGTACTTGCCGTACTCGTTGCATTGCCAATGATGGTATCGGCTCAAACAGTGAAAATCGGCTTAGTAGATACTCAAGCTGTTATGACAGTATTGCCTTCATACACAGAAGCACAAACAAAACTTGAGACAATTGCAAAGCAATACGAAGAAGCAAGCAAGAACCTTCAAACAGAATTGCAACGTCTTTATGAAGAATACCAACAATTAGGAAAGGATGCTCTTCCTGCAATTCGTGAACGTAAAGAGCAAGATATTGTAGAATGTGAACAGAAAATTCAAAGCTTCAACCAAAAGGCTCGTGAAGACCTTGGTAAGCAACAAGAAACATTGATGTCGCCAATTATTGCTAACGTTCAAAGTGCAATCCAATCAGTCGGTAAAGAAGGTGGATACGCAATCATTCAAGAACTTGGTGCAGTTTACTACTATGGTGCTCCGGCAGAAGATATTACTCCTGCTGTTAAAGCAAAACTTGGTGTAAAATAATAATAATTGAAAATACAGAAATATCAGATAAATTAATAATGCGAGGCAAAGTGTGTCCTCGCATTATTTGTCTATAAAGAAAGAAGACGGTATGCAACATCTTAATTTATCGCAACTGCAGGGTCCGATAGGAGTGTTTGATTCCGGATATGGCGGACTGACAATATTGAAGGAGATAAGAAAAATTCTTCCGGAATATGATTATCTCTATTTGGGCGATAATGCACGCGCTCCTTACGGTACGCGTTCGTTTGATGTTGTATATGGTTTTACTCTTCAAGCTGTGGAGTATCTGTTTTCACAAGGGTGTCATCTTGTGATTTTGGCTTGTAATACAGCTTCGGCGAAAGCATTGCGCTCGATTCAGCAAAATGATTTGCCCAAGATGGATTCTGCACGCAGAGTGTTGGGCGTGATTCGTCCGACGGTGGAACGAATGGCGGAGATCAGTAGAAATGGTCATATCGGAGTGTTGGGGACACCGGGAACTATAAATAGCCGCAGCTATGAGTTGGAAGTGGCTAAACTTAATCCGGAGATTGAAGTCCATGGTCAGGCTTGTCCTTTGTGGGTGCCGTTGGTTGAGAATAAAGAGGCTGATTCTGATGGTGCGGATTATTTCGTTGAGAAGTATATCGATGCTTTGTTAGAACAGGATTCTCAGATTGATACAGCTATATTGGCATGCACACACTATCCTCTATTGCTGCCTAAAATACGTCGTTTTATGCCTGCAAATGTCGAAATAGTCAGTCAAGGATCTATTGTTGCAGAAAGTTTGAAGGACTATCTTACTCGCCACCCGGAAATGTCGGCAAAATGTATGAAAGGTGGAGGGTGTCGATATTTGACAACAGAAAATGTAGGTAAATTCGAGGAATTGGCATCGTTGTTTCTTGGTTGCGATGTTAAAGCCGAGCATGTCGATTTATAAAAAGAATAAACTATAAACATTGTTAATCAATAAATACATATATGAATAAAACAAAACTATCAATTTGCGCCATAGCTTTGGCGTCATTGGGATTTGTCAGCTGTGAAAAAAATGACGACCCTGTTGTAATTACAGTAAAACTTAATCAGACTCAGATAGAATATGATGAAGAAGGTGTGTGGTCTGATGTGGCAACAAATAATTTTGTGCATTCGCAAGGCTTTGTCTTTAAACATGAAGGCTCTGAAAGCCCTTGGGGTTTAATTTGGCAAGGCTTCACGCCGTCATGCAGCTCTGACACAACTGTTTATGCCGGCGAGTGGCCATCTCATACATTCAACGTGATGACCGGTGGTGGGATGAGTGGTAAAGGTACGCCTTATTTTGCCTGTTTCTGGGATAATACGGAGACTGAAGACCATGCTTTAGAACAACGTACATGCCATATTTGTTATACGGAAGGTGGAGCAGAGAAATTGGCGTTCAAACCGATGTCAGTCTATGTCAACAATTCATGCTATACCTACTATACTATGCGCGACGGCGACAATTGGACTCGCAAGTTTGAGCAAGGAGATTATTTGGAACTGATCGCTCATGGCGTGCATGCCGACGGCACAGAGTCGCAGACGTCAATTCGTCTGGCAGATTGTGTCGGGGATGATGCATCTAAATGGTTTGTCAGCGAATGGACAAAATTTGATCTCAGCGCACTTGGTGAGGTGACAGATGTCTATTTCACTATGAATTCTACCGATGTGGGTCAGTGGGGTATGAATACACCGGCATTTTTCTGTATTGATTGGTTCGCTGCAGAAACAATTCTTTCCCAAGATTAATTATAGATAAAAAATATGAAAAGTTTAGAAGAAATACGTGATATGTTAAAGAGCGGGTGTCCGCCCGTTGATGCAATAAATGAGTTGAATAAATTGATTTCTGAGGAGCCGGAAAATGAGGCTGCGATTTTGGAGCGAGGAATGCTTTATTGGGGCGCAGGAAGTAGGGCGTTGGCAATCAATGATTTCCATTCGGCATTAGCATTGAATCCTGAGAGCTTGGCGCGTCAGGCATTGCAGAATGCAAATGACATATTGGATTATTACAATAAAGATTTGTACAATCCGTAACAGGCAATAACCTATTCGGTTAATAATATTCTTCCCAGTGGTGGCGCATACGAACTTTTTCAGTGTATGTGCCATCGCTGCTAAATAGGTTTCTGTTTTCGCGAGTCATATTGTAGGGGTAGATCATAAAGGGGCGTTCGATGCTCCATCCTTGAGTCATGTTGCGAATATAGAGCTTTGCAAGACCTTTAAATTCTCTGGTTTTGAGTCGTAGCTCTCCGAGCAGTTCGCTCATAGTAGAGATATTGTCCATGATAAATTCCACCACATTTCTGCCGTTTAGAATTAGCCTTGTGTAGATTTTGTCGCCGTAAGTTAACCTTTTCATAATTCGTAAATTTTTGTTTCTATCGCAAATTTACGAAATGGTCAGTGCAATGATATTGCACTATAATGTGAAAATATATTAAATATTTGGATGTGTAATTGTCGATTATAATGTCAGGGAATTTAGTAGAATAAAAATGAGAACTACGACAATCAAGCCATAGTTCTCATATAACTCTTTAAAAGAAAATTATTTTCCTAATTCAGCGCTCGGTTTGAATTTAATAACTTTACGAGCAGGGATTTCTATTTTTTCTTTAGTGCGAGGGTTGATACCTGTGCGAGCTTCTTTTTCAACAACAGAGAAAGTTCCGAATCCGATAAGCGCAACTTTATCTTCTTTCTTAAGAGCTTCAGCGATAGTATCGAGGGTTGCTTCGAGAGTAGCTTTAGCTACAGCTTTGTTACATACTGCTTTAGCAGCGATTTCGTTGATTAATTCTGTTTTGTTCATAATCAAATAATTTAGATTTTATGAAAATTGCTAATTTGGTGGCAAATATATGATAATAATTTTACTTGACAAATTAAATTGTAAAAAAAGTTGAAAAAAAGGATGATTTTTCCGTTTTTTGTGTGAAATGAGTGTTATTTGTAAAGAAAATAGTAATTTTGCAGTATGTTTAACAATTCTCAGTCAGGGTTTATGAATACGATACCCCCGGTAACAAAAAATTTATTGATCATCAACGTTTTGATGTTGGTGGTAATGATGTTATTGCCTAATTTTGAAGACACAATGATACGTGTTTTGGCGTTGCATTATTGGCGCTCTCCGGATTTTAATCCGATACAGTTGGTAACATATATGTTTCTGCATGGAGGTTTTGTGCATTTGTTTTTCAATATGTTTTCGCTCTATATGTTTGGGCGATTGTTGGAGAGAGTCTGGGGCTCAAAGCGTTTTCTGATATTTTATTTTGTCTGTGGCATAGGAGCTGCTTTGGTTCAAGAGGCTGTCGCAGGGCTTACGATTATGTATGCAGAGACAAAGGTGTCGTCAGAAGCTGTTGATATGGTTATGACGCAAGGATATTCGGTGTTTCAGCAGGGTATGACCTATAGGGATTCGATGCTTCAAATGTTGCATCAAGCAATATATTCACCGGTGGTTGGTGCTTCAGGTGCAATCTTCGGTATATTGTTAGGCTTTGCGTTTGTATTTCCTAATATGCCGTTGTATCTGATGTTTATTCCGGTGCCGATAAAAGCGAAGTGGATGGTTATAGGCTACGCTGTGTTGGAATTTTGGTTTGGCGTCAGTGGTACGATGTCGACAGTAGCTCATTTTGCTCATCTTGGTGGAATGTTGTTTGGGTTGTTGATATTATTGTATTGGAAGAAAAAAGGGAAACTTGGTGGTGGCTTCTATTATTGATAGTTTAAAAAGATTTTTTCGCAATGGTGGCATATTGAAGTGGCTTATTGCGATTAATATCTGTTTGTTTTTGATTATCAGCTTGTTTGGAGTATTTGTCAAGTTGACAGGTATAGGCATTTTCTCAATAGGCGATTTCTTGTCATTGCCTTCAGAGATAACGATGTTTTTATGTCGTCCATGGACGATAGTGACATATATGTTTACGCAGTATAATTTCTTGCATATACTGTTTAATATGTTGTGTCTTTACTGGTTCGGACAAGTTTTGTTGTTGACACTTAGCGATAGGCATTTGTTGTGGCTTTATTTAGTCGGAGGAGTGTTTGGCGGAGTGTTTTATTTGTTGATATATAATTTGTTGCCGACATTTTCCAGTGTTGCAGCTACATTGTGTGGCTCTTCAGCTTCGGTTTTGTCTATAATGGTGGCTGCGGCATTGCGCTCGCCCGACTATGAGATGAACTTGTTGTTGATAGGCGCAGTGAAATTGAAATGGATTGCACTTGTGGCGATTGTGATGGCGGTAATAGGCATTGGTGGTAATAATTCGGGTGGCGAAATTGCCCATTTAGGAGGAGTGTTTGCAGGAATATTATTTGGCGTGATGCTCAGAAGGGGCAAAGACATAACAAAAGTCGGCATAGGTTTTTCCAATAAGAGAACCAATGTCGCAAAGACTCGGAAAATAAATGCTTCAAGGACGGCAACTGTGATGACTAATCATAGAGATGATATGACTCGCCTTGATGAATTGCTTGATAAAATCAAGCAGTCCGGATATAAATCATTGACACGTAAGGAGCGTGATGAATTGGAGGGACTTTCCAAACGTTTGCAAAAATGATGACTCTATTGTCGAAGTTTTATAGGATTTCATTTTATATTGTCGGAATAATAATCATTGTGCTTTCGATTGTGTCGGCATACGGAGGACAATATATTAATCCTAACGTAACGGCTTATCCGTCGATACTTAAACTTGCATTTCCGTTATTTGCAATTTTGTTGCTTGTTATAGGTCTCATTTCTTTGGTCTTAAGAAGTAGATTTATGGTCATTATGTCGATAGTGGCGATAGCAGTGTGTTGGCTTGCCATTAAATCGATTTGTCCGTTAAATATGCCGGTAGCAGAAGATCCGGACGACGGTTTTTCGTTGCTGGATTATAACGTCTATTATGGCATAGATTGCGAATGTGACAGTTCGGATTATAGTCGTTCGATGAGCTATGTTATAAATTCAGGCGCAGATATTGTTTGTTTGCAGGAACAATATGCGTTGGAGACAAAGGTAAACGATAAATTCACAAAGGCTCAGATTGATAGTCTGCGCATGATTTATCCATATATTGTCGAAGGAAACTCCATCGATGTGATGATGCTGTCGAAATATCCTGTTGAGCGTCTGCCGGTAGAAATACCGAAAGGATTGCAGTATTTCTTTTATGATGCGTATAAGGTGACTCTCGGAGAAAGGAGTGTGACGATAGTGAATTTGCATTTGTCGTCATACGATCTTGATGTAGAAGAGCGAGATGTCGTGGAAGATATGCGCACGTTGGAGGAGGTGAAGCAAGGAGCCAAGGAATTTAAGTCATCGTTGATCGCAAAGCTGAGCAAGGCATTTAGGATGAGGGCAAAGGCTGCCGAGACAATTCGAAATTATATCGACGAAATAGAAGGAGAAGTGGTGGTCTGTGGCGATTTTAATGATGTGGTCGATTCGTGGTCATATAGGACTATAGCAGGAGATGATATGAAAGATGCCTATCTTGAAGCGGGATTTGGCCCGTTGGCGACGTATAACGCACATAATTTGTACTTTAATATCGACCATATACTATATAGGGGTAAGTTAAAAGCCGTTAATTTTGGAAAAGGTAATATAAAAAGTAGTGACCATTATCCGATTTTTGCTAATTTTGCATTTTATTAGCGAATAAAGTGTAATTAAGAAACATAATATATAACATAAACTAATAATAATCAGACATGAAACACAAATTTCTAACTTTTGCGGCAGCGACAATGATGCTCACTCCGCAATTAGCGACAGATGTGGTGGCACAAGAGTCAAATCCATTCTTAAAGCCATATACGGCTAAGTATGAAATTCCTCCATTTGAGGAAATCAAAACCGAGCATTTCATCCCTGCATTGAAGGTGGGTGTCGAAGAGCAAAACAAGAATCTTGAAGCTATCGTCAACAACCCTGAGGCTCCGACATTCGACAATACAATCATGCCTCTCGAAAATCTCTCTCCAATCTTGGATCGCGTAGTGGCAGTTTACTATCACTATGATAATGCGATGAGTTCTCCGGAACATTCAGCAATCGCTGACGAAATCGTTCCGATGATTAATGATGCAAGCAATCAAGTGATGCTTAACGAAGGTTTGTTTAATCGCATCAAGAGCGTATATGACAACCGCAATAAAATGAAACTTGACAATGTCCAAAAGCGCGTAGTTGAAAAATATTATCGTCGTTTTGCTGAGCAAGGAGCTGCTTTGACTCCGGCACAAAAGGAAGAATTGGTGGCAGTAAACAATGAATTGTCAAAACTTTTCATCCAATACAATCGTAACTTATTAAAAGCTACAAACGATTTCTTTATTGTAGTTTATAACGAAGAAGACCTTGCCGGTTTGCCTGCATCTTCAATTGCTACAGCTGCAGAAGAAGCTAAGGCTCGCAATCTTGATGGTCTTTGGGTATTCACGCTTCATGCACCAAGCCGTCTTCCGGTTCTTCAATATGCAGATAATCGCGGTCTTCGCGAAGCTATGTACAAAGGTTACACTTCATTGGCTTCAACAGGCGAGACAAGTAATATTCCTGTAATCGAACAAATCATACCTCTTCGTGCGAAGAAAGCTGCTATCATGGGCTTTGATAACTTCGCTCAGATGATGACTTCTCGCGTTATGGCAGGTACTCCTGAAGCTGCTGAAGATCTCATGATGCAAGTATTCACTCCTGCGGTTAAACGTTCAGCTGAAGAAGTGAAGGATATGCAAGCATATGTTGACGCTCGTAACGGCGGCTTCAAAATCGCTCCTTGGGACTATTACTACTATGCAGAAAAAGTGAAGAAGGAAAAATTCAACTTCGACGAAGCTGATGTGCGCCCTTACTTCGAACTCAACAACGTAGTCAAGGGTATGTTCTACGTAGCTGAACGCCTTTTTGGTATTAAGTTCATCGAAATGCCTGATGCTCCAAAATACATGGAAGAAGTGACTGTTTACGACGTGGTAGATGCTAAAGGTGAGCATGTTGCTGTCTTCATGACAGATTTCTTCCCACGTGCGTCTAAGCGTCAAGGTGCATGGATGGAACAAATGCAATCGGCAGGTCTTTACGCTGACGGCATGAAGCGTCCTATCGTTTACAATGTCTGCAACTTCACTCGTCCTACTGCCGACACTCCTGCACTCCTTACTCTCGACGAAGTAGAAACAGCATTCCACGAGTTTGGCCACGCTCTTCAAGGTATGCTCACTCAGGCTAAATACAAGTCACTCGCCGGCACAAACGTTGACCGTGACTATGTCGAACTTTGCTCTCAAATCCTTGAACATTGGGCTACTGAGCCGGAAGTCCTTAAGGTGTATGCTAAGCACTATCAGACAGGCGAAGTTATCCCACAAGACCTTATCGACAAGCTTAACGCAAGCGGTACGTTCAACCAAGGCTTCGTGTCAACTGAACTTGCAGGTGCATCAATCCTTGACCTTAAGTGGGGACGTCACGATGGCAAGAATGTAGATGTTATGGGCTTCGAAAAGAAAGTTGCTGAGGAAATCGGTATGCCGGATGAAATCACATTCCGTTATCGCAGTCCTTACTTCAAGCACATCTTCGGCGATGATGGCTATGCTTCAGGTTATTACACTTACATCTGGGCTCAAGTGCTTGAAGCTGATGCTTGGGAATTGTTCTTGCAGAAGGGTATCTTCGACAAAAAGACTGCTGCAAATTTCAAGAAGTACATTATGGAATCAGGTGACACTGAAGACCCAACAGTACTCTTCGAAAAATTCCGTGGTCACAAGCCTGACGCTGCAGCATTGCTCCGTCTCCGTGGCTTCGCTGAGTAATCACTCACAATCCCACGATATACAAGGCGCTCCGAGACTTGCTCTCGGGGTGCCTTGCTTTTTAGGGGTGAATGTTTAATGGGCAGGGCTAACATGCCTAAAAGGGCGAAAAGGTAAGGGGAGGGGGGTAGTGTTTAATGTTTAATGGGGCGTTAGCGATTTTTAGCGACCTTAAGGACCTTGGTGTCCCTAATCTCCTCAAATCCCCCTAATCATTAGCTTGCTCTTTGTTAATTCGGATTTTTTCTCTACTTTTGTGATATGAAATGCTTTGCGCGACATATTTTCCGACTCGCAAGCCTTTGCGTGGTGGTGCTGACCATGGTCGGCTCGCTATCGTCGTGTCGTCGCTATCCGGGCGAAGAGGAGGCTGTCGGCTCTGCGTTGGCTAAGGCGGACTCGTTGCGCTACGATGCTCCGGCGGCTACCGACAGCATCATTCGCAGCCTCGATGCCGACTCGCTGGGCAGTCGCGCCAATGCAGCTCTTTACTCGGTGCTTGTCAACGAAGTCAATATCTATGGCGACCAAGTGGTTGTGGCTGACTCTATAGCCGATATCGCCACAGACTACTATCGCATGCGACGATGGTTGTCAGAACGTAATCGCTATCTCTACGCTCGCGCCATGATAGAAAAAGCCAATGTGTCGGTTGATAACAAAGATTATAAAAAAGCGATAGAAATAATTTCAGATGTACAAAAGTCAGTCGATGGAGAGTATTATGACCTTGTTGCCAAAAACAATATGGTGTTGGCAAGAATATCGTCAGTTAAGAACGAGTCGCCTTCAGAGCGTATAAAGTTGCTAAAGAACGCTGTGGATAACTATCGTCTTGCCGGACTGAAATATAAGCAGGCAGAGGCGCTCAATACGTTGGGTGCGATGTATCGCATAGTGCATGACATGGATAGCGCATTCTACTATTTGTCTGAGGCAGGTATAATGATTGATTCATTGGATAAGCCGAAGTTGAAAGCTACTAATCTTGCCTATATTGCCGGCAGTTATTATCTGAATAGGGAATACGACAAAGCCATCTCTACAGCCCAACGAGCCATAAGCATAGCCGACAACCTAACAGACATGAGCGAGCCCAAATATGTCGTATGCAAATCCTATCTTAGTAAAAATGATTTGGATTCGGCTATGATTATGCTGAACGATGTGAAATTTGACACATTGGTGCCTAAAGAAAAATTGATGCATCTCAGCATAATGCTTT
>SUXG01000028.1 GCA_015061085.1 Bacteroidales bacterium
ATTTTTAGCTGTGGGGTAAAATGTGATTCATTGGCATAATAGTTAATGTTTGTGACTTGACCGAACGATGAGATTGACACTAATGCCAATACTATACAAGTAAAAAATCTTAAAACTTTCATAATTGTGAATTTTAAATTGTGAATAATTCGATTGATTATTATATGTTTTATAATTGTGTCTTAGATTAAACGCCTTGATTATCTGCCTTGCCAAGTGTAGACATTGACGGTGGCAGCTTCAGGGTTGGCATAGACGGGTTGATGGTCTGATTGAAATAGACAGCCTCAGGCTCGACAAAACGAGATGGAAAATTAGATGGTTCGAAAATAATTTCTTCCAACTCAGGACTCCCATAGGGCATCATTGCGAGTAGCAAATAAATGATAATGTTGAGCATGACGTTTTAAGATTTTGTTTGCCACAAATTTAAGACATATATTTTAGAAAAACAAGTCATCAGTGGAATTATTTTTCTAATCACTCGCTTGTAACTCATTGATAATCAATAGGGGTAAAAACAAAATTTCTAATCACCCCGCTTTTAAATCTAATCAGTGGTTTTTCGAGCTATCTTAGGTTTGTTTTTTGAGGGTTGTTCGGATTGAATATGATTTCCTCTGCTTAAGGAAATTCATTCAATGGTGAAACTGCCCTGTTAACGTAAACCAAAGAATTAGAAGTTTTGATAGAATCATAATATTTAAATTTTTGTGTTATCGCATGTCGCAAAATTACGAATAATAATTTAAATAATCAAATAAAAAAACTACTCACGCGATTTATAACTCTCTGATTATCAATGGGTATAAAAATAAAAAACTACTCACTTAATTTAGTGATAGTTTTTCTCGTATTTTTTATCGAAAAATAGTATAAGAATCCTCTCAAATCTGATTAATAAGTCAAATCAATTTGAAATTAACCAACTCCGAAAACTAACAGAAACTTCCTTCAATAATTTAAATCAAGACATTATCTGTTCTTCGAGAAATTTTGAGAGAGATGTTGATAACCCCATTTTATTTTTTAATCTGTTTTTCTTGTTGTATAAGGAATTAATTCCGTCCAGACAGAAACAAAAAGAAATTATTTCATTGGAATATCCTCCTATAATCATTGCCATCAGATTGAGATCTTGTTCATTGAGTGATGGGTAAGCTAAGAAAATACGATCAATAACATTATTGTATTGTGCATTTATATTATGACGAAGAATAATCCAAAAAGAGTCATCAATATTCAGTTCGGATATAAATTTTTTAACTTTAGCATTAATTTTATTGGAATTAGAAGGTAAATAATTTTCAAATCTTTCTATTGATTTAATGCTATTAATTGTGGCAATATATTGATCTAGCAACAATTTAGTTTGAATCGAGAACTGTGTATTTTCTTTACTTGATGTATTGGCGATTATTAACTTTTCATAATCGGATAGTTTTTCTTTTAAATCCGTCAATTCAAGATGCTTGTAATTATTATTTTCTTTAAGTTTTGTAATATCCTTATTGAGATTTTCGATAAAGATAGCTAAATCAACTAGTTTCTCTTTTTTTCTTTTATTATAATAAATTAAAACAGTCATTAGCAATATAGATAATATTGTACCGCCTACAATATACACTGTCATCATTGCATTTTTCCATTCTAATTTTTCTATTCTATATTTTCTTTCGTAGGTAGAAATATTCTTCTCACGTGAATCGTTAAGAATTTGGATAATTTGTGATTGCTCTTTTCCGGAAAGTTCGTAAGCTGTTTTATAATCGCCACTAATTCGAGAAGCCTTTCTAAGTATTATAATTCGAGTAAGGTTTTCTTTAGGTTGTATAGTGTCAAAATTTCCCTTTTCAAGATAGTAAAGAGCTGAATCTACCATCCCTAATTTAAGATAAGAATCGCATATTACGTAGTAAGTCTCTTTCAGTTCTTCTGTTTGGAACTCCTCTGATGATATTGCATTAAGAGCTGTTGTGATTGCTTTTCTATAATCTTTGTTAATCTTATAAGTAGATGATAAGAATGCAAGATTTTTGATTTGTAACCCTTCAAGATTATGTTCACGCGCAATACTATCGGATTTATTCAAATAAAATAAAGAACTATCCAAATTATGTGTGCGATATGCTGCACCGATTTCGCTAAGCATTTCTGCACCTTTAGCGATATTGCTCGATAAAGAGTAATTATTGTATGCGTTATGATAGAATGCTATATATTCGTGAAGTTTTGAATTGTTATCAGCATACATTTTACCTTTAAGTAAACAGACATCACCAAGCAACTCATAATCATTATCTGATAGAGCTTTTTCCGCATCAGAGAGAGTCCTAATGGCTAATTCATTGCTATATAATTGATTTAATGTCGTGGCTTTTTGCATAAGAGCGCGAGCGTAGAGATAGCGATTACGCTTTGATAACCATCGTCGCAAACGATAGTAATCGACGGCGATGTCTGCTACAGAGTCAGCCACTGCCACTTGGTCGTCATAGAGATTGACTTCGTTGGCAAGCACCGAGTAGAGAGCGGCATTGGCGCGACTGCCCAGCGAGTCGGCATCAAGACTGCGTATGATGCTGTCGGCAGCCGACGGGGCATCGTAGCGCAACGAGTCAGCCACAGCCAACGCCGAGCCGACAGCCGCCTCGTCGCCTGCATAACGACGACAACCGGCCATCATCACAAGCAACATTGCGATGACTAACGACATCTTGCCTACGCGATTTATCCCGACTATGCGTTTCATATCACAAAGATAATCAATTCGCCACATATAACAAAGGTGGCACACACATTTTATTGTGCATGCCACCCAAAATTTGCAAATATTATAATTATGACTTTTTCGTATTACTTTTCGTTTTCTTCAACGACTGCATATTCTTCTTTTTTCAAAGCTTCATATTCATCTTTGTTGGCAACGATAAGTTTACCGTATTCACGCAGACCTGTACCGGCAGGAATCAAGTGACCGCAAATCACATTTTCCTTCATACCTTCAAGCGTATCTGTCTTGCCATTGATAGCTGCTTCGTTGAGCACCTTAGTTGTTTCCTGGAAGGAAGCAGCTGAGATGAAGCTCTTAGTTTGAAGAGCGGCACGAGTGATACCTTGAAGTATCTGTTCGCTTGTAGCCGGAACAGCATCACGCACTGTGATAGTTCTCAAGTCTTTGCGTTTAAGAGCAGAGTTTTCATCGCGAAGCTTACGCACAGTGATAATCTGACCGGGGAATACATTTGTGCTGTCGCCTGCATCGACGATCACCTTCTTGCCCCAAATACGATCGTTTTCTTCCATGAAGTCGAGCTTATCGACAACTTGTTGTTCAAGGAATCGAGTATCACCCGGATCAAGGATATTGACCTTACGCATCATTTGACGCACGATGACTTCGAAGTGTTTATCATTAATCTTAACGCCCTGCATACGGTAAACGTCTTGAACTTCGTTAACGATATATTCTTGAACAGCAGTAGGACCCTTGATGTTAAGGATGTCGCTTGGAGTCACAGCACCATCAGAAAGCGGAGTACCGGCGCGAACGTAGTCGTTTTCTTGTACAAGGATTTGCTTTGACAATGGCACAAGATATTTCTTGACTTCACCGAGCTTGGATGTTACGCTGATTTCGCGATTACCACGCTTGATTTTGCCAAATTCCACTTCACCATCGATTTCGCTGACAACAGCAGGGTTAGACGGGTTACGAGCTTCAAACAACTCTGTAACGCGAGGAAGACCACCGGTGATGTCACCTGCGCTACCTGCAGCACGTGGAATCTTCACAAACACCTGACCCGGCTTCAATTCTTCACCGTCTTCAATTAGCAAGTGAGCTCCTACCGGCAATGAATATGTACGCATGATGTTTCCATCACTATCGACGATGTGAGCTTCAGGCACTTTTGTACGGTCTTTCGATTCTGTCATGATCTTTTCGCGGAGACCTGTCGCTTCGTCGGCTTCGACACGATAAGTCACACCTTCAACGACATTTTCGAACTTAACCTTACCCTTTTCTTCGCTGACGATTACTGCGTTGAATGGGTCCCATTCGCAAATCATATCGCCCTTATGCACATTGGCACCACTCTCGAAGAAGAGTTTCGATCCATAAGGGATATTGGCAGTCGTAAGCACCATTCCCGACTTAGGCTCAACGATACGCATTTCAGCCATACGACCGACAACGATATTTCCGCCCTCAGCATCTTTGACTGTACGAAGTTCATCAATTTCAAGACGTCCGTCATAGCGTGATGTCACGTCCTTGACAGCAGCCACGTTACCGGCAACACCACCGACGTGGAACGTACGAAGTGTCAACTGTGTACCCGGCTCACCGATTGATTGTGCTGCGATTACGCCGACAGATTCTCCTTTCTGAACCATACGGTGGTTGGCAAGGTTGCGACCATAACATTTAGCACATACGCCTTTCTTCGATTCACATGTCAATACTGAACGAATTTCTACCGACTCGATCGGTGATTTTTCTATCCTTTCAGCTGCGACTTCGTTGATTTCCTCTCCGGCAGCGACTATCAATTCGTTAGTGTATGGGTCCACAATATCATGAACAGACACACGACCTAAGATACGTTCGCTCAACGAAGCGACAACTTCTTCATTATTCTTAATTTCTGTGCATACAAGACCGCGAAGCGTTCCACAGTCATCTTCTGTGATAATAACATCGTGAGCTACATCGACAAGACGACGTGTCAAATAACCTGCATCGGCAGTCTTCAACGCAGTATCGGCAAGACCTTTACGCGCACCGTGAGTAGAGATAAAGTACTCAAGCACTGACAGACCTTCTTTAAAGTTTGCCAAGATAGGGTTTTCGATAATCTGACCACCCTCAGAACCACTCTTTTGAGGTTTAGCCATAAGACCACGCATACCTGAAAGCTGACGAATCTGGTCCTTAGAACCACGGGCACCTGAATCAAGCATCATATAGACAGAATTGAAACCTTTTTGGTCTTCTTTCATCTGCTTCATCAATGTGTCGGCAAGCTTAGAGTTGACGTGTGTCCAAATATCGATAACCTGGTTGTAACGTTCGTTTGCTGTGATGAAACCCATTTGATAGTTGTTCATCACCTCTTCCACTTGTGCATAACCATCGGCTACATATTCTTCTTTTTCCTTTGGAATAATTACGTCGCCAAGGTTGAATGAAAGACCACCTCTAAACGCCATCTTGTAACCCAAGTTCTTGATATCATCAAGGAATTGAGCAGAACGTGTCACACCACAAGTCTTAATCACCTTGCTGATGATGTTACGAAGTGATTTCTTAGAGATGATTTCGTTAACATAACCGATTTCTTTAGGCACGAATTGATTGAACAATACGCGACCCACAGAAGTCTGCTCTTTAAGCACCTTTATAGGATTTCCTTCTGCATCGACATCGTCAACATATATAGTCACAGGAGCATGGAGAGTCACACGACCTTCGTTGTAAGCGATTTCAGCTTCTTCCGGACCGTAGAAAATTGTACCCTCGCCCTTGTCGCCACTACGTAGTTTTGTGATATAGTAAAGACCAAGAACCATGTCCTGAGAAGGCACAGTAATAGGCGCACCATTCGCAGGGTTCAAGATGTTGTGAGCACCGAGCATGAGCATTTGCGCTTCCAAAATCGCTTCGTTGCCAAGTGGCAAGTGAACAGCCATCTGGTCACCATCGAAGTCGGCATTGAAGGCTGTACATGCCAATGGGTGCAACTGAATAGCCTTACCTTCAATCATCTTTGGCTGGAACGCCTGGATACCGAGACGGTGAAGTGTCGGAGCACGGTTAAGCAACACAGGATGACCCTTCATTACGTGTTCAAGGATATCCCATACCACCGGTTCTTTGCGATCGACAATTTTTTTCGCACTCTTCACTGTTTTTACGATGCCACGCTCGATGAGTTTTCTGATGATAAATGGCTTATACAATTCGGCAGCCATCAATTTAGGAATACCACATTCGTGCATCTTCAATTCAGGACCGACGACAATTACCGAACGAGCTGAATAATCGACACGCTTACCAAGAAGGTTCTGACGGAAACGTCCTTGCTTACCTTTCAAACTGTCTGAAAGTGATTTCAATGGACGGTTAACATCTGATTTCACTGCGCTTGATTTGCGAGAGTTGTCAAGCAATGAGTCAACAGCTTCTTGCAACAAACGCTTTTCATTACGCAAAATCACCTCAGGAGCCTGAATTTCGATCAAACGTTTAAGACGATTGTTACGTATAATTACTCTGCGATATAAATCATTCAAGTCTGATGTCGCAAAACGACCACCATCAAGCGGTACAAGCGGACGCAATTCCGGTGGAATAACCGGCACTGCCTTAAGAATCATCCATTCAGGACGGTTTGTATTGCGTGAGACGCGGAATGATTCCACCACTTGGAGTCGCTTCAATGCTTCTGTCTTACGTTGTTGCGACCCATCGGTATTTGCACGGTGGCGCAATTCGTATGATAGAGCATCCAGGTCAATATCCAAAAGCAAATCATAGATTGCTTCTGCACCCATCTTTGCAACAAACTTGTTAGGATCTGAATCTTCCAAATAGCGATTGCTTTCCGGAAGTTCATCCATTATCTTCAGATATTCTTCTTCTGCTAAAAGATCAAACTTTTGAACATCTTCACGATTACCCGGATTGATGACAACATATCTTTCATAATAGATTACTGCATCAAGCTTCTTTGATGGAAGACCGAGAAGATAACCGATCTTGTTTGGCAAAGAACGGAAATACCAGATATGAGCTACCGGTACGACCAATTCGATATGCCCCATACGTTCACGACGCACTTTCTTTTCAGTGACTTCTACACCGCAACGATCGCAGACAATACCTTTATAGCGTATTCTCTTGTACTTACCGCAGTGGCACTCATAATCCTTGACAGGGCCAAATATCTTTTCACAGAACAAGCCATCACGTTCAGGCTTATATGTGCGATAGTTGATTGTCTCAGGCTTCAATACTTCACCACTTGACTTCTCTTTAATCTCCTCCGGCGATGCCAAACTGATTGTGATTTTCGAGAAGTTGCTCTTTATTTTATTATCTCTTCTGAAAGCCATATTAATGTTTCTTTACGTCGTTTTTTTAATCCATTGTTATGCTAAGACCAAGTCCGCGAAGTTCATGCAACAATACATTCAAAGACTCAGGTATGCCCGGATTTGGCATAGAATCGCCTTTGACAATTGCCTCATAAGCCTTGCTTCTTCCGACCACATCATCACTCTTGATTGTCAAAATTTCTTGGAGAATGTGTGCTGCGCCGAATGCTTCAAGCGCCCAAACTTCCATTTCCCCGAAACGTTGACCACCAAATTGTGCTTTACCTCCAAGAGGCTGCTGTGTAATCAATGAGTAAGGACCGATTGAACGTGCGTGCATCTTATCTTCAACCATGTGACCAAGCTTAAGCATATAAATCACACCCACTGTTGCAGGTTGGTCGAAACGATCGCCTGTACCACCATCATAAAGATATGTCTTACCAAAACGTGGGATACCCGCTTTATCTGTCCACTCATTCAAGTCGTCTAATGTCGCTCCGTCAAAAATCGGTGTAGCAAACTTTTCGCCCAACTCTCTTCCTGCCCATCCTAGAACAGTTTCAAAAATCTGACCCAAGTTCATACGAGAAGGCACACCAAGTGGGTTAAGTACGATATCAACAGGTGTTCCATCTTCAAGGAATGGCATATCCTCTTGACGAACAACTCTTGACACAATACCCTTGTTACCGTGACGTCCCGCCATCTTATCACCGACACCGATCTTACGCTTCTTAGCGATATATACTTTTGCCATTTGCATTATGCCTGATGGCAACTCATCACCAATTGAAATATCAAATTTCTTACGACGCAACTCGCTATCAATTTCTTTTGACTTGCGCAAATAGTTTGTGATTAGGGTTGCAACCATATTGTTGACACGCTCATCTGCAGTCCATTTGCTTAAGTTTATTGTCTCATAATTGATTGTTCCGAAATTAAATCCGTCGAAACTAACTCCTTTAGAGATGATGTCAACGCCGATAAAGTCCTTGACACCTTGCGAAACCTGACCAGCTGTAATTGTTTGTAATTTTTCAATCAAGACAGCCTTCAAAGCAGCCTGTTTTTCAGCATATTCTTCATCCAAAATTGGCAATTGAGCATTTGCTTTTGCACCACGCTTCTTAATTGCACGAGAGAATAGGTTTGTACCTATTACAACACCCTTCAACGATGGAGAAGCCTTCAATGAAGCATCCTTCACATCTCCGGCTTTATCACCAAAGATAGCACGCAACAATTTTTCTTCCGGTGTAGGATCGCTTTCGCCCTTCGGTGTGATCTTACCAATCATAATATCACCCGGAACAACGTATGCACCGACACGAATGATACCTCTTTCATCAAGGTCCTTAGTAGCTTCTTCGCTTACATTTGGAATATCTGATGTCAACTCTTCCATTCCACGTTTTGTCTCGCGAACTTCCAAAGTATATTCATCTACATGCACAGATGTCAAAATATCCTCACGAACCATACGTTCATTAAGAACAATAGCATCCTCATAGTTATAACCCTTCCAAGGCATAAACGCAACCTTAAGGTTTCGGCCTAAAGCCAATTCTCCCTTTTCAGTTGAATAACCCTCGGTAAGAATATCTCCCTTTTCGACTCTTTGTCCGACATTACATATTGGACGAAGGTCAATAGTTGTTCCTTGGTTTGTACGGCGGAATTTAGGGATATTATAATTCTTCACTGAACTTTCGAACGCAACATAGTCCTCATCTTCAGTGCGATCATATTTAATACGAATTGTCGTTGCATCAACATATTCTATTACACCGGCACCTTCAGCAGTGATTTGAGTGCGAGAATCCTTAATCAACTGACCCTCAATACCTGTACCCACAATCGGAGCTTCAGAACGAATCAAAGGAACAGCTTGGCGCATCATGTTAGAACCCATCAATGCACGGTTAGCATCGTCATGCTCCAAGAAAGGAATCAAAGACGCTGCAATAGAAGCAATCTGAATTGGAGCTACGTCCATCAATTCTACTTCACCAGGCAATACGATTGGGAAGTCGGCATCAAGACGAGCCTTCACTTTCGGTCGAATAAATGTACCATCATCGTTCAATGGGGCATTACCCTGAGCGATAATTTTACCTTCTTCGACCTCAGCTGTCAAATAGATTACTTCATCATTATTTAAGTTCACCTTACCGTCTTCCACTTTTCTATATGGAGTTTCGATAAAGCCCAAGTTGTTGATTTTTGCATAAACGCAAAGAGATGAAATCAAACCAATGTTCGGACCTTCCGGTGTCTCAATCGGACAAAGACGACCATAGTGAGTGTAGTGAACGTCACGAACCTCGAAACCGGCACGCTCACGCGACAAACCACCAGGACCTAACGCCGACATACGACGCTTGTGTGTAATCTCTGCAAGTGGATTAGTTTGGTCCATGAACTGAGACAACGCATTAGTTCCGAAATACGTATTGATTACAGATGAAATTGTCTTTGCATTAATCAAATCAATCGGTGTGAACACTTCATTATCACGCACATTCATACGCTCACGAATTGTACGAGACATTCTTGCCAATCCCACGCCGAATTGATTGTAGAGTTGCTCACCAACTGTACGCACGCGACGGTTGCTCAAGTGGTCAATATCATCGACATCTGATTTCGCATTGATAAGCTCTATCAAATACTTAATGATCGCGATAATATCCTCACGTGTCAATACACGTACATCAATCGGAGTATCCAACTCCAACTTATTATTGATTCTATAGCGACCAACCTCTCCAAGGTCATATCTCTTTTCGCTAAAGAATAAGTTAATGATAACTTCACGTGCAGAAGCGTCATCCGGTGGCTCCGCATTACGAAGTTGTCTATAAATATATTGAATAGCTTCTTTTTCACTATTACTTGAGTCCTTTTGGAGCGTATTGAAGATAATTGAATAGTCTGTAGAATTTACAGTCTCTTTCTGCAACAACACTGTTTGAGCTCCTGACTCAATTATCGCGTCGATGTGTTCTTCCAAAAGAACTGTTTCACGATCAACTACAACATCGTTACGTTCAATTGAAACAACTTCACCGGTATCTTCATCTACAAAGTCCTCAATCCACGAATTAAGAACACGTGCAGCTAATTTTCTACCGACTGCCTTCTTAAGATTTGTCTTATTAACCTTAATTTCTTCAGCAAGATCAAAAATCTCAATAATATCCTTATCACTTTCAAGACCGATTGCACGCAACAATGTTGTCACAGGCAATTTCTTCTTTCTATCAATGTAAGCATACATGACATTATTGATGTCAGTAGCAAATTCGATCCACGATCCGCGGAAAGGAATAATACGAGCCGAATACAACTTCGTACCATTAGCATGCGTACTTTGACCAAAGAACACACCCGGAGATCTGTGAAGTTGCGAAACGACTACACGCTCAGCACCGTTAATTACAAACGTACCCTGAGCAGTCATATATGGAATAGGTCCTAAATATACATCCTGAATCACTGTATCAAAATCCTCATGATCAGGATCGGTACAATAAAGTTTCAACTTTGCCTTTAAAGGTACACTATATGTTAAACCTCTTTCAAGACATTCATCTATTGTATAACGAGGCGGATCAATGTAATAATCCAAAAACTCCAACACAAAGTTATTACGAGTATCCGCTATTGGGAAATTCTCTGCAAACACTTTGTATAGTCCCTCATTCTTTCTATTCTCCGGGGGAGTGTCGAGCTGGAGAAAATCGCGAAACGACTTCAATTGGACTTCAAGAAAATCCGGAAATGGTAGCGGATTCTTGACAGAACCAAAGTTTACGCGCGGTTTATCATTTAAAGATACTGACATTTGGGATGTATTTTAATTATTAATTTTGAGAAGAGACTTTCTTAATGTTGTGCTAATTTATGTTAACAGACATTAAAGATTACTAAAAATCACTATATAAGCGAAAAAGGTTAAGAGCGATTAGATCGTTCTTAACCTTATCTCCCGAAAGGGGTAATATTATTTAAGTTCTACTTCAGCACCAGCTTCTTCCAATTGCTTCTTCAAGCCTTCAGCTTCACCTTTAGGAAGAGCTTCTTTTACTGTGCTAGGAGCACCATCTACAAGATCCTTTGCTTCTTTCAAGCCAAGACCTGTAAGTTCTTTTACAAGTTTAACAACTGCAAGTTTGCTTGCGCCAGCTGACTTCAAGATTACATCGAAATCTGTCTTTTCTTCAGCTGCTGCAGCACCACCTGCTGCAGGACCTGCTGCTACCGCTACTGCTGCAGCTGCTGGTTCAATACCATACTCATCTTTCAAAATTTGAGCAAGTTCGTTTACTTCCTTAACTGTTAAGTTAACTAATTGTTCTGCAAAAGCTTTCAAATCTGCCATTTTATTTGTAGTTTTATTTGTTACTAATTTTGTTTAATTATTTGTTAGAGAGTGTTTCTAAGATGCCATGCAACTTATTACCACCTGATTGAAGTGCTGATACGACATTCTTAGCAGGCGATTGCAACAATGCAATAACATCCGCAATGAGTTCGTTTTTGCTCTTGATATTGGCCAAAACCTCTAACTGATCTTCGCCAACGTATACTGATTCTTCCACGTATGCACCCTTCAACATTGGAAGTGTGTCATCTTTCTTACGGAAATTCTTGATAAGCTTTGCCGGTGCATTACCAACATTGCTTAACAAAAGCGTTGTTTCTCCATGCAACAAGTCATAAAGACCACTATAATCTACATCACTATTCTTGAATGCTTCTTTAAGGAGTGTGTTCTTAACGCAAAGCATCTTGATATCACCCTTGAAACACGCACGACGCAATGCGCTTGTCTTTTCTGCATCGAGACCTTGTGTTTGTGTCAAGTAAACAGCACTGTATTGTGACAATGTGTTACCGATCATTTCTATTACCTGAGCCTTATCTTCCTTTTTCATCTTAATTCCTTTTTAATTATTCAACAATAGTCTTGGTATCTACCTTAATACCAGGGCTCATTGTACTTGAAAGATAAATACTCTTTATATATGTACCCTTAGCTGTCGCAGGTTTCAATTTAATCAATGTATTGATAAACTCCTTAGCATTTTCTACCATCTTTTCAGCAGAGAAAGATACTTTACCGATTGACGCGTGAACGATACCGTTCTTATCAACCTTGAAGTCAATCTTACCTTGTTTAACTTCTTTAACAGCCTTAGCAACATCCATAGTTACTGTGCCACTCTTTGGGTTAGGCATCAAACCACGAGGACCGAGGATACGACCCAACGCACCGATTTTACCCATGATAGCCGGTTGTGTGATGATTACATCAACATCTGTCCAACCACCTTTTATTTTCTCGATATATTCATCAAGACCCACATAGTCTGCACCAGCTTCTTTTGCTGCAGCCTCAGCATCAGGATTACAAAGTACAAGCACTCGTACTTCTTTTCCTGTACCATTCGGCAATGATACTACACCACGTACCATTTGATCTGCTTTACGAGGATCAACACCGAGACGTACATCGATATCGAATGACGCATCAAATTTGGTGAAAGTGATTTCTTTTACCTTTTCTGCGGCTTCCGCCAAAGTGTAAGTCTTCCCAGCTTCAATCTTCGACAAAGCAATCTTTTGATTTTTTGTAAGTTTACTCATTTCAATTGAAGTTTATTAGTTTAATTCAGGGAATGCCCCTTTAACGGTGATACCCATACTTCTCGCTGTACCAGCAACCATACGCATTGCTGAGTCTAAAGTAAAACAGTTCAAATCAGGCATTTTGTCTTCGGCAATAGCCTTTACCTGCTCCCAAGTTATCTCAGCCACCTTGTTACGGTTAGGTTGAGCTGAACCACTTTTCAATTTTGCAACTTCTTTGAGTTGTACTGCTACTGGTGGAGTCTTAACTACAAAATCAAAACTCTTATCTGAGTAGTAAGTGATTACAACAGGAAGTACCTTACCTGCCTTGTCTTGAGTGCGGGCATTGAATTGCTTACAAAATTCCATGATGTTGATACCCTTAGAACCAAGTGCCGGTCCTACCGGGGGTGATGGATTTGCTGCTCCACCCTTAATCTGCAATTTGATCTGTCCAGCAATTTCTTTTGCCATTTCTTTTTTGTTTTTTAGTTGATTTAACTATTTGAGAAAATTTCTACTTGTGCGTAACCACTGTATTATTCTCTCTCTACTTGTGAATTTTCCAACTCCAAATCAGTTGGTCGACCAAAGATTTTAACTTCGACCTTCAACTTCTTCTTTTCGTTATTAACCTCCTTAATTACGCCACAAAAACCACTGAACGGACCAAATGTAACTTTGACCGGCTCGCCAACGATATACTCATTGACATTTTCTTCAACTGGCTCCTGCAAATCGTCAACTGCGCCCAACATTCGACGCACCTCACTTTCACGAAGAGGCTCTGGCATACTACCTTTTGTTCTACCACGCAAAAAATCAATGACATTAGTAGTATTTCTAAGCTCATGTATCACTTCTCCCTGAAGATCTGCCTCTACAAAGACATATCCAGAATAAAGTGTGCGCTCTTTCAACACCTTTTTGCCATTGCGCGTAGTAAAAATCTTTTCTGTCGGAATCAATACCTGTGAAACGTATTTTCCAAGATCCGTATTCTTAATTGCTGCATCAAGAACTTCCTTAACCTTAGATTCCTTTCCCGAGATAGCACGTAATACGTACCATTCTTTTTTATTCTCAGCCATCGACGTCCAACTTTAAAATTATAGGCTGTAAACCAATTCCATTAACTTACTAAAGCCTGTATCAACTAGCCATATAAATAAGGAGATGATGATGGAAGCTATCAACACCAATACAGCACTGCTGATCAATTGCTTTTGAGTTGGCCAAGACACCTTATAAACCAATTCATTATAAGATTCCTTGATATCATTTAGTAGTTTCATATTCATTCAAAAATTAGCACGGGAAGAGAGGCTCGAACTCCCGACACCTGGTTTTGGAGACCAGTGCTCTACCGACTGAGCTATTCCCGTGTATTAGAGAGTTTCATTAATCCGAAACTCTCTATATTTAGTATTTTAATTAGTCTTCGATGATTTGTGTAATCTGACCAGAACCTACTGTACGACCACCTTCACGAACTGCGAAACGTAGACCAGCATCACATGCTACCGGAGTAATCAACTTAACTTCGATTTCTACGTTGTCACCAGGCATTACCATTTCTACACCAGCAGGAAGAGTAATCTCACCTGTTACGTCAAGTGTACGGATGTAGAATTGTGGACGATATTTATTGTGGAATGGTGTGTGACGACCACCTTCTTCTTTCTTCAAAACGTAAACTTGTGCTTTGAAGTGATCGTGTGGTTGAACCTTTCCTGGGTGGCAAATTACCATACCACGACGGATTTCGTTCTTGTCGATACCACGAAGAAGAAGACCTACGTTGTCACCAGCTTCACCTTGATCAAGAAGTTTACGGAACATTTCAACACCAGTTACAACTGACTTCATATCTGCACCAAGACCGAGGATTTGTACTTCATCACCAACTTTGATGATACCAGTTTCGATACGACCTGTAGCAACTGTACCACGACCAGTGATAGAGAATACGTCTTCAACAGGCATAAGGAATGGTTTATCGATATCACGTGGAGGTAGTGGAACCCAATTATCAACAGCATCCATAAGTTCCATTACTTTATCTTCCCATTCTGGTTCACCGTTAAGTGCACCAAGAGCTGAACCACGAACGATAGGAGTATTATCACCATCGAATTCATATTTAGAAAGAAGCTCACGCATATCCATTTCAACGAGTTCGAGCATTTCTTCATCGTCAACCATGTCACACTTGTTCAAGAATACAACAAGACGTGGAACGTTTACCTGACGAGCGAGAAGAACGTGTTCGCGAGTTTGTGGCATAGGACCATCTGTTGCAGCACACACGATAATTGCACCATCCATCTGAGCTGCACCAGTAACCATGTTCTTAACGTAGTCGGCGTGACCCGGACAGTCTACGTGAGCATAGTGACGATTAGCTGTTTGATACTCTACGTGTGAAGTATTGATAGTGATACCACGTTCTTTTTCTTCTGGAGCGTTATCGATTGAGTCGAAAGAACGCATTTCTGAAAGACCTTTCTTTGCCAATACTTGAGTAATAGCAGCAGTAAGAGTTGTCTTACCGTGGTCAACGTGACCGATAGTACCGATGTTTACGTGCGGTTTCGATCTGTCAAATTTTTCTTTAGCCATAATTCTTTGCTATGTTTATTGATTAATATTTTTAACTAATTTCTGTCGAGAAGATTTTTAAGAGCCAATAGCGGGATTTGAACCCGCGACCTCTTCCTTACCAAGGAAGTGCTCTACCCCTGAGCTATATGGGCGATTTAAAAAAATTGAGCGGAAGACGGGGCTCAAACCCGCGACCCTCAGCTTGGAAGGCTGATGCTCTATCGACTGAGCTACTTCCGCAATTCTCTTCTAAAGAGAAGCGTGGGCGAAGATGGATTCGAACCACCGAAGGCATAAGCCAGCAGATTTACAGTCTGCCCCATTTGGCCACTCTGGTATTCGCCCTAACTTTGAGCCTCTTGTCGGATTCGAACCAACGACCCCGAGATTACAAATCACGTGCTCTGGCCAACTGAGCTAAAGAGGCTTGTCATATTTTTAACCTGAGATTCACAGCGTGTATCTCAAATCGGATGCAAAGATAGACATTAATTTTAATATGACAAAATATTTTTCAAAAAAAATCACTCTACCGTTACAGATTTTGCCAAATTTCGTGGCATATCCACATCCTTACCCCTATTTACCGCTATATAATATGATAATAACTGCAATGGGATCGATGTTATTATCGGAGTCAAACACTCCGGCACTTCCGGCACCTCCAACACATGATCTGCCAATTCTTTTATCACAGTATCACCCTTTGTCACGATTGCGATTATTGAGCCTCCTCGAGATTTTATTTGTTGCACATTACTAACTATTTTTTCATACAAATGATCCTTGGGTGCAATAATCACTGTAGGCATTTCACTATCTATTAATGCTATCGGACCATGTTTCATTTCTGCTGCAGGATAACCTTCTGCATGAATATACGAAATTTCCTTCAATTTTAGCGCTCCTTCCAACGCAACCGGATAACTATAACCTCTACCCAAATACATAAAATTGCGAGCATAAGTATATATCAGCGACAAGCGCTTAATTTGATCATCCAAATTCAACGTTTCTGTCACCAAACTTGGAATTTTCAAAATCCAATTCACCAAAGTTCTTATCGTTTCATCCGACAATGTATTTTTTATCTTAGCAACAGACAACGCCAACATTGTAAACACCATTACCTGACCCGTAAACGCTTTTGTCGAAGCAACACCGATTTCAGGACCAACATGAATATATGTTCCACTATCAGTCTCTCTCGGAATAGAAGACCCTACTACATTGCTTATTCCATACACAAAGGCTCCTTTTTGACGCGCAATTTGTATTGCTGCCAAAGTATCAGCAGTTTCTCCCGATTGAGATACTGCTATTACAATATCCTTATCCGTTATTACAGGATTTGAATAACGAAATTCGCTTGCATATTCTACTTCCACCGCAATTTGACACATATCTTGAATCAAACTCTTTCCAAGCAATGAAGCATGCCATGACGTTCCACATGCAACTATTATTATCCTATTGACTTCCTTAAATTTATCTATATTTGAGAAAACGCCATTCAACATCACATGTTCTCCGGCATTAACAACTCTGCCACGAATACAATCAGTCAATGTAATCGGTTGCTCAAAAATCTCTTTAAGCATAAAATGAGGATAACCACCTTTTTCCAACTGAGATATACTCAATTGAAGCCTATCAACATTCACTTTTGACTCTTTATTATCAAAATCAACCAATTTCAACGGCTCTCCACGTCTGATAATAACAATCTCCTCATCTTTTACATAGACCACATCTTTAGTGTATTCTACAAAAGGAGTACCATCAGAGCCAAGAAACACTTCATCCTCTCCTATACCGACTACTAACGGACTACTTTTTCGTGCAGCTATTATCTGATTTGGGTTGTTTTTTTCGACCACTGCTATAGCATAAGCACCTATGACTTGCTTTAATGCACTTCTTACAGCATCAATCAATTCACACTTATTTTCATTTTTAATATATTCAATAAGCTGAACTAAAACCTCAGTATCCGTTTCTGTATAAAACTTGCACCCATGCTCTGACAAAGCATCTTTAAGCAACTGATAATTTTCAATCGTACCATTATGCACAATTGCCAAATTACCATCTTCACTAAAATGAGGATGCGCATTATTATCACATGGTTCGCCATGTGTTGCCCATCGAGTATGCGCTATCCCTAATTTTGCATCTGTGTTCTTACCGGCACAAAAGTTTTCAAGATTACTAACCTTCCCCACCGTTTTATAGACATTCAAATCTCCGGATTCTGATACCAATGCAATACCTGCACTATCATACCCTCTATATTCCAATCTTTTTAAACCATTAATTAGAATATCATATACATTACCATTGCCTATATAACCTACAATGCCACACATTGATATATCATTTAAAATTTGACCATATTTATATTAAACTGCAAAAATAGCAAAAAAAATCACATACAGCACTAATCTTTAACAAAATATAACTAATTACAAACTCATATTTCAGTTATCACAATATCGTGCAAGACACCATTCAAAAAAAATCTCAACAATCTACCAACTTAAGCAAGCCTCCATTCTGAGTTTAGACCAGGAATTTCAGCAAGAAGAAAGCAGAGAGAATATACATCCCTATACTGAGTTTATTATACTTTCCGGCACATAAGTTTATTATAACATAACTGAGCATACCGAGCACGATACCATCGGAGATGCTGTAACAAAGCGGCATCATAACAAAACAGATAAATGCCGGTATAGCTTCGGAATATTCACGAAAGTTGATTTCGACTACTGACGACATCATCATCACACCAACAAGCACGAGCACCGGTGCTGTTGCTGCTGATGGAATGGAAAGAAAAAGTGGAGCAAAGAATAACGACACCAAAAAGCAAAGACCACATACAAATGCTGTCAACCCACTACGTCCTCCCTGCTCGACACCGGCTGCACTTTCGACATATGTCGTCACTGTACTAGTGCCCATTATAGCTCCACTCGTGGTTGCCAAAGCATCAACCATAAATGCTTGTTTGAGGCGAGGTATCTTGCCATTCTTAATCATACCGGCGCGTGTAGCCACTCCTATGAGCGTGCCTATTGTATCAAAAAGATCGACAAAGAGCAGAGTGAATACGATAACAAACATCTCCGGAGTGAATATCTTCGCCCAATCGAATTTACATAAAATTGGCTCCACAGATGGAGGGACACTTATCACACCATTGAATTGTGTCACTCCAAATGGAATCCCTATAAGCGTCGTTACAATAATACCTATCAAGAGGGCGCCCGGCACTTTCTTGATCAGAAGCACCGACGAAACCACTATACCTATAATACATAGCAACGCAGGACCACGAGTAAGGTCTCCAATACTGACAAGTGTAGCATCATTATTGACAACAATTTCAGCACTACTCAAACCGATAAATGCGATATATATACCGATGCCGACACTAATAGATTTCTTCAGTGCTTCGGGAATGACATCAACTATCTTTTCTCTGATATTTGTAACAGTCAAGAGTATAAATATCAAGCCTTCAATAAAGACCGCTGTCAATGCAAACTGCCAACTGTAACCCATAATTAAGCAGATAGTATAAGCGAAGAATGCATTAAGTCCCATACCCGGAGCCAACGCAAACGGAAGCTTCGCATACAATCCCATCAGAATGGTGGCAGCCGCTGAAATAAAAACAGTGGTTGAGAACAATGCACCCCTATCCATACCGGTAGCCGATAGTATATTAGGATTGACAGCGAGAATATACGCCATGGTTAGAAAAGTCGTCAATCCGGCTATTACCTCTGTCTTCACATTAGTCTCCTTAGGATTTAAACCAAATAATTTATTAAGCATATTTTATGAGTTCGTTTGAGTATTTGATATATTCGCAAAGGTAGGTAAAAAAGCTCGTATAGTCAATATCCTTTACAAATTAAAATTAATTGCTCACTATAAATATATAAAAAGAGTGGCTACCACGAGGGCAACCACTCTTCAATTATCATTTTGGTTATAAATTAATCTGCGTTAAGATTTACACGCTTGAATGAAGTAACTTTCAAGCCCTTAACTTCTGAATCAAGATATTGAGCAACTGAAAGTTTTGCATCACGGTGATATTCTTGTTCCATAAGAACAGTTTCCTTGTAGAACTTACCGAGACGACCTTCTGCAATCTTATCAAGAATAGCTTCAGGCTTACCTTCTTGGCGTGCTTTTTCACGACCGATTTCCAATTCTTGTGCTACAACTTCAGCAGGAACTTCTTCGCGATTAGCTGCGATTGGGTTCATAGCTGCAACTTGCATTGCTACTTCACGACCGATTGCTGCATCAACGCCTTCAATGCTTAGACCTACAATTGTTGACAATTTATTGCCGAGGTGGTCGTAAGCTGCTACTGTTGGAGCTTCAATACATTCGTATGCACCGAGTTCCATCTTTTCACCTGTCTTACCGATTTCGTCTGTAATCTTGTCAGCTACTGTACGATCACCGATAGTAAGGTTCAAAACTTCCTCCAAAGTTTTAGCGTTATTATTCATAGCTACTTCAAGAATGTCTTTTGTAAGTTGTACAAAAGATTCGTTTCTTGCTACGAAGTCTGTTTCGCATTTAAGAGCTACGATTGCACCAAAACCAGGTTTTACTGCTGCAAGAACACAACCTTCAGAAGCGCTACGTTCTTGACGTTTAGCTGCTACTGCTTGTCCTTTCTTACGAATTATTTCGATAGCGGCATCGATGTCGCCATTAGTTTCTGCCAAAGCAGTTTTGCAATCCATCATACCCGCACCGGTCATGTTGCGGAGTTTCTTGATGTCTTCTATAGATACTGCCATAATTTTATCTGTAATTTATATTATTATGTTTAAATTATTCTGCGCTTGCTTCTTCAGCCTTAGCTTCTTCGTTGCGACGAACGCGACGACGCTTTGGTGCTTGTGCTGCATCTTCTTCCTTTTCTTCAGGTGCATCAAGCTTTTCTACCTTACGTTCTTCCATTCCTTCTGCCATTGCTGCACATACAGTGTCGAGAATGATTTCCACACTCTTTGATGCATCATCATTAGCTGGGATAACGAAATCAATGTTTGATGGATCTGAATTTGTATCTACGATAGCAAATACAGGAATACCAAGACGATTAGCTTCGGCTACTGCAATGTGTTCTTTCAATACGTCAACTACGAAAAGTGCTGATGGAAGACGGTTCAAGTCTGCAATTGAACCCAAAGTCTTTTCAAGTTTTGCACGTTGACGAGTGATTTGAAGTTTTTCGCGCTTTGACAAGTTGTCGAAAGTACCGTCTTTTGTCATCTTGTCGATAGTAGTCATCTTCTTAACTGCCTTACGAATAGTAGGGAAGTTAGTAAGCATACCACCAGGCCAACGTTCGATAACGTATGGCATATTTACTGATGCTGCCTTTTCTGCGATTACTTGCTTAGCTTGCTTCTTTGTAGCTACGAAAAGCACTTTTTTACCGCTCTTTGCGATTTGTTTCAATGCTGCAGCAGCTTCTTCAACTTTAGCAGCTGTTTTGTAAAGGTCGATAATGTGAATACCATTACGCTCCATAAAAATATAAGGAGCCATTGCAGGATTCCATTTTCTTCTCAAGTGGCCGAAGTGACAGCCAGCTTCCAACAATTGTTCAAATGTAGGTGTTGCCATTTTTTAAAATTTGTTTACGTTCTTTTTAAATACAATCCATAAGTAGGGAACGTGTCCATCTTATAGATTTAGATACTAAACTCAAAATTATTATTTTGCCTAACAACAAGACAGAGGAAATAAAAAAATATACCCTCTGCCCTATTATTTAAGCTATTTTTTCTTGTGTGATCAAGCTGCAAATATTAACGTTTGCTGAATTGGAAACGTTTACGAGCTTTTGGACGACCCGGTTTCTTACGTTCTACAGAACGTGGGTCACGTGTCATGAAGCCTTCTGCACGAAGTGCTGACTTGTCTTCAGGATTGATTTTAACCAATGCGCGAGCGATAGCCAAACGAAGTGCTTCTGCCTGTCCTTTGTAGCCACCACCTTTAAGGTTTACTTTAATATCATACTTCTCAACAACTTCAAGTGTGTTAAGCGGTTGCTTTACAATATATTGAAGAATTGAAGAGGGAAAATATACCTCAAGAGCACGCTTGTTAATTGTGATTGAGCCTGTACCCTCGCTAACATATACGCGAGCTACTGCTGCCTTACGGCGACCAATTGCATTAATTTTTTCCATCTCTTAATTATTTCAATTTATTGATATCAATTACTTTTGGAGTTTGTGCTGCATGAGGATGCTCTGCAGAATTGTAAACATAAAGATTATTAAGCTGACGTGCTCCTAATTTTGTCTTAGGAAGCATACCTTTAACAACCTTCAAATACAATGGATGCTTTCCTGCTTTGATGTGCTTGTTTTCTGACTTTTTCATCAAAACTTCAGGAGTACATTCACGTTGACCACCAGGATAACCAGTATAGCTATAGTAAATTCTATCTGTAAATTTCTTTCCTGTCATAATGCACTTATCTGCATTGATAATGATCACGTTGTCACCACAGTCCATGTTTGGAGTGTAGTTTGTTTTGTATTTACCACGGAGCAACTTTGCTACTTTTGCGCAAAGGCGACCGAGTACTTGATCTGTTGCATCAACTACTACCCATTCTTTTTCGATTGTTGCCGGTGTAGCTGAAATTGTTTTGTAACTTAAAGTATCCACTTAATTAATTTGTTTTAATAATTAACTTACCGTTCCACTCTAATCGTCCGGCCAAAAACCATTAGAATTTCCCGATTTTTCACTGATTGGATATAATCGGCGTGCAAAGGTACAACTTTTTTCTGAACTGACAAAACTTTTCACTATTTTGTCAAAAAAAAGATTTTCTGACCTGCAATTTAGAATTGACTTTGAGTCATTTAATGTCATTGTTAACGTCTTCGCCTATCACCCCCCACAAACTTTAGCCGCAATTGACATACCCGCCATACAAAAAAAGCCGACAGGGCGATGTTTAATCTCTCCTGTCGGCCTCCTTAGGTTACGGAAAACTATTCCTTATTTTTGCTAATTACATGACTTCCGCACTATTTAGCTCCCTCTTGAATGAAATTAATCCCGGCAGAACAAGAAGGCAAACCATCCCATACGAAGAAACCCAAAATTTGTTCTGATCCGCTATGATTAGGAAGAATTTCAAGTTGTAGTACTTGAGGAGAATCATAAATTCCTACCATATAATCATTGTATGATTTATAGTAATAATCACGTTCATGTTCTCCATGCTTATGTCTATTATCATCACAGTCGCATCTAAGACCTAACA